>NZ_JBFOCX010000025.1:0-406871 GCF_040908025.1 Aeromonas sp. R9-2
CCAGGGTCACTTCCCCGGTGGTCGGGTCAATGGTCAGGGTGAAGTAGTCCACCCCACCGGCGCTGCCGGTGATAACGTTACCCGCCTGATTGAGCACGATAGCCGCGCCCTGGCCGTTGGCGGCCAGCGGGTCGACTGCATACAGGCCACTCACCACGTCGCTGCCGGTCAGCGCCAGGCTGTAACCGATACTGCCTTTCCCATCCGCCCCGAAGGCTGACACAAACTGTGCCTGCACGTCACCCGCACTCAGGCTGGCACTGGCCACTCCGTCGCCGCCCACACCGCTCAGACTGGCCAGGCTTTCATCCACGGTCGCGCCCAGAGCCGGCGCTTTCTCTGCCAGCCCGGCACGCGGACCATCATCATCGAAGCTGAATACCGACCGCTCGCCCGCAATCAAACTGACAGTGGTACTGTCGGTCACGCTATCGCCATCTCCGTCCACACGGGTCACGCTGTATTGCAGTCCCAGACTGCTCTGCCCGCTGAGCAGCAGCGACAGTGATTCATCAAACAAACCGGTGTCGTCATGAGACAAAGCTTCAAACTGGGTGGTCTGCAGTTGGGATACCCCATCTACCTCCACAATCTTGATGCTGAAGACCACATCGCCGTCACCATCAACCCCTTGCAGCTCGGTCGAGCTCACCGCATTGAGGGTTATCGCACCACCTTTGGTGGCAAACAGGTTGGTGGCAATCCCCGCCTCGCCAATTCCGACAAAGCTGAAACTGCCGGTGATGCTACCTGCACCATCAGCACCGTAGCTGCCACTGCTGGTAAACAGTGACAGCAAACCACCTTCAATCGCAGTTGTAGCCCGGGCCAGTGCACCCTCTACGTCATCACTGACATAGCCGTCATTCACATCACTTTCGCTGTAGGTATCCTCTTTGCCAACCGTCTCGTCCAGACTGACCGACAATCCACCCAAATTAGCCTCTTCGGCCACCCCCACATCCTGGGTAGGCACATCATCCTGAATAACGATGTCCAATGTTGCGCTGGCTGTATCACCGTCATCATCAGTCAAGGTCACCGTTAGGCTCTCACCCAATTGCAGGTCAGAAGCGGGTTGTTGATGAGCTTCATTATCAAGGAGGGTATAGCTGTAGGAGACACTGCCGTTACCGGTAACGGGATCGTAGGTTATTGCGGTGATTTGCAATCCATTGCCCAGCGGTGTCTCAATGGATACAGGCAGAGCAACCACAGTGCCATTGCTGATCAACTGGATCACCCCGATCGCTAGCGTTTGCACGCCATCGGGGGCGCTGAAGGTAAACACTCCACCTTGAGTCAACGCTGTCGCATTGGGGGTTGAACCATCCGCCAGATTGGCATCACTGACCAACACCTCTCCCCCTTCTAGGGTAAGCCCATCAAGGCCAACCTCCTCATCTACCGGAGTAATGGAGATAACGAGTGTTGAAGTCACTGTATCCTGGCCATCAGTTACCTGATAGTTCACCGGGGGAACTGCACCATCATAGTTAGGAGCCGGAGTAAAGGTATAGCTCCCATCCGGATTGATGATCAGCGTACCCACTCCGGTAATGGTGGCAGCAACACCGGCAGGGACTCCGATATTGATACCCCAGTCATATGAAACGATAGAGGCATCAGCGGGTCCATCTGGATTGGTACTATTGTCGAGCAAATTCCCACTGACCTGAGTGTCTTCCAGGGTTACGGCGGTTTCGCCCAAATCATCAAGCTGATTTTCAAGAATCAAATCTTCGGCCTGATTTTCATTGATGACAGCGGCCGTATCGTAGGTGGTATCAAACCCTGCAGCCGCTATCGTGGCATCGCCAGTTCGATCAATTGTGACGAAACCACCATTACCACTGGCCCCCGCAACCCCACCAATACCGCCACCACCACCGGCCGCTGGAGCCCCACCAGCAGCAGAAGCCTCAAAGTTTTGAGTCGGGTCAACACCCTGCAGAATCGATTCTTGCAATGCGGCAATATCTGAAGGTGCGCCTTCCTGGCTGGCCGCCACTTGCGGTTGAGCAGGTTCAGCGGACTCGGAACCGGCC
Source organism: Aeromonas sp. R9-2 (assembly GCF_040908025.1). Taxonomy (NCBI): domain Bacteria; kingdom Pseudomonadati; phylum Pseudomonadota; class Gammaproteobacteria; order Aeromonadales; family Aeromonadaceae; genus Aeromonas; species Aeromonas sp. R9-2. The sequence goes on from NZ_JBFOCX010000025.1 coordinate 2,049, forward strand.
GGAACATCCGATGCTGGAGTATCGTCATAAGGGGAAAGAGCCAGCTTGGCGTCATCAGCTATGGCCAATTTTGCTCCGGGTTGGAGAATTTCCCCTTTTTGCAGAGGGCGGCTGCTTCCATCAGCCAGCACAATCTCCACATTGCCTTCTATAGCTGAGACAACCACGGACTTGTCGATGATTTGGGTACGCATATCCATTGCTCCAAGGTGACAGATCTTGATGTCTACACCGTAGAAGGAGATAGCGCGCTGTTCCGTTGCAAAAAAGCGTACGTTCGAGAGGAATTCAACAAATGGACGGAAAAAAATCGAAGAGTTGGAATTTCTTAATATAAATCAGAACCCTAGGCACAGCCCCATTCAAGGCTGACCTTGAGTTGGTTATAGAAAAATGGCGAAAAGAGAAGTGACTGGTATAAAAAAGGCCCCTATCGGGGCCATTTCCAGCATTTAGTTCAAGACAATGGGAAGGCAGGATGAACAAATCCCTGGTAACCATCGATATGCAACTTGGAAAGCAGTTCCACTTGATGTTGATCCTCGACACGGGTCGCAATGGTGGTCACACCGGCATTGTGTGCGGCGCGACACACTGCAGCCAGGAATGAGGTGTCAGCCCCCGGCTCCATGACCTGACTGGTATAACCGTGATCGACCTTGACATAAGCCGGCGACAGCTCCTCCAGATAGCCCAGAGACTGGAAGTGACGACCATAGTGGTCAACCCCCCACTGGAAGCCATGAGCTTGCAAGGTGCCAACCAACGCAGCTACGTTGTCTTTATGTTTCATGATGGCAGCTTCAGGTATTTCAAATAACAACCGCTCTTTGAGCTCTGCATGCTCGGTCAGATAGCGCGTCAGCCAGGTTAAAAATTCATCCGAGCAGAGCGAGCCAGCAGTGATGTTGATCGCCAGTACCAGATCAGACTGTTTTTGCAGTAATGGAACGCAAGCATCAAGCACCGCTTGGTCAAACTCGCCACCCAATTTGAACTGTTCAATCGCGGGCAAGAACTGACCTGCAAAATAATCAGTGCCATCCCGAGAGATAGAAGCAAACAGCTCGGCATGCAACCTTGCTCCATTATCAAACCGGCAAGCTGGTTGGGCTTTGAAGCGCCAAAGTTGTCGTGAAATGGCATCTTGTACCAGATCTCGCCAGGCCAAACGCCCCATCAAACCTTGCTCGGCCCCCCCTTCCATCACCACAGCACCACGGCGTTCATTGCGCGCTTTGCCAAGCGCATTATCGGCTTTGGTCAACAAGGCAGAGAGATCATCATTACCATCACGACCGGCAATACCGATGACGGAGAGCGCATCCCCTTCGCCCATTGGATTCACCACCAGATCGGCAATGCGGCTATTAATCACTTCAGCCAGCTCTTTTAGCTGAGTCAGATCGTCAGTTGGACAGAGCAGCGCATATTCCGTCGCGGAGATCCGTGCCAAGGCTGCGCCATCCCACCCTTTTAATTGCTCTTTCAAAGCCTGAGCTATCGATTTGACCATGTTGTCGCGGGCAGCAAAGCCTTCATCGCGATAGATATCATCCAGCATGTCGACCGCAACCAGCATGACGCCACCTTGGCCAGCCTCCGCTATCCATGCGTTTACCTGACCCACAAAATAGGCCCGGTTGCCAAGTCCCGATACGGCATCGACATAAACCCGCTCACGCAATTTCTCGGCCTCATCGGCTTGCTCTTTGAACTGCAACGCCAACTTGCTTGAGAGGGTGTTGATCGCCTGAACGACCTGCTTCAATTCATGAGTTTTAGGCTCCGGGATTGTATGACCGAAATGGTGCAGCTCAATCTCGACGGCTTGATCACAGATCTGTTTGAGTGGCTTGAGCAAGTAGTTGAGTGCTCTCATCAACAAAATTGTGGTGATCAAAAAGCCGACCAGAAACCAGCTCGCCAGCTCGCTCATCCCCCGCCACAACTCGTAATAAGCCTGGCCGGGGTGACCCACTACTTTTAATTTTCCAAGCTGCAACCAGCCAGACGTCAGAATTGACTCGTTGGATACCTCAGGAAACAGTCCCAAATTTACAAACCACTGCGGCACCCCCTGAATATTGTTGGTATTTTCCTGCTCGATGACATCCTTTGATGCCAGCAAATCCAAGCGAACCAATCGATAATAGCCACCATCAAAAATGGCCTGGATCACCGACTCGGCACCGACCTTGTCACCGTTTTCCAGATAGGGGGTGAGCGCAAGACCCAGCGAGGTTGCCGTATTGATGACCGTTGTTTCCTGTTGCTGCGCCAGATAAGTGCGGGTTGAATTGAATTGCACCCAGTATGTGGCCGCAAATAACAATCCAAACAGCAGCAGCATGGTGGCTAATAACTGTCGATAGAGCGTCATAGGTTAATCATCCAAATTCACCACAGGCCGAGCCAATCGCCCCGAGGTCATGCGATTGCGTAAATCATTCCATAATCCCAAGCGGGATGATTGACCAGCCAGTTCCCCTTGGCCTCGTGCCTTCATCAACCACAAGTGACTACCGTTAAAACTGTAAATAGGCACCAGATCACGCCGCTGTGTGGCAGGGCGTATCGAGCCTATCAAATTATCCAAAATCACCGGAACGGAAGAGGGTGTCTCATAATATGCCACCACCATGTGAAACTGGTTGTAATCAAGAGCCTTGACGTACACCATCCGCATTTTATCATCAGGGATCCCAAGCTCGAGCAGCGTAGAGTATTTAGCGATACTGAAATCTTCACAGTCTCCCCCAGCGGCTCCCAAAAATTCTAGCGGGGTTGCCCAATAATCCTTTTTGCGCCACAACTTGATATCGTCAATAAAACGCATCCGATTGAAAAAATTATTTACCCGCTCAAGCTTTTTTTCTTCGCTCAGGGCCCTGCCCTTCGTCTCCATGACCAGCATACGCCAACTGGTTACACGCTTGCCGGCTCTGGCGCCATAGGTCTGCTCCGCCCGTTTGATCAAGTTGAGATCTTCCTGTGGCAGAGGCTGACTGGCACAGAGCAGAAGTGAGAAGGGTAACAGCAGGATCCATAAGGAGTGGCGCAAAGCGCGTAGCGATCTGTATCTCCATTCATTAAGAAGATAACACCATCGGCTACCGGTTCCGCGCTGGAGTGTCACATCATATTCCTGCTGCATTATTACTGCTGCACTCCTCAAAGCTCGTACAACAACCTGCGTTAGCCAAACATGGTGACTGCCAGCTGCAATCACCATGTTGGCGTTCATGATCCCTGCGGGATCATGAACAAACGGTTATTGCCTGGCCTGCCATTCAGCGGGTTGTTTGACGCTAAATGCATTGAGCAGACTGCCTGTCGCGTTGAGAATGCGATAGTCCGCCAGCAGTGCATCATACTCGGCAGTGATGTAGCTGCGACGCGCCTCGAACAATTCGTTCTCGGTGTTCAATACGTCCAGCAATGTCCGTTGACCCAAACCAAACTGCTTCTTGTATGCCTGTACGGTGTCATAGCTGGCGTCAACATGCTCTTTCAGGAAGGTCTTCTGCTTGGCCAGCGACTCTTTCGCGTTCCAGGCCAGACGAGTGCCTTCCTCAACCTGGCGAAACGCATTCAAATGAATGTCTTTCGCCTGAGAGTAGAGCGCCGATGTTGCATTGCTCTCTGCCACATCAGAACCGCCACGGAACAGGTTGTAACGCATGCGCACCATTGCGGTCAGATCATCGTTGCGCCCTTTGACCGCATCGATATCCTCATTCCAGTTCTGATCGACCTCGAATGTTACATTGGGGTAGAAACCGGATTTGGCGCCTTCATGTTGATACTTGGCCGCTTCGATATCCTGCAGGGAAGAGAGCAGGGTCGGGTGGACTTCGGTCGCCGTTTTCAGCGCACTATCGAGGCTGGCCGGGATAAGCTCGGTATTGGGAACCGGCTGTACCAGATCTTTTGGTACCTCGTTCACGACACGAATAAATTCACTCTCTGCGTCGCGATAGTTGTTTTCAGCAGCGGCCTGATTTGAATAGGCCCGGGCAACACGACCTTCAATCTGGGTCTGATCCGCAGTAGAGCCAAGCCCTGAATCAGTCCGCTTGCTGATGTCGCTGCGGATCTGTTCGTGGGTTTCCAGGTTCTGTTTGGAGAGTTCCAGGATCTCCTGCTGGCGCAGCATATTGAGGTAGACCTCAGCCACCCGCAGCGCGGTGTTTTCTGCTTCGGAGATCATCGCCAGACGCTGGGCATTGGCTTCAGCTTCGGTTCTGGAGACGTTGTTGCTGACATCAAAGCCATCAAACAACATTTGTCGCAGACTGAGTCCAGCCTCTTTGCGAGTCATGGAATCATCAATATTGCTGTTGGCGCTGGCAGCGCGGGTAGAAGGGCTGTCAGTTTTTTCATAGCCTACGCCGCCACGCAGATCGATCGTAGGATAATAGCCCCCCTTGGCTCCTTCATGCTGATAGAGTCGTGCCTGATACAGATCAAACGCTTCCTTTATCTTGGGATGCGTAGCAAGTGTCTGTGCCACCGACTCTTCCAGAGTCTGGGCCTGACCCAAACTCGGGATCAGGATGCCGCCACTGACCAGCATGGCAACAATCGTTTTTTTCATGTTATCTCCAGTCATGTTTTGTTTTTAGATTGTTGGCTTATCGTTCTCTCAGTGCCGACTGCTTTGCCCGTAAAATCGGCTTAAGCAAATAGTCTAGGACACTTTTTTTACCAGTAATGATATCAGCACTGGCTAACATACCGGGGATGATGGGAAGTGCGTTAAGCTCATCGCCCAAGTAACTCTTCTCTGTTCGAACCCGAACCAGATAAAAGGAGTTCCCCTCCTCATCCTGGATCGAATCCGCACTTATCTGTTCAACCTTGCCATGCAATCCTCCATAGATTGTAAAGTCATAGGCAGTAATTTTGACGATGGCATCCAGCCCCGGTCGCAGGAAGGCGATATCTTTCGGTGACACCTTGGCTTCTACCAGCAAGGTATCCTCCAACGGCACAATCTCCATCAAATCCATGCCGGGCTGAACCACGCCGCCCAGGGTGTTGATCTTGAGTTTCTTGATGGTGCCCTTGAGCGGAGCAATCACGCTGGTCCGGTCAACCCTGTCTCGCAAGCCAACCTGCCCTTCTGACAACTGGCCAAGCCGCCCCTGCTTCTCATTCAGTTCAGTCTGGGAGTCTGCTCTGAACTTCAGCGCAATATCATTACGCTTGGAGATGGTCTCACGCAGTACCGAATTGAGTTTTGGGATCAGCAGACGGTTGCTCTCCAGCTCCCCCTGCATCTCGTTGACCTGCCGCTCAAGCTTGATTAGCTCCACTTGAGGCACTATACCTTCTTTCGCCAACGGACGGCTAATATTCAGTTCCTGTCTGGCCAGATCCACACTGCGATTCACAGTGCGGATCTTGGCATTCAGTTCAATCAGCTCCTGCTCTTTCTGTTCGATTTGCTGACCAAGAATATAGAGCTGGTTTTTCAGGTTATTTAGGCGATCCCGCTGTACAGACCGCTCACGGTGTGCGTATTCGGCAAAGACGGTTTCATAACCATCGGGGAACTGGATTGGCGCTTCGCCTACCACTACCTGCTCACGCCACCCCAGTGCCGGGTCGTTTTTCACCTCGACGCTGGCCATCTCGGCGCGCAGACGGGCCACATCCCCCTTGAGGGTGACGACCTCTTGCTCCCGTTCTCTAAAGTCGGAGCGGAAACGGGTGTCATCAATGCGCAGCAGCGGCTGCCCCTTTTCGACGATGTCCCCCTCTTTGACGAAGATCTCTTTGACGATCCCCCCTTCCAGGTTCTGGATCACCTGCAGCTGACGGGACGGAATAACTTTGCCCTGACCCACTGTGACTTCATCCAGTTCGGCCCAGGCCGCCCAGACGATGGCACTCATGAAAAAGAGGAAACAGCACCACAACAGGATGCGAGCTCCGGTCGGCGTGGTCAGCAGTACAGCTGCCGCGCCGTCATCGACAAACTCCAGATGCTCGGGTGCTGGCAATACCTCGCCGGAAGGCGTCTTTTTGCTGCGCTTGAACCAGTCCATGAGCCCCTTAACCATGGGACACCTCCTGCACGCGCACCTTGCCTTCCTTCAACTGCTGCAACACCACCTCTTTGGGGCCATCAGCAACGATCTGCCCCTGCTCGATAACGATCACTCGCGATGCCACATCCAGCATCGAGGTTTTGTGAGTGATGAGGATCAATGTGGTTTCCGGGCCCAGTCTGGCGAGCTCTTGCTTAACCTGCATCTCGGACTGGTTATCCATGTTGGAGGTCGGCTCATCCATCACCAGAATGGGGGGATCATTGAGCAGGGCGCGTGCCAGCAGGATCGACTGACGCTGGCCACCGGAAAGCTGACGGCCACCCTCGCCTATCTGCCGATCCAGCCCGTTGGGATCCCGGTTGGTAAAGTTGGTGACTCCCGCCCGCTTGGCTGCGCGCAAGACTCTCACATCATCCACCAGCGGATTACCCAGCATGATGTTGTCCCGCACCGAGCCAAAGAAAAGAATGACATCTTGCGGAACACAGCCGATATTGCGACGGATCACCGCTGGTGGCAGTTGATCGAGTTCAAAACCGTCGATACGTACCGAGCCATCGGTCGGTCGATACAGTCCCATCAACAACTTCTCGAGGGTCGTTTTACCCGCCCCAATCCGGCCGATAATCGCCACCTTTTCGCCCGGATGAATGCGCAAATTGATATTGTGCAGGGTGCTGGTTTCCATTCCCGGATATTTGAAGGAGACATTCTCGAATTCAATTCGACCGGCAATCACCGGATGATGAATATATTGCTTGCCCTCCTCCTGCTCACCCGGGGTTTGCATGATTTTTTCCAGAATATCCAGTGCTGACTTGGCCTGGTTATAACGGGTCGACAACACGGAGAGTTGTACCATGGGCGCAATGGCGCGACTGGAGAGCATCACGGCGGCAATCATGCCCCCCATGGTGACCAAACCTTCGGAGATCTGGTAAACACCGACGATTACCAGACCGACCGTCACCACCTGCTGGATATAACTGGCCAGCGAGGACATGGAGTTGGTAATGCGGCGGGTCTGTACGCCCCAGGTGGAAATATGGGAAACGGCCTGTTCCCAGCGATGCTGGAACATGCTCTCGGCGCCGAAAATCTTGACGGTTTCCAGCCCGGAAATACTTTCAATCAGGTTGGCGTTCTTCTGGGACGCAAGGCGTGAACCCTCTTCGATGGACTGCTTGAGGGGCTCCTGAATATAGAAGCTGTAGGCGATGAGGATCAGCATGGCGACGATGGGGACCACCACCATCACACCGGCAAACATCCAGATAATAAAAAGGAAGAAGACGGCAAAGGGCAGATCGATAAGAGTAGAAACCGTTGCGGAGGTGAAAAACTCCCGCACCGACTCAAATTCCTGCAGATGTTTGGCGAAAGCACCGGTGGAAGCGGGACGAGATTCCATCCGCATACCCATCACCTTGGCGAAAATTTTGGCGGACAGCAGCACATCAGACTTTTTACCGGCAATGTCGATAAAGTAACTGCGCAACTGCCGCATCACAAAATCGAAGGTAAAGACCACCATGGCCCCGACAGCCAGCACCCAGAGCGAATCAAACGCCAGATTGGGTACAATCTTGTCATAGACGTTCATGGTGAAAAGAGGGCTGGCGATGGCAAACAGGTTGATCAGAATGGAGGCGATCAGCACATCGCGATAGATGCCGCGGGATTCGAACAAGGTGCTCCAGAACCAGTGGCCATCACGGGTTTCAAGCACCTTGGGCGAGCGTTCGTCAAACTTGAACTGCTTCTTTACATAGAAGAGGCGCCCCAGATACTCATCACCCAACTGGGCTGCGGTCAGCCATTGCGCGGCATCACCGGCCTGCGGGAAAATCACTTTCCCCTGGCTGCGGTCTTCGTTCCACTCCAGCAATATACAGGCGCCACCACTGCGCATCTGCAATACACAAGGCAGCAGCAAGGGAGAGATATCAGCCAGTGGCTGGATCACTTCACGGGCGGATAACCCGCCCCGCTCGGCAGCACGGCAAAAGAGTGCGGTAGTCAGGCGTCCGGAGACCAGTGGCAACCCGGTCGTCAGGGCATCCTGACTGTTGGGCACACCATAAAAACGGGTCAAGAAGACCAGACACTCCAATAACTCATCAATACGACTTGTTTCTGCTTGCATAGCATCCTGTCACTGCATAAATGAGGTAGATAAGAGCGTTCATCGCTCATATTTCCCTGCTATAGCCACGCTAAAACCGAGTGGCCTTCCCGCTGATGAGACTGATCAGGGGATAAACCTGTCCAGATAGATCGCGACACTCATCCCCAATTTCCCGGCACAGCAGCAATGGCGGCATGATTCGTTATTGGTAAAAATAATCGACTCATCAACACCATGCTAACACTGCAACCAGGGTGAATGTCGGAGTTAATTGATAATGACATTTATTATGACGCACCACTATATCAACCGGCACGTACCAAAACTATAGTTTAGGGTATGAAGTTTTTTATATAACCCTATGTTTTACGTGAAAATAATAATCTGGTGCTCAATTATAGGTCAGGAAGTATGAAGGGTCTGCCCAACGCGTGACCTTGCGGGCCGCTCAATGAGAGTGCTTTGGCAATATCCGCCATGGCCGTCCAGCGATTTTCACACCAGGCTGGCGCCAACAGAGTTGGACGGCGCGCGGAGGCCGAAATCCGGTGATACACCACCTCGGGCGGCGTGTGCTGGATCATGGCAACGGCCGCTTCCACATACTGCTCCAGCGTCAATACCTCAAGGCGCCCCGCCTGCCACGCCTTGCCGAGAGTACTACCCTCAACCACATGAAGCGGATGCAACTTGATCCCCTCAACACCGGTCTCAACGATGCGATGCAGGGTATCGAGGCTGTCCATCGGCACCTCCCCCGGCAGGCCGACGATCAGATGAGCACATACCTTGATGCCGCGATGATGGGCACGTCTTACCGCATCCTCATAGGCGGCATAACCGTGGCCGCGGTTGATCCGTTGCAGGGTCTTGTCGTTGGCACTTTGCAGCCCGAGCTCCAGCCACACCTCGTAGCCCCGGGCCTGATAGCCCGCCAACAGATCCAGCACCGCATCCGGTACGCAATCGGGGCGAGTGCCCACGCAGAGCCCCACCATATCGCTCACTGACAGCGCCTCTTCATACATCCGCTGCAGATATTCGACCTCGGCATAGGTACTGGTATAGGCCTGAAAGTAGGCAAGATAGCGCTTGGCACGGGTGACTTCGTCCCGGCGAGCCAGCAGTTGTTGCACCACGGAGAGTTGCTGAGCCGACTCGTCAGCAAAAGAGGATACGTTGCAGAAGGTGCAGCCACCACGGCCCAGGGTGCCGTCACGGTTCGGGCAGGTGAAGGCCCCGTGGATGGAGAGTTTGTGGATCTTCTGACCATGACGCTGCTTGAGATCCTGACCGAATGTATTGACGAGTTCGTGTAACTGCATGACACCTCCGCTAAAGGAGCGCCATTGTACGAGCTTGCGCAAAACAGGGGCTGAGCTGGATCAAGCTAGCGGAGAGGGTAAAACATATAAATACCCGACCAATTTTGAATAAATATAGAGAAAAAGCGCAAAAAAAGGATTTTTACAGTTCTTTGACGATTCAAACAGTAAACATCCATATGAAAATGAGACCTGATAACCCACTGTTGAACAATGAAAAATTCAAAGAGACCCGACAGCACACAATTGCAAGCATGGGATATTGAAAATGTGATCACTTCCGCTCTAGGTAGCATAGGGTTGGTAAAATTACTACATTCGCCCATAGTCGACGAGCACACCATTGAGCCCGTCAATGGCGATATATTTAACCAACAAAATCAAACTATACAGAATAAACACTCCATAACTGCGAGCGAATCCCCCTAACCCGACATTTTGTTATGCGAATGTAACCATGAAGACAAACCTGACCTGCGATTGACCTCGCCAGAAAATCCCATTAGTTTGGAGATTCGCCACGTCAGGCAGACGGAACCACAAGAGCCAATCGCAATTTATGCAGTCAGGTGATGACTGTGCGATACAAGGCCGAGCAAGGGAGAAATGCAATGTCACTATATGATCCAAAGCTGGAGAGGGATAACTGTGGCTTCGGCCTGTTGGCCCACATGGAAGGGGAAGCCAGCCACAAGCTTGTCCGTCTCGCGATGTCAGCATTGGCTCGCATGCAGCACCGCGGCGGGATCTCCGCCGATGGCAAGACCGGCGATGGTTGCGGTCTGCTGCTGCAAAAACCGGACAGCTTCTTCAGAGCTGTCGCCGAGGAGAAGGGATGGCACCTTGGCCGCAACTATGCGGTCGGCATGCTGTTTCTCAACCCTGACCCCGTATTGGCCCAGCAGACCCGCGACATCATCGACGAAGAGCTGGAAAAAGAGACCCTGAGTCTGGTCGGCTGGCGCAAGGTGCCTGTCGATACCAACGTACTCGGTACTATCGCCAAAGCCTCCCTGCCCAGCATTGAACAGGTCTTTGTCAACGCCCCGCCCGGCTGGGTCGACAAGGATCTCGAGCGCCGCCTCTATATCGTGCGCCGCCGCATCGAAAAGCGCGTCAACGACGACTACTTCTATGTGGTCAGCCTCTCCAATCTGGTCACCGTCTATAAAGGACTGTGCATGCCGGTGGACTTGCCGCGCTTCTATCTGGATCTCGCCGACATCCGTATGCAGGCGGCCATCTGCGTTTTCCACCAGCGTTTCTCCACCAACACCAGCCCGCGCTGGCCGCTGGCCCAGCCGTTCCGCTATCTGGCTCACAACGGCGAGATCAACACCATCGCCGGCAACCGCCAGTGGGCCAAGGCGCGCAGCTACAAGTTTGCCACCCCGCTCATTCCCGATTTGCAGGAAGCGGCCCCGTTCGTCAACACCACCGGCTCTGACTCCTCCAGCCTCGACAATATGCTGGATCTCTTCCTCGCCGGTGGTATGGACCTGTTCCGCGCCATGCGCCTGTTGATCCCGCCTGCATGGCAAAAACACCCGAACATGGATGATGACCTGCGCGCCTTCTACGACTTCAACTCCATGCACATGGAGCCGTGGGACGGCCCGGCCGGTATCGTCATGACCGACGGTCGCTACGCCACCTGCGCACTTGATCGCAACGGTCTGCGTCCGGCCCGCTACGTCATCACCAAGGATAAGTTCATCACCCTCGCCTCCGAGGTCGGCACCTGGGACTACACCCCGGACGAAGTGCTGGAGAAGGGCCGAGTCGGCCCGGGCGAGCTGTTCGTGGTGGATACCAGCAACGGCAAGGTGTGGACCAGCTTCGAGATCGATGACGACCTCAAGAACCGTCACACCTACAAGCAGTGGATGGATAAACATTGCCGCCGACTGGTCCCCTTCGAGCAGATGGACGACAGCCAGACCGGTAGCCGCGAGTTCTCCGACGACCAGCTGAAAACCTATCAGAAGCTGTTTGGCTACTCCTTCGAGGAGCTGGATCAGATCATCCGGGTGCTCGGTGAAAATGGTCAGGAAGCGGTCGGCTCCATGGGGGATGATACCCCGATGGCGGTGCTCTCCTCCGGCCCGCGCACCCTTTATGACTACTTCCGCCAGATGTTTGCCCAGGTGACCAACCCGCCCATCGATCCGCTGCGTGAGAACCACGTGATGTCGCTGGCCACCTGTATCGGTCGCGAGCAGAACGTCTTCAACGAGACCTTCGGCCACGCCCACCGGGTGCTGTTCCAGTCGCCGATCCTGCTCTACTCCGACTTCCACCAGCTACTGGCACTGGAAGGTGAGTACTACCGTCATCAGGTGATCAGCCTCAACTTCAAGCCCGAAGAGGGGCTGGAAGCGGCCATCTTGCGTATCTGCGAGGAGGCAAAAACCGCCGCAAAGAGTGGCACCGTGCTGCTGGTGCTGTCGGATCGCGATATCAGCGCCGACACCCTGCCGATCCCGGCCGCCATGGCGGTGGGTGCGGTACAGCGCACCCTGGTGGACAACAACCTGCGCTGCGACGCCAACATTCTGGTGGAGACCGCAAGCTGCCGCGATCCGCACCACTTCTCGGTGCTGCTGGGCTTTGGCGCGACCGCCATCTACCCCTATCTCGCCTACGAAACCCTGGCCAAACAGGTTGAAGAGGGCGTGCTCACCATGTCCCTGCGCCAGGCCATGGTCAACTACCGCAACGGCATCAACAAGGGGCTCTACAAGGTGATGTCCAAGATGGGCATCAGCACGGTCGCCAGCTATCGCTGCTCCCAGCTGTTTGAAGCTGTGGGCCTGGCCAAGTTGGTGGTCGATACCTGCTTCCGCGGCGTTTCCAGCCGTATTCAGGGTGCCGACTTTGCCGACATCCAGCAGGATCAGCACAATCTGGCCCGTCAGGCCTGGCTGGTGCGCAAGCCCCTCCCCCACGGCGGCCTGCTCAAGTTTGTCCACGGCGGCGAGTACCACACCTACAACCCGGATGTGGTGCAGACCCTGCAAACCGCGGTGCGCTCCGGCAACTATGCCGATTACAAAGAGTACGCCCGTCTGGTGAACGAGCGCCCGGTTGCCACTCTGCGCGATCTACTGGCCCTGAAGAAGGTCGACAATCCAGTCGCGCTGGATAAAGTTGAGCCAGCCGACAAGCTGTTCCCCCGCTTTGACTCCGCCGCCATGTCCATCGGCGCCCTCGGCCCTGAGGCCCACGAGGCGCTGGCTGTTGCCATGAACCGCCTCGGCGGTCAAAGCAACTCCGGCGAAGGGGGCGAAGATCCCAAGCGTTTCGGTACCGAGAAGAACTCCCGCATCAAGCAGGTGGCCTCCGGCCGCTTTGGCGTCACCCCCCACTACCTGATGAACGCCGATGTGGTGCAGATCAAGGTGGCGCAGGGGGCCAAGCCCGGCGAGGGTGGCCAACTGCCCGGTGACAAGGTCACTGCCCAGATCGCCCAGCTGCGCTATTCCGTGCCCGGCGTGACCCTGATCTCGCCGCCGCCGCACCACGACATCTACTCCATCGAGGATCTGGCCCAGCTCATCTTCGACATCAAGCAGATCAACCCGAGCTGTCTGGTGTCGGTGAAACTGGTCTCCGAGCCCGGTGTGGGCACCATCGCTTGCGGCGTGGCCAAGGCCTATGCCGACTTCATCACCATCTCCGGTTATGACGGCGGCACTGGCGCGAGCCCCCTCACCTCGGTCAAATATGCCGGCTCCCCGTGGGAACTGGGTCTGGCCGAGACCCAGCAGGCGCTGGTCGCCAACGGTCTGCGCCACAAGGTGCGGCTGCAGGTGGATGGTGGTCTCAAGACCGGTCTCGACATCATCAAGGCGGCCATCCTCGGCGCCGAGAGCTTCGGTTTTGGCACAGGCCCCATGGTGGCACTCGGTTGCAAATACCTGCGGATCTGCCACCTGAACAACTGCGCCACCGGCGTTGCCACTCAGGATGAGAAGCTGCGTCGCGAGCACTTCACCGGCCTGCCGGAGATGGTGATGAACTACTTCAAGTTCATCGCCGAAGAGACCCGCGAACTGATGGCCCAGCTCGGCGTCACCCAGCTGACCGACCTGATTGGCCGCACCGATCTGCTGGAAGCCCTGCCCGGCCTCACCGCTCGTCAGGCCAAGCTGGATCTCTCCGGCATTCTGGCCCGTCCGGTTGCGCCGGCAGGCTCCAGCCTGTTCAGCCAGCAACACAACCCCACCTTCGACAAGGGGCCGCTCAACCTCAAGATGGTGGAAGATCTGCTGGAAGCGGTGGAAACCTCAAGCGGTGGCGAGTTCCGCTACGACATTCGCAACACCGACCGCTCGGTGGGTGCGCGCCTCTCGGGCGAGATCGTCAAACGTCACGGCAATCAGGGGATGGCGGCGGATCCGGTCAAGGTGCACTTCAACGGCACCGCAGGCCAGAGCTTCGGCGTCTGGAACGCGGGTGGCCTTGAGATGATCCTCACCGGTGACGCCAACGACTACGTGGGCAAGGGGATGACCGGCGGCAAGCTGGTGATCAAGCCCCATGTCGGTGTGGCGTTCAAATCCCATGAAGCGGCCATCATCGGCAACACCTGCCTCTACGGCGCCACCGGCGGCAAACTCTACGCCGCAGGCACTGCCGGCGAGCGTTTCGCGGTGCGCAACTCCGGCGCCCTGGCGGTAGTCGAGGGGATTGGCGACAACGGTTGTGAATACATGACCGGCGGTATCGTCACCGTACTGGGTCAGACCGGCGTCAACTTCGCGGCGGGCATGACCGGCGGCTTTGCCTACGTGCTCGACGAATGCGGCAACTTCGCCAAGCGCACCAACCCCGAGCTGGTGGAACTGCTGGACGTGGCGGATCTCGCCATCCATCAGGAGCACCTGCGCGGCATCATCACGGCGCACCTCAATGAGACCGGCAGCTCGCGCGCCGAGGAGATCCTGGCCAACTTCGACTCCTATGTGCCCAAGTTCAGGCTGATCAAACCCAAGTCCAGCGACGTGAAATCGCTGCTGGGTCACACCAGCCGTTCCAGTGCAGAACTCAGAATCCAGGCGCAATAAGGAGGGAACCCTATGAGCCAGAACGTATTTCAGTTTATCGATGTCCAGCGGGTCGACCCGCCCAAGAAGCCGCTCAAGATCCGCAAAATCCAGTTTGTGGAGATCTACGAGTCCTTCAATCAGCCGCAGGTACAGATGCAGGCGGATCGCTGCCTCGAGTGCGGCAACCCCTACTGCGAATGGAAGTGTCCGGTCCACAACTACATCCCCAACTGGCTGAAACTGGCCAAAGAGGGGCGCATTCTGGAGGCGGTAGAGCTCTCCCACCAGACCAACAGCCTGCCGGAAGTGTGCGGTCGGGTCTGCCCGCAGGATCGCCTCTGTGAGGGCTCCTGCACCCTCAACGATCGCTTCGGCGCGGTGACCATCGGCAATATCGAAAAGTACATCACCGACAAGGCGTTCGAGATGGGCTGGAAGCCCGATCTCTCGAACGTGGTCAAGACCGGCAAGCGGGTCGCCGTCATCGGTGCGGGCCCGGCTGGTCTCGCCTGTGCCGACGTGCTGGCACGCAACGGCGTCACCCCGGTGGTGTTTGACAAGTATCCGGAGATCGGCGGCCTGCTCACCTTTGGCATCCCCTCCTTCAAGCTGGAAAAAGAGGTGATGCAGCGTCGCCGCGAGATATTCCAGGGGATGGGCGTGGAGTTTCGTCTCGAGACCGAAGTGGGCAAGGACATCACCTTCGCCGACCTGCTCGGCGAGTTCGATGCGGTCTTCCTCGGGGTCGGCACCTACAAGTACATGAAGGGTGGCTTTGCCAACGAAGAGGCGCCGGGAGTCTATGATGCCCTGCCCTACCTCATCGCCAACGCCAACCGCTTGCTGGGCTTCGAGAAGGCACAAGCCGACTACATCGACTTCGCCGGCAAGCAGGTGGTGGTACTGGGCGGTGGTGATACCGCCATGGACTGCGTGCGTACCGCTATCCGTCAGGGAGCCGCCAAGGTGATCTGTGCCTATCGCCGCGACGAGGAGAACATGCCGGGCTCCAAGCGGGAGGTGAAAAACGCCCGCGAGGAGGGGGTTGAGTTCATGTTCAACCTGCAACCGGTGGCGGTCGAGCTGGATGCCCGCGGTCGCACCGTCGGCATCAAGGTGGTGAGCACCGAGCTGGGTGAACCCGATGCCAATGGCCGCCGCAACCCGGTGGTTATCGAAGGCTCCGAGCAGGTGCTGGCTGCCGATGCCGTGGTGATGGCGTTTGGCTTCCAGCCCAATCCCCAGCCCTGGATGGCGGAGTTCGGCATCGAGCTCGACAACCGGGATCGCATCAAGGCACGCGAGCAGGCGGAATATGCCTTCCAGACCAGCAACCCCAAGGTGTTTGCCGGTGGCGACGCGGTACGCGGCTCCGATCTGGTGGTGACCGCCATCTACGAAGGGCGCAAAGCGGCCGAAGGGATCATGGACTATCTGGCGGTCTGATCCGACCGACCAAGACCCTGATGCGCTTTCACAATCAGCCTCGCCAATGCGGGGCTGATTTTCTATGCGCGCTCACCAACCGCTCATACGCTCCTGGCAGCCGTGAAGATAACTAGATGCAGTGCCTTGCGGTGGCTCCTACACTGGGCAACTGCCACGGGAAAAACTCCAACCATTTGAGGCAGAATTTGTGACGTCTATCTGTTACACTTCGCGCCCGCCATTTTCCGGCTCACTCTCTGACTTGATGTCAGGCGCAGCCGTCGGTGGTTACAACCTCCGTCTCGCTCATGCCGAGCTAACCAAGCCAAACACAGCCCAGCTGGAACACAGGAACCCATTATGAGATTTGAATCGTTCGATTTTGCCCCCGAGATTTTGCGTGCTGTCTCAGATTGCGGTTATCAGGAGATGACCCCTGTGCAGCAACAGGCGCTCCCGGCCATTCGCCGTGGCCGCGATGTGCTGGCCAGCGCCCAGACCGGTACCGGCAAGACCGCCGCCTTCGCCCTGCCCATCTTGCAGCGTCTGGTAGACAATCCGGCTCCGGTCCAGCCTTCCAACGCCCGGGTGCTGATCCTGACCCCGACCCGCGAGCTGGCGGCTCAGGTGGCGAGCAACATCAATGACTTCGCCAAGTATCTCGATATCACCACCATCACCATCGTCGGCGGTGGCAAGCAGGACGTGCAGGCCAAGAAGCTCAAAGCGGGCGCTCACATCATTGTGGCCACCCCGGGCCGTCTGCTGGAGCACCTCACCGCCTGCAACCTCAGCCTCTCCGGCGTCGAGTGTCTGGTGATGGATGAAGCGGATCGCATCCTCGACATGGGCTTCAGTGCCGATGTGCAAAAGATCCTGCAAGCGGTCAACAAGACCCGTCAGAACCTGCTCTTCTCCGCCACCTTCTCCGATGCGGTGAAGAAGCTGGCCAACCTGATGCTGGACAGACCGCAGATCGTCAGCGTCAACAAGCAGAACTCCACCGCCGACACCGTCAGCCACACCGTCTATCCGGTCGAGCAGAAGCGCAAGCGCGAGCTGCTCTCAGAGCTGATTGGCAAGCAGAACTGGCAGCAGGTGCTGGTGTTCGCCAGTACCCGCGAGAGCTGTGATGTGCTGGTCGAGGAGCTGAACCTCGACGGCATCAAGTCCGCCGTGGTCCATGGCGAGAAGGCCCAGGGCAACCGTCGCCGCGCCCTGCGCGAATTCATGGAAGGCAAGGTACGGGTACTGGTCGCCACCGAAGTGGCCGCCCGTGGTCTGGACATTCCGGATCTGGAATACGTGGTCAACTATGATCTGCCGTTCCTAGCGGAAGATTACGTGCACCGCATCGGTCGTACCGGTCGTGCCGGCAAGCGCGGCATGGCCATCTCCTTCGTCAGCCGTGAAGAGGAGCGCACCCTGCTGGAGATCGAGGCCCTGATCGGCCAGAAGATCCGCCGCATCATGGTGCCTGGCTATGAGGTGAGCAGCCGTGACGAGCTGATCAAACAGCTGCAAGAGCGTCGTCGCTTTGGCAAGCGCCCGCAGCGTGAAGATAACGCCGTGGCCCAGGTGATGGCCGAAGCCAAGCTGCAGGGTCAGCGCCTCAAGCGTCTGGCTGCAGCCAAGAAGCCCCGTCAGCCGAAATAAGGCGGACAGTTGCTCTATTGAACCGCAAAGGCGCCACTGGCGCCTTTGCCATCTCTGTCATCGGTGTTGGCCCCTGGTGGTCAACTCAAGGATTGCTTATGACCTCTCCAACCTACAATCAGGCCCTGTTCGAGATGGCCACCCAGAGTCTGGCCGAACTGGCCCGCACCGCCGAGCAAAAGGCGGGCAAGCGCACTCCGGCGCAAGAGAGCCACTTTCTCTGCACCTGGATGGCCGACTCCCTCAAGGAGAAGCGCTTCTCCCGTCTGGTGATGGAAGATTTGAAAGCTTGGGTGCAGCTTGGCCGCACGCTGGGCGCGGGCGCCGATCTCAAGGGATTGCTTGAGCGCATCGCCTTCCAATACCAGTGCGCCATGATCAATCCGCAGCAACTGGGGGCCAAGCTGGCGGCCCTGCTGGAGGAGCTGGCAACGGCAGGCTGGCTGGTGCTGACCGAGAGCGAGGTGAACGCCAAGCTGCGCCTGCAATCGGGCGGTCAGGCGAGTCTGGTGGTAAGCCATAGCGAATATGAAGGCCATATCGAGGACGGTGAGCTTGTCAAACCCCTCACCCTCTATGTGCGCGGTGACGAGAAGGTGCTGGCTGAGGCGGCCTTCAAACACGGCCTGCTGCTGAGCCAAGGCAACAAGAAAACCACCCTGGTCAAACACCACAAAGCCTACCGGCTGATGCCGGACAACGCCCAACCGGCGCTGGCACTGCTGAGCGAGGCTCGCCAGAGCGCCTGATCCCGCCAGTGTGCAGCAATAAAAACGGCAGACCCTTGTGCAGGGTCTGCCGTTTTTTATTGTTCGATCTTTGGTGATGAGGTTGGGTAGTCGTTTAGCGGATCTTGATGCCAATCTGACCCGCGTCACACCACTCGAACATCACCTCCTCGCTCTTGCCGCAGCAACTGCCACCACAGACCCGGCTTTCACGCTTGATGACCCGCCCCTTGCGCATCCAGACGCCGAGCATGGCCTCCACCGCATCTTCCGAGGTGTGGAAGTGGCGAGCCAGATCACGCCGGCTCACCTTCTGCTGCGCGGCGAGGTAATCCCCCAGCTCGCGCAGGATCATAAGGTCACCACCTTGCGGGCAACGATGTCACCGTGACGGCGACCGGCCCACCAGAGCAGTACCAGAGAGAGGCCGTAGCTGACAATCCAGAACAGGCTCTGCTCCGGGTGAGCGGCAAAGGTGGCCACCTGATAGAAGAGGGTGGCGCACATAAAGGCCATGTAATTGCACCATACCGCCGTCATCAGCGCCCACTGGCGACCGGTTTCCCGCACCAGCGCGCCCATGGCGGCGGCGCAGGGCATGTAGAGCAACACGAACAGCAAGTAGGAGAAGGCACCGGCCGCCCCGTCGAAGTGGGTCTGCATGTTGCCGTAGGTGGAAACATCGACCTCCTGCGCTTCGGCGGCAGCTTTCTGGTCGTCAAGGTTGCCAACATCAAGCCCCATGGGGTCGCTCGGGTTGATCTCCGCCAGATTGGCCGCCACAGCGTCGATCGCCTCGTGGAAACTGGCCACCAGCGAGAACTCGCTCTCCTCCTCTGCATCGCCACCACCGGCGTAGAGGCTGTTGAGGGTTCCGACCACCGCCTCTTTGGCGAAGATACCGGTGACGATACCGACCGTGGCCTGCCAGTTGTCATCGCGTACACCGATGGGGTGCAGCACCGGGGTCACCGCCTGGCTGATCTTGCTCAGCACCGAGCTCTCCTGCTCCTGATGGCCGAAGCTGCCATCGGTACCCAGGGAATTGAGCACGCTCAGCACGGCAACCACCAGCACGATGGTTTTACCGGCGCCAAAGACGAAGGATTTAAGCTTCTGCCAGGTCTTGATGGCAACGTTGACCGGACGCGGCCACTCGTAATCCGGCATCTCCATCAGCATGGAGTCGCTCTTGCCCGGCAGCAGGGTGCTGCGCAGCAACAGGCCGGTGAGCACCGCCACCAGAATGCCGATGAGGTAGAGACCGAACACCAGGTTCTGACCTGACTCGGGGAAGAAAGCCACCGCAAACAGGGCGTAAACCGGCAGACGGGCACCGCACGACATGAAGGGGGCCATGGCGGAGGTCATCAGCCGCTCCCGCTCGGAGTTGAGGGTACGGGTCGCCATCACTGAGGGGACGGTACAACCAAAGCCCATCAGCATCGGCACGAACGCCTTGCCCGGCAGGCCGAGGCGGCGCATCAGGGCATCCACCACGAAGGCGGCACGGGCCAGATAGCCGGAGCTCTCGAGCACCGCGAGGAACAGATAGAGGCAGCCAATCACCGGAATAAAGGTGGCCACGGTCTGCAAACCAACGCCGAAGCCGTCTGCCAGAATGGCGCCCAGCCACTCGGGGGCATTGACCAGCCCCAGCAGGTGGTGCACCCCATCGACAAACAGGGCGCCGCCCATGATGTCAAAGAAGTCGATAAAGGCGCTGCCGACGTTGATGGCAAACAGGAACATCAGGTACATGACAAACAGGAAGAAGGGGATGCCAATCCAGCGATTGAGCAGCACCCGATCCAGCCACTCGCTCTGGGCCTCGGTGAGCTTGCCCTTCTGCTGACGAGCCTGTTGTACCCACTGGTGGATATGGCCGTAGCGAATATCCGCCAGTTGCAGGTCGATATCCTGTCCCTGATGGGCGCGAGCCACTACATTGGCGGCGGCCGCCTGCTGACCGGGCAGCAGGGTCTCCTGCATCACCGCATCCTCTTCCAGCAGGCGCAGGGCGCGGCCACGGGTAGTGAGGTGATGCGGGGCGAGCAGGGTCTCCAGCTCCGCCAGATCGGTTTCAAGCGCGTGGCCGTAATCGAGCTGCAAGGCGGCTTGCGGCTGACCGATAAACTGCCGGATCTGCTGCTTGAAGGCGGCAACCTGCTTGCTGTTGTGGGCAGAGAGGGCCACCACCGGGCAACCGAGGGATTTGCCGAGCTTGCTCTCGTCGATGACGATGCGGCGCTTTTGCAGGATATCCAGCTTGTTGAGCACCACCACCATCGGCAGGCCCAGTTCGCGCAGTTGCAGCGTGAGGTAGAGGGAGCGCTCCAGATTGGCGGCGTCGATGACGTTGAGCAGCAGGTCGGGCTGTTGGCCCTGGGCAAAGCGACTGGCGATCTGCTCGTCCAGACTGCCATCCTGACTGGCCAGGCTATAGATGCCGGGCAGATCCATCAGCTTGAAGTGATGCTCACCCGCGCTGAACTCACCCATCTTCTTGTCGACGGTGACACCACTCCAGTTGCCTACCTGCTGGCGGGCACCGGTCAGGGCGTTGAACAGGGAGGTCTTGCCGCTATTGGGGTTACCTACCGTTACCAGGGAATAATTCATACCAGCTCTACCTCTATTTTCTTCTGAACCCGCCGCGTGCGTGTGGCAAGCCGCTTTGCAGGTTCGACTTCTTGTCTCTGAACCGCTCCCGGTGACTTTCTTGACCGGAGCGGCAGCCGAGCAGGGGGTTATACCGGCTCGACTTCTATTTGCTGGGCCAGACTCTTTTGCATGGAGAGACAGATCCCCTGGCACTGGATCTGGAGCGGGTCCCCCAAGGGGGCGGAGCGCAGATAGATGACTTCAGTCTGGGGCAACAGGCCCATCACCATCAGTTTGCGGCGCAGCGGCCGGGCGAGCTGATTCATATTCTTGATGCGAGCACTCTGTCCCGGTGACAACTGCGTGAGTACCATGACTGACTCCTGAAGTTAAACAATAATAATTCGCTTTTACTTGGGGCATTATAAGCTGTGTCTTCAACTTTTATTTGAGTAAAATCAAACTCCGCTTAGCTAACCCATAAAGTATTGCCATGAGTCACGACAACAACAGCCGCCTCGTTTACAGCACAGATGGCGGCATGATCAAGGAGCAGAGCGCTCCCCAATCCGCCTCCCCCTTCCCCACCGACGGCACCGTGCGCATTCGCCGCGAGACCAAGGGGCGCAAGGGCGCCGGGGTGATCACCATTCATGGCGTACCCGTCGATCAGCAAAAATCCCTGGCCACCCTGCTCAAGAAAAAGTGCGGCACCGGAGGCGGTATCAAGGAGGGAGTGATCGAGATCCAGGGGGATAAACGGGACCTGATCAAAACCGAGCTGGAGAAAGCCGGTTTCAGCGTCAAGCTGGTGGGTGGCTGATCCCCTTGTCACTCATGCGGTTTTTCCCTAGAATGCCCGCTCCCATCGAGGGGGAGTAGTCTCGCACACCGGTGCCATTCATTGCATGAATACCGGTTTGCGACCCTGATCAACATACTTGGTGCCAAATCACCATGGTCAGGGTGATCCATGCCAGCCATGGATTTGACAAGACCTTTGACGGGCCAGTGCCAATACCGGGGACGGATGGCGCAGGCTTGTCTTTGGTTTATAACAATTCCGTCCCCCGGTCATTTTTATGGAAGCCTTGTTAACCTCAACCCTCAGCGTCGCTATTGCCGAAATCGGCGATAAAACCCAGCTGTTGGCGTTGCTGCTCATCTGCCGTTTTCGCAAGCCCTGGCCCATCATCGCCGGCATGCTGGCGGCTACCTTGCTCAACCATGCGGGCGCTGCCTGGATTGGCGAGTTCATCAGCCGCTGGCTCGATCCCAAGATAATGACCTGGCTGGTCGCCATCGCCTTTATCGCCATGGCTATCTGGATTTTGGTGCCGGACAAGATGGATGACGAGGAGAGCCCGCTGGATAAATACGGCCCCTTTATGGCCACCTTCGTGCTCTTCTTCATCGCCGAGATCGGCGACAAGACCCAGATCGCCACCGTATTGCTGGCCGCCAAATATGACTCGCTGGTGCAGGTCATTACCGGTACCACCCTCGGCATGATGCTGGCCAACGTGCCTGTGGTGCTGATCGGCAAGCTGGGGGCGGACAAGCTGCCGCTCAAGGGGATCCGCATCGCCTGCGCCATCCTCTTCGTCGGCCTCGGGGTGAGCACCCTGATCTTTGCCTGATGGCCCGTATCCGATGACCAAGCCCTCCACCTCGGAGGGCTTTTTTGTTTGCTGCTTTGTCTATTGCGTAATCCGCTGTCGCAACCACCAGCCACAGAGCCAAGGGGCAGTGCACGGTTGCGGGCGCCTCATGCCATAATGGGGCAAACCTCGTGGAGTCCCCCCATGCACAACGTATCAAGAGAGACGCTTCTCGAATGGGTCAAACAGGGACGGCTGGCGCCAGAGAAGCTGGCGGACGCCCTGACCCTCGCCGATCTTCCCCCCCATCCGGCGCGCTGGCACTGGCTGTTTGACCGGCTGCTGCTCTGGCTCGGTGCCCTCTGTATCGGGGCTGGCCTTATTTTCTTCGTCGCCTTCAACTGGCAAGAGCTGGGCCGGGTCTCCCGCCTCGCCCTGCTGGAGGCACCGCTGCTCGCCATGCTGCTTCTGCTGTGGCGCAAACCGCTGGGGGATACCCCCCGTCAGGCACTGCTGCTCGCCATCGCCCTCAATATCGGCGCCCTGCTGGCGCTGGTGGGTCAGACCTACCAGACCGGCGCCGATCCCTGGCAACTGTTCGCCACCTGGGCGCTGATGCTGGTGCCGCTGGCGGCATTTGGCCAAAGCCCCCTGCTCTGGACCTTGAGCTGGCTGCTCGGCCAGCTGGCGCTGGTGCTCTACTGGCGGCTCGGTTTGTTCACGCTCTTCTTTACCTTCGATGAAGAGGGATTGGGCTGGTGCCTTACCCTGCTCAACGCCGCCCTCTGGGGTCTGCTTCTGCTGGCGCCAAACCGCTGGCGCCTGATGCCAAGCTGGCTGGCTGGTCTTGCCGCCGGACTTGGCGCCACCCTGCTCGCCCTGCTAGCGCTCTTCGATGCCGCCTCTGCGCTGGTGTGGCCGCTCTGGCTTGGCTGGCTCGCCGCGGCCTATGCCTTGTGGCACCACAGATTTATCGCCGGACTCGCCATGGGGTGCCTCAGCCTGATTGCCGTCATCCTCGCGGTGCTGGGCAAGTGGATGGAACCCGATATCAATGGCTTCTTGCTGCTGAGCCTGATCGCCATCGGCCTTTCTGTCACCGCCGCCCACTGGCTGCAACAACAACGGAGGTCTCATGAGTGATCTGACCCTTTGGCAAGCGCTGCAACAGGCCAATCTGGTGGAGGGGGAGATGCCCCGTGACACCCAGCCCCACTGGTCGAGCCGCTTTCTGCTCGGGCTGGTGGGCTGGATTGCCGCCCTGTTCCTGCTCTTTTTCCTGTTTCTCACCTTCGAGCAGCTGACCCGCGAGGCCAACAGCGCCCTGCTGCTGGGGGCCGTGCTGCTGGCGGGGGCCTATGCCCTCAACCGCAGCCAAAGCGGCGATCTCTGGGATCAGTTCGTGCTGGCCCTCACCCTGGCGGCCGATGCCTGGCTGCTCTATGGCCTGCTCGATCAGCTGGATCTCCATCACGCTCTGCTCTGGTTTGGGTTGTGCCTGCTCT
Organism: Aeromonas sp. R9-2; assembly: GCF_040908025.1. NCBI lineage: Bacteria > Pseudomonadati > Pseudomonadota > Gammaproteobacteria > Aeromonadales > Aeromonadaceae > Aeromonas > Aeromonas sp. R9-2. Next base: position 26,137 of record NZ_JBFOCX010000025.1, read on the forward strand.
CCCTTGCCATCGCCGTGCTGTTCGATCACTGGCTGGTGCGGCTGTTTCACAGCGTGGCGGCGGCACTGCTGCTCACTCTTGGCCTTGCCTGCCTCGGGCTGCAACTGCTGGCGCTGCCGCTGGTGATGGCGGCCATCACCTTCTGCTGGCTGCGGGCAGATAGGGATCCAGAGCGCCACCAGCTCAACCACTCCATCACGCTGGGGCTGGCCCTCTCGCTGCTGGTGCTGGGCCGTCTGCACCATCCGCTGTGGGATGGCGGCAGCAGCGTGCTGGACGAGCTGGGGCTGTCCCGCCTGCCGCTCTGGATCAATCCCCTGCTCTGCGCCGCCCTGCTGCTGGCGGTGATGATGAAGCTCAAGCTCCCCCTGCTGTTTGGCCTGCCGCTGGTGCTGATCAGCGCCATCATCCCCGGTATGGGGGCGGGCGCACTGGTGCTGATCCTCGGGTTTTATGCCGGCAGTCTGGGGCTGATGACTCTCTCAGCCCTGCTGCTGCTCGGCTATGGCTCGCTCTATTACTACGATCTGGGGCTCACCCTGATGACCAAATCCTGGCTGCTGCTGGGCTCCGGCATCCTGCTACTGGGTGCCCGCCAGCTGCTCACCACCTTCGCGGCAAGGAGCGATTCATGAAACCTGTGACCCGACAGCTCGCCCTGTTGCTGAGCTGCCTCGCCCTCCTGGCAGGCATCAATGCCACCGTCTGGCGCTATGAGCACGCCATGAGCAGCGGCGAAGTGGTGCTGCTGCGGCTCGCTCCGGTCGATCCCCGCTCCCTGATGCAGGGGGATTATATGCGGCTCAACTACGAAATTGCCCGCGAGCTGACCAGCCGCGACGCCCAAACTACTCAAAACAAGGGCAGCGACACCCTGGTGATCCGCCTCGATGCCCATCAGGTGGCCAGTCTGGTGGCCGATGGCAAACCGGATCGGCTCGCCAGCGATGAGCGGCTATTGCAGGTGCACCAGAGCGAGCGGCAGTGGCAGATCGGCCCCGATGCCTACTTCTTTGAAGAGGGCACAGGAGAGCAGTACGAAGCGGCCCGCTACGGCGAGTTCCGGCTGCAAGCGGATGGCAAGACCCTGCTGGTGGGGCTGCGGGATGAGGCCTACCAGCCCATCGGGCAGATCCGCGCCCGCTGGTAACGGCCGTGAGTGGCTATTTACTCTGTTCATGGTCACACTCAAGGGAAGGTTGATCGCTAAGGATGTTCCCAATGAGGATATGGCTGATCTGTCATCTGTTGCTGCTCTGCTGGGCCTCGACGGCCCGGGCTGATCTGGGCAAGCTCGAGTACCTCACCGAAGAGTACCCCCCCTACAACTTCAGCGATCCGCAAGGCCAGCCCACCGGCCTTGCGGTCGATCTGCTGCAGATGATCTGGCAACACAGCGGCGTGACACCCCAGCCGGTGCGCATCCTGCCCTGGGCGCGAGGTTATTACTTGCTAACCCAGAAGCCCAACGTGGTGCTCTTCTCCACCGCCCGCACCCAGGCCCGGGAGGATCTCTTCAAGTGGGTCTGCCCCATCGGCTACTCGGAGTACATACTGCTGGGCCGCAAAGCGCAGAACATCACCCTGACCGCCTTCGAACAGATGAGCCAGTACAAGATCAGCGCGGTGCGCTCGGACGCCGCCGAGCAGCTGCTGCTCAACAACGGCATGGATGACAACAACATCATCCCGGCCAACCGCCTGTCGCAGGGGTTGAAGATGCTGCTCTCCGGCCGCGCCGACCTGCTCGCCACCAGCAAGCTGGCGGGATATGACGCCATCCGCGAATTGAAGCTGAGCAGCGACGACTTCAACGTGGCCATGGTGCTGAGCGCAGAGCAGCTCTGCTACGCCTTCAGCCGTCAGGTGCCCGACAGCGAGATCACCCTCTTTCAGCAGGGCCTGACCCGCGCCCTCGCCTCGGAAGAGTTTCGCAAATTGCAGGCCAAATACCTGCCGGTGCGCTGAGCACTCACTCACCCGCTGGGCAGCAGTTCGCTGCCCATTTTATTGATGAAAGATGCAATAGAGGTGGCTAGCTATTCCCGCCGCAAGCAGTCAAACTGGGCTACATAGTTGATTGTGAAGGATCTTTCCCGTGCGGACATGGCACCTACCTCATCTGCTACTGCTCCTGTGGGCCACCTTCGCGCAGGCCGATCCGGGCAAGCTCGAGTATCTGAGCGAAATCTCTCCCCCGTTTAATTTCAGCGACCAGCAAGGGATGCCAACCGGATTGTCGGTGGAGCTGATGCAGCTTATCTGGAAAGCGCGGGGCGTATCGCCCCAGCCCATCCGCATTCTGCCGTGGGCCCGGGGCTACAACCTGCTGCAACAAAAACCCAATGTGGTGCTGTTTGCCACCGCCCGCACCCCGCAGCGGGAAGCACTCTTCAAGTGGGCCTGCCCCATCGATCACTCGGAGTTTGTGCTGCTGGGGCGCAAGGCGGACAACATCACCCTAGGCTCCGTGGCCGAGATCAGCCGCTACAAGGTCGGCGTGGTGCGCTCTACCGTCTCCAAACAGCTGCTGCTCGAACGCGGTATCGATGAACGCCAGCTGATGCTGGCCAATCGCCTCACCCAGGCGGCCAAAATGCTCACCTCAGGTCGCGCCGATCTCTTTGCGACCAACAAGCTGGCGGGCTATCAAACCCTGCAACAACTGGGCTTCAAGCCGGATGACTTTCATGTCGCCTTCGTGCTGGATGCCAGACCGCTCTGCTACGCCTTCAGCCGTCAGGTGCCCGACAGCGAGGTCGCCCTCTTTCAGCAGGCGCTGACCCACGTCGTCGCCTCGGCGGATTTCTCGGCCCTGCAAGCCAAATACCTGCCGCTGCGCTAATGCCCTGATCGCCGCCGACATAGGGCGCAAGATGGCGGCATGCGCCCGCGCTTTTTTGCCAAACATGCTCCGTCGCCTTGGCGAAATCAGCCAGCTTGGTCACACTTGAGCAGATATTCCCTTGATCAGGATGGCAAAAATGAAACCATGGATTGGATTGGCCGGGGCGCTGCTGGCCACCCTCGCACAGGCGAGTCCTGAGCTTGGCAAACTGCACTACATCACCGAAGAGTACAAACCCTACAACTACGCCGATGCCAGCGGCGCCCCCACCGGCCTCGCAGTCGAGCTGCTGCAACTGGTGTGGAAAAAGACCAATACGCCAGCGCAGCCCGTCACCATCATGCCGTGGGCGCGCGGCTACTACCTGCTGACCCAAAAGCCCAATGCGGTGCTCTTCTCCACCGCCCGCACCCAGGCGCGGGACCCCCTGTTCAAGTGGGCCTGCCCCATCGGGTATGCCGAGATCGTGCTGGTGGGGCTGGCCGATCGCAATATCACCATCACCAAGCTCGACGATGCCAAGACGTTCAATATCGGCGCGGTACGGGCCGATGTGGGGGAGCAACTGCTGCTCAACAACGGCTTTGACGAGACCAAACTGATGGCCGCCAACCGGCTGGCACAGGCGCTCAAGATGCTCACCTCCGGCCGGGTCGATCTGGTCTCCACCAACAAGACCACCATGGAGCAGCTGATCGTCGAACAAAAACTCGACCCCGCCCGCTTCAAGGAGCAGTGGGTACTGAGCTCCGAGCAGTTCTGCTTCGCCTTCAGCCATCCGGTGAGCGACGAGCTGGTCAAGGAGTTCCAGACCGGCTTGACCCAGGTGCTGGCGAGCAGCGAATACCCGCTGCTGCACAGCAAATACTTCCCTACCCCCGCCGCCAAATAGCGGCGTCGAGCGCCAACAACAAGGGGCCCACCGCGGGCCCCTTCGCTTTTTTCCGTTTGCACTCTCCTTCTTTACCGTTTGCGCTTCACTCTTTTTTTACCGTTTGCACGCCTCTCGCAGCGTCCCCCCACCGCCCTGCCAGCTCCAAGCCCGACAACCAACAACTAATCGCTAATTAATAAAAGTTTGTGCCAGCGCAAAAAACCACTCTTTTCTGATAGTTAGCTCATCAAAACCATAGATAAGACCACTCTGGCTCCGTAATATGGCGACGGGCGTCTGTTGACCCCTTTTCCGAGATCAATGGTCAACGGCGCAATCTGGTAGCGAGAGTCAGGGGCGGTAGCGACTTTAGCGTAGGGTCGATTAGCGAAGCGTAATCGTCCGCGGTAACCGTCCCCTCTCCCCTTGCGGGAGAGGGCTAGGGTGAGGGGGTCGGTAACGTCATTGCATAGCGGAATATCGCCAGCCTAAATGGCATGGCTTCGCCATGCAGGACACGAGGACTTCGTCCTCGACGGGGTTTCGCCGCCGCTGCGCGGCTTGGCGAGTGACTTTGGAAAGACCCAAAGTCACCAAAGGTCTAATCCCCCACTTGTTCGCCCTCCTACGTCGGGTTCCCTCGGTTCACCCGTTTGTCCCACGGCACGCGCCGATGGGCCATCCCTGGCCCAGCGGCGCTCGCTCGGCGTCCTGCCTCGCGGCCTGGACAAACGGACTCACCTCGGCGAACAACAGGGGGCAACAGCCAACCAGCCGCCCCGAGGCAGGTTAACAGGCGTAGGGTGCAACAAGCGCAGCGCATTGCACCGCGGTAACACACCCCAGCCTATTCGGGGCAAAGATCGGGCGGGTTGTTAGCTCAGAGTCAGCCCCTCGCCCACCCCATGGCGAGAGCAAATTGTCGCACCTATGCAACAGACTCCATCAAGATGGTTGCATAGGTGAAAAAATCATGGTGTGCCAGAGCAGCAAGCGGCAGATATCCTTATCGGGAAACGGCTTTATATTGAAGGCCCGAAAGTGAGTATTTCACCGTAATAAACCTTATTTCTCGAACGTCCGATTACGCTTCGCTAATCGAACCTACGGCCCTGCCTCGCGGCCTGGACAAACGGTCTCACCTCGGCGAACAACAGGGGGGCAACACCCAACCCGCAACACCGAGGCCGGTAAACAGACGTAGGGTGCAATAAGCGCAGCGCATTGCACCGCGGTAACACACTCCAGCCTATTCGGGGCAAAGATCGGGCGGGTTGTTAGCTCAGAGTCAGCCCCTCGCCCACCCCATGGCGAGATCAGATTGTCGCACCTATGCAACAAGTGCAATCGACATAGTTGCATAGGTGAAAAAATCATGGCGGGTATAGCTGCAAGCGGTAGATATCCCAATCGGGCAAGGGTTGTATATCGAAAGCCCGATAGTGAGTATTTCACCGTGATAACACCTTATTTCTCGAACGTCCGATTACGCTTCGCTAATCGAACCTACGGCCCTGAATATCGAAGTTATTTATAATGGAGAATTATGAAAGACGATTTAAGAATTTATGCCAAAGGTTTAGCATTCTCTGGTGGCAGTTACAGCCTTCGCTCTCTTGATGTACTTATTTCTAATCATCGTAAAATTCTCGATCAACTTATAGCAGTAAGTCTAGGTAAATCCAAAGCGGATAAACATATTCGTGAACAAATCGATTATCAAGTACGAATTAGAGAGGGATCTGTTGAATTTTTGGTTGATTTTGTTCTCAACAATAAAGAGCTGTTTGCACCGTTAGCAGCGGATGGTGGCTATCAATTATCAAATGTAATTGTTTCTTTATATAAAGATACTATTAGTCTAAGAGATGCTGTTGCCAAAATTGCTGACAAAGGATTGCATGTTAAAATTACTATCTCAAATAGTTTTAATATTGGCAGTAATAACAGTAAAGTTAGTTACAGCTTAAGCGATGGTTCAGTATTAATTGGTGACCCTAAAATTTTACTAGCAGCTCAGACAACAAAAGGGGCTGTAGATAATATAATCCAGTCAATTGATGGAGCTAATATTGAATATGTCGACTTTGGCTCCGGCGTGAACGATTTAAGATTAAGTGAGTCTAATAAAAATTTACTTGGACGTCGGAAAGAGGAAATACCAGCAACACTCAATATCATTGGCCGTCTAGACATGATTTCTGTTAGTAGTCATCGAGGTGCTATTGTTTCTGACGGCCAACGATTTAATGTGTCTTGGGATAAACAACTACGCGATAAGCTACTAAAAGTGGTAGATGTTGAAGCAACTCAATTTAAAGCTAGGCCAGTAATTGACCATAAATCTCTAAGCGATAAAGAAATAAGTTTCCATTTAGTTGATTGTATGCAATTACAGAATAAATTAGATATCTAAACCAATTCAGCTAACAAACGCTTCAAGAGGAACAGCCAACGCGTGGCATTTTTACTATGCATTGATTATTGTGATTACGGTGTTATGCAGAAAGTTGGTAGTAACGTTGGCAGCCCCTTAACGCAGCGTTAGGTTTCACAATTCAACGAAAGCAACATGGATTTGCTCTACAGAAATAATTACCCGCATCACAAGACTAATGAACCACAGAATAAAACAAATAGTGGAACAGTCAATTTCAGGGATGTATGGCAAAACCCAGTTAAAGACTCTCGTTTATCAACTGTGATTGATAATTGGTGCAAACAAAACATTCAATAGATTTGAGCTGTATTTTCATTACTCGTAAGCATGTGAATAATTTAAAAAATATTCCAGCTGAACAATAAATATTAACCTTCACGTTTCATAACACACTTAGGATATTACTCATGAATCAAGAAGAAATTCATGTGGTTTGGGAAGGACCTTACTCATACGAAGAAATAACAAATACATTACGAGATGAATACTGTGATTTTGGTGTTTACCAGATTTATGGTGCTCATCCTATTTATGGCTCAGATGTACTTCTCTATATAGGAAAAGCAGACCAACAAACCTTTGGGGTTCGTCTTTCACAAGAAGGATGGAAATACAATCAAGATGCATCCAGAGTTACAGTATACGTTGGTAGGTTAGGTGGTTATAAAGCAACTCCAAGTAATCAAATTTGGTCACGCGAGATAGACCTAGTTGAACGATTACTTATTGTCTCCCATTGGCCGGCAGGGAATTCATCTGGCCTAAATGCCACGTTCGGTGAAGATTTATACCCAATCCATGTATTAAATTGGGGTCAATTCCGTGATTTGCTTCCTGAAGTTTCTGGTTCTAGATATTCTGACCGCTTTCATTCTGATGATGGCTATCAGACTTATGGTGAGTCACTACGTGGCAATATATCAACATAAATTGAACAAATATCTTCATATTGACTGTGTCAAATTCATAAAAACCCAAAACCGCAGCCTTGAGCTGCGGTTTTTATTTCTATTCCCCAAACACGCCTCAATTCCAACTAAAAACTATTTCCCCAACCCCTTGCACTGCTCTCCCCCTGCAGCTGGATAGGCGGTGAGCGTCTCATAGAGGGCGGCGCGCAGGCTGCCGGATTGGCAGAAATCGCAGCTGCCGCCGGCATCGATATCGGTGATGCGGGCGCCTTGCGGCCCGTCCAGTACCAGATAGGTGCTGACAAAACGGTAGGTGCCGCTGGGGGCGTCGAGCGGGGTGCCCGGCTCGCCAAAGGTGAAGCGCACCTTGACCTCGCTGCGATCCCGGCTGCCAGCGATGGCGCGCGACGAGAGGATCTCCGAGCCCAGCAGGTTATCCCAGGCGTTGGGCAGGAAGGGGTTGCCCTCGACAAAGGGGGGCTTCTCGTCGGGGGCCTCGCGGGTGGCTATTTCGCGCGCCTTTGAGGCGGCATTGAGCAGGCAGAGCAGCTCGGGGGAGACGATAGTGGGCAGCGCGCCGCCGAGATCGCTCTGATAGAGGCCACTCGGTTTGACTTGGCGCTCCCAGTCGAGAAACTGGGCCACCTTGGCCTTGGCGCGGGCACTGGCGGCCGGATCGAGTTTGCCGCTGGTGGTGGTGCCCGCATGGGCCGGGGCGATCAGGGCCGCCGCAGAGAGGGCCAGTGCCAGCACGGGCCAGCTGGATATCTTCATGGTGCCATCTTCCTTATGTTCGCTTGCATGAGCCGCGCCTTGAACAAAGCGCCGGGCCCTGAAAAAAAGAGCGCAGCCCAAGGGCTGCGCTCTGCGTCAGGTCGTCAACCGGCGGCCCTTAGGCACGGCGCCAGCTGGTTTTGCCGGCGCTGTCTTCCAGCACGATCCCCATCTCGGTGAGACGGTTGCGGGCGGCATCCGCCGCGGCCCAGTTCTTGTCGGCACGGGCCTGATTGCGCTCGGCGATCAGGCGCTCGATTTCGGCAACCTCTTCGTCCGCTTCATCACCCTTCAAGAAAGCCTCAGGGTCTTGCTGCAGGATGCCGAGCACGGCGCCCAGCTCGCGCAGACGGGCGCCCAGCGCGGCGGCAACGGCCATGTCTTCACCCTTCTGGCGGTTGATCTCGCGCACCAGATCGAACAGGGCGGAGTAGGCTTCCGGGGTGTTGAAGTCGTCGTCCATCGCTTCCTTGAAGCGCGCTACCTGCTCGTCGCCACCGGCAGCAGCGGCTACCGGCAGATCGCGCAGGGCGGTGTACATGCGCTCCAGCGCGGCGCGGGCTTGCTTGAGGTTATCTTCCGAGTAGTTGAGCTGGCTGCGGTAGTGGCCAGACATCAGGAAGTAACGGACGGTTTCGGCGTCATAGTGGGCCAGCACGTCACGGATGGTGAAGAAGTTGCCAAGGGATTTGGACATCTTCTCTTTATCCACCATCACCATGCCGCTGTGCATCCAGGTGTTGACGTAGTCGCCACCGTGGGCGCAGCAGGACTGGGCGATCTCGTTCTCGTGGTGCGGGAACTGCAGATCGGAACCGCCGCCGTGGATGTCGAAGTGGTTGCCAAGGTGCTTGGAGTTCATGGCGGAGCACTCGATGTGCCAGCCAGGACGGCCCGGGCCCCAGGGGCTCTCCCAGGTCGGTTCGCCGGGCTTCGACATCTTCCACAGCACGAAGTCGAGCGGGTTGCGCTTGGCATCGACCACGTCAACGCGGGCACCGGCTTGCAGCTGCTCCAGATCCTGGCCGGAGAGCTTGCCGTAGTCGGCATAGGATTCGACGATAAACATCACATCGCCGTTATCCGCCACGTAGGCGTGCTCTTTTTCCAGCAGGGATTGCACCAGCTCGATGATCTCTTCGATGTGCTGGGTGGCGCGCGGTTCGATATCCGGGCGCACCATACCGAGGGCGTCGAAGTCGGCGTGCATGTCGCCAATCAGACGCTCGGTCAGCTCGTCGCAGGTGACGCGGGTTTCAGTGGCGCGCTTGATGATCTTGTCATCCACGTCGGTGATGTTGCGCACGTAAGTCAGGTCGTAACCGGCGTAACGCAGGTAGCGAGCGACCACATCAAAGGCGACGAAGGTGCGGCCGTGGCCGATATGACAGTGATCGTAGATGGTGACACCACACACATACATGCCCACCTTGCCCGGGTGGATAGGTTTGAATTCTTCTTTTTGACGAGTGAGTGTGTTGTATATCTTCAGCATCTTCTAACCACTGCCTGTGAGTAAAATGGTTGGTCATAATACCCCGTTCAGGGGCAGAAAACGAGGCAGAAAAGCGGGCCAATCCCGCCTGCCAGCACGGTTACGGCGCCAGAGAGACTATGCCGCCAGCCCCTGATGGGCTAGAATTGCCACCACTTTATGCCATACACCTGCGGGCACTTGGTCGCCCGCATCAAATGAAAGGACATATCATGGTCACTCTGCACACCAATCACGGCGACATCACCCTCACCCTGAACGCTGAAAAAGCCCCGGAAACCGTGGCCAACTTCCTGCAATACTGCCGTGACGGTCACTACGACAACACCATCTTCCACCGCGTCATCGACGGCTTCATGATCCAGGGCGGCGGCTATGCCCCGGGCTTTGAAGAGAAAGACACCCGCGCTCCCATCAAGAACGAAGCGGCCAATGGCCTGTCCAACAAGATTGGCACCATCGCCATGGCCCGCACCATGGAGCCGCACTCTGCCAGCGCCCAGTTCTTCATCAACGTGAACAACAACGACTTCCTTGACTTCAAATCCGCTACCACCCAGGGCTTCGGCTACTGCGTATTCGGTGAAGTGACCGCCGGTATGGACGTGGTCAACAAGATCAAGGGCGTCAAGACCGGTAACTACGGCCGCATCCACCAGGACGTGCCGGTAGAAGACGTGGTGATCACCAAGGTGACCCTTGCTGACTGATCTCTGCCGACTCGGCACTGAAAAAACTGCGGCCCCGGCCGCAGTTTTTCCATCTGCCTCCCCAACAGCCAGTCCGAACTGGCGCCGCCTCGACTATCTGGCCCACGGCAACCCGCGCCAGCGCTCGGTCCATGCCCTGCTCACCGCCGGTGTGTGGGATGATCTGGCCGCGCAGTGCGCCGATATGGCGCTGGTGAGCACGCTGGCCATCGGCCTGGATCGGCCCGGCAGCGATCTCGATATCCTCTGCCAGCATCCCGATCCCGCCGAGTTTGCCGCGACGCTCGAAACTCAAGGTTGGCTGGCATACGCCAAAGGCGACAATGTCTGGCTGCTGGAGCGCACCTTTTCCTGTCTCGACCAGAGCTGTGCTGTTAGCGGTTCTGACAAGAGCGAGGCCAGCTGGCCGCTGGAGCTCTATGTCACCCCCGCCCCCATCGAGACGCTGAATGGCTGGCGCCACCTCACCCTGATGGCCGCGTTGCTCGAGCGGTTTGGCGATGCTTTTTACCGCGAAGTGCTGCGTCTGCGCCTTGAAGAGGGATTGAAAGGGGAAGCAGCGATGTGCCGGTTGCTGGGGTTGGCTGGCGATCCTTATGCTGCACTGCTGACGCTGGAGGGACGCAATCTGGCCGAGCTGTCATGGCAGCCGCCATCCCGTGACGATATCCATACCTCAACTGGCACGATGGCACCCGCAGCGCACGATTCGTCCCCTGTTGTGTCTACTATCTCTGCCACCCCTGTTTGCCCTGTTTCGACCGAGAGCCCGACCCCCACATCATGAGCACCCTCTTTATCAGTGACATTCACCTCTCTGCCCAGCGGCCCGATATGACCGCGGCACTGGTGCGCTTTCTCGAGCACGACGCCCCCGGCGCCGATGCCCTCTATGTGCTGGGGGATCTCTTCGAATTCTGGATTGGCGATGATGACCCCAATCCGCTCCATCAACAGATGGCCGATGCCTTCTTGGCCCTGAGCCAGCAGAACGTGCCCATCTACTTTATCCACGGCAACCGTGACTTTCTGCTGGGGCAACAATTTGCCAAGCGCGCTGGGATGACATTGCTGGGTGACCCTTGCGTTATCGACCTCTATGGGGAGCGGGTGGTGCTGAGCCACGGCGATCTGCTCTGCACCCTGGATGAGGGGTATCAGAAGTTTCGTCGCATCACCCAGCTCAAGTGGCTGCGCTGGCTCTTTTTGCGACTGCCGCTCGCCCGCCGTCAGGCCATCGCCTGCAAGATGCGCGGCCAAAGCCAGATGGAAAATGCCCACAAGAGCCAGATCATCATGGATGTAACGCCCGCGGCGGTGGACGACACCCTGCGCTCCCATGACTGCCGGATGATGATCCACGGCCACACCCACAGACCCGCCATCCACGACTTCACCCTTGATGGCCAGCCCGCGCGGCGCATCGTGCTGGGGGACTGGTTCGAGCAAGGCTCGGTGCTGGTCTGTCGCCCTGGCGAGCAGCGGCTGGAAATGCGGGCGCTGGCAACGATCGACCCCGCCGCTCAGCCATCCGGCTGACATCCCCCCTGTGCGGGTTGCAGGCAAAACCTGCGGCCCAGCATCCCCTGTTAACCCGGTGAACCGACTCATTACGGTGAGCTCAGGCTGGTATGGCCTGTGCCGATGGGGTGCTCGCCCCATCCCTATCGGTTCTGCTGCGCCAGCAACACCAAATACGACAAAAGCCGGCCAAAAAAACATCCAAGATGCTGAAAATAAAGCAAAATGACCATTCAATCAGCGTTGAAATAAGCAAGACAGCTCATTAGACTACCGACTCCCCTACCCGTCGTAACACAAGGAACGTATCAGACAATGAAAAAGACGGTTCTCACTCCCTTACTGGCGCTGTTGATCACAGGCTGTGGCGGCGGTGATGGCGAACAGGAAGAGACCCCTATCCGCCCCCCTGTCACCCCCAACTATTTCGAGGCATCCAGCCAGAGCAGCGCGGGCGGACAGTTGAACCCCACCAGCCTGCGGTTGGCGGCGGGTGAACAGGGGCGCTTCTCGGTACAGGCTGACAGCGGTTACCTCCTGACCGAGATAAGCGGATGTGATGGCACCCTGGACGGCCTCACCTATACCACTGGCCCCATGAGCAGCGATTGCCAGATCTCGGCCAGCTTCACGCAGGAGAGTGCCGCCGTCTATTTCAACGCCACCACTCAAGCTTCTCTGGGGGGCTCACTCAGCCCCGACGCCCTGCGTCTGAACGCCGGTGAACAGGGCCGTTTCACCGTACAGCCCGAGAGTGGTTTCGTACTGGCGCAGGTCACTGGGTGTGAGGGCACACTGACGGGTAATACCTACACCACAGCCCCCATGCGCGCCGATTGTCAGGTCTCGGCCCGCTTTATCAGCGATGCCGCCAATGCCATTGCCCGGGAAGATCATACCCTTGCCAGCGAGCAATCCCTGATCGCCCATGCCCGTGCGGCGATTGCCGACAGTGAGGCGCACCGCACCGAGCGGGTTCGCAGCCTCTATCAGGGAATGGCACAGATTAGCTGGAACCCGAGCCACGACTCCATCACCTTTTCCAGCTTCCAGCCGGAGAGCACGGTGACCCTGCTCCCATCCAACATTAATGGCAAGGGGGAGAGCGAGATCCGGGGGCTGGTGATGGTCTCCGAGCAAGCCGATTACCGTCAGGCCGCCATGGGGGCGAACCTGTTTTCCGTTGACCGCACAGCGCAGAGCGAGGCGCTGCTCAAGGGGCTGATTGGCTGGCTGACCCGGGGCAAGGATAGCGATGGCCTGCGCATCCTCACCGCCCAGATGCCAAGCCGCACCGATAGCTGGTATTTTCCCCATAACGAAGGCGTGCGTGACTGGCTCAAGGCGATCTATCCCGACAAGCACAGCATCAACCCGGCCAATGCCTGCGATTATCAGGCGTTGAGTGACTGCATCGACACCATGGCGCCGGAGCTTATCGTGATCAGCGATATCGACCGCCAGGGGCTGGGGTATCAGGGGATCGCACAGGGGATCGCCAAGGCCAAAGCGGCCGGGATCCCGCTGCTGCTCTCCAACTATCGGCGCGATGCCAGCCCGCTACTAAGCCCCCTCTATCTCGATATGGGGCTGGTTACCTGGGGCAACTACTGGTCAAAACTCAGAGCCAGCGATCTTGCAGTGAACACCATCATGGCACCCGACGCCCAGCTGATGGCGGTCGATACCCTGCTTGGCAACCTTCTGGATCGCAACTTCACGACCCAGTGGCTCGATAGCTGCGGCGGCAACTTTATCAATTGCGGTGGCTCGGAGAGCTTCAACCAGCAGTTCAAGCTGGGGGCCGACTGGCTGAGAAACGCGGCCATCACCCTCGACAAGACCGGGAGCAGTCCCTTTGCTCGTGACGGCGTGACACTGTTGCCCGCCACCCTGCTGCTGGCCGACAAATACCGTGCCGCCATCGACTACCCGATTGCCTGGGATGAACATCAATCCTGGCAGCAGGCGATGTTTGCCGACTGGCTGGTGAGCTATGCCCGCACCCGTACCCCGGCCCAGCCCGATCTGGGGGAGTACGTCACCGATCGCAGCAAAGTGGTGAAAGGTGAAGCAGCTCACTATGCCTATCCCGCGACGCTCACCGACAGTCGGCGCATTGCGGTTCCCTACAGCGGGCAGTGGACCACCACCGGCTGGTATGCCCTGCCGGGACAGACCATCACCCTCAGACGCACCGATAACGCCGATGTGTCCGCTACCGTCCGGCTCAACTACCACAGGCCCAACACCAATCGCGCCTATGAGCAGAAGATCTATCGAGCCCCGCTGGAGCTGACCACCGGACGACTGATCTTGGCCAAGGGGGGCAGCGTCACCTTCACCTCTCCTTATGGCGGCCCTATCTACCTCTATCTGGAAGGGGGGGCAGCATCGCTGGCCGTCCAGGTGAGCGCCACGGGCATCACCCGTCATCCGGCCATCATGGATTTCAGTGATGAGCAGCAGATACGCGAGTTCAACGAGCGGCTGGAACAAACCGAGCTGCCCCATATCGATCTGCGGGCCGATGGCGCCGAACAGCATCTGCGCCGGGATCGCTTCACCAAGGCGGTGGGTGGCGTCATCCCCGACACCAATGCCCTGCTCGACAGCATCGCCCGGGATCACATCAATGGCGTCTACACCCTGGCGGGCCTGAAAATTCAGGGCAAGGGGCTCGAAGAGTCGCTGCCGGCAGATGTTAAAAACGCCTGCGTGGCACTGCTGGGGGAGGGTTGTCTCGATGAGTCGATTCATACCCGCACCATCATCCAGCATGCCAACTATGACCAGAATGCCCATTGCGGCAGCGGTTGCAGTGGCAACCCGTGGGACTCTTCCGGCAGCATCAGCCCGACCGGCTGGCTCGACAATCACGAGCTGGGCCACAACCTGCAGACCAACCGGTTGAACGTGCAGTACGCTGCGGCAGACGATGCCGACAACTGGAGTGGCTACGGCAGCCGGGCGGGGGAAAACTCCAACAACATCTTCCCTTATGTGGTGAAGTGGCGCGCCCATTACCTGAGGGATGGCAACACGGCGCCCATCAAGGATGGACACATGAATCACAAGGATCTCTTCTATGTGTTCATGTCTGATGCGGCGCAGGTACGGGACAGGAGTGGCAACCGCGTCGTGCTCGGGGCCAACTGCCAGGTGCTCGATACCGGCGAGAGTCGCTACGAAGCCCCCTGGAAGAGCAATGCCTACGCCGTCCACAACGGCTATCGCATGGCGTTTTATATCCAGATGGCATTACGCGCCCACCGTATGCTCCTGACTGATGGCACCCGTCTGAACGATGGCTTCACTATCTTCACCCTGCTCTATCAGCATTCACGGATCTTCGGCGCGGCAGCCGACAGTGAAGCGCAGTGGAATGCCAACAAGGATACGCTCGGCTTTAGCCTGTTCCCCTACTCGGGGCATGCGGTCTATGGCGGCAAACGGGTGCGCGACATACCGGGCAATGACTTTATGCTGGTTGCACTCAGTCGGCTCACCGGCTGGGACTGGCGTAATCACTTCGATCTGCTTGGCCTGCGTTACTCCAGCCTCGCGGTCGCTCAGGTGCAGGCCAACCAGCGTTATGGCAGCCTGCCGATGGGGATGTATGTGCTGGAGGATGACCTGCCCCCAGCCAACATGAGCGAAGGCGTCACATTCCTGCCGCTCTCTGAAAGCGATGGATCCACCCTCTGGCCCCGCAACAGCGGCTCGCCAAGCGCCTGCCCAACACCCTGAATAGGGTCATCACGATAACCACAACAAGCGCCCGGCAGGGCGCTTGTTGTTTATCCGGCCTCTGGCCCCGTTGTTGATGCTGTGAAGAGGGTGGAATAAGTGGTGATCGCTCACAGATCAGCAAAGCAAACCTGCACTCCTCCCTAAGTCCCCGGGTTGTGTGAACTCCGTCACCTTGCCACTTGCCAATTGAGAGGATGATGGCGCTCAGGCAGAAACATCTTTCTCGCCAGCTATTTCAACAAGTTGAGGTTTGTATGCCTGACAGCAATGCGGTCGCTCACCCGTTCGATGCCAAGAAGATCAATGTCAACGATCCCTATGAGATGAAGCAGTGGGTCAAAATGTTCGAGTGCACCGAGGTCCAGCTGAAACGGGCGGTCAAGGCAGTCGGCACCTCAGGCAAGGCGATCAGAAAATACCTCAAGAAGTGAGGGTGCAACCCCGTCATAAACCCGGCTCCGCTCGCGGGGCTTTTCTCATCTTGGCCTTTACGTGGGCCCGTCCTGCCTCCGGTTTAGCTGCGCACATACCGCCTTTCAACCGCTCATAACCGGACTGTGCAGCCTGACCAGCGCCGGCCGCCGTCCGACAGCTTGTGACCGGCCAGCACCGTCCGGCCCTTCGCATCCCGGCATCCCTGCCTATAATGCGGGCTCAAATACACAGAGAGGATTAATCCATGGGCTTTATCACCTGGATCGTATTGGGACTGTTGGTGGGTATTCTGGCGAAGTGGATCATGCCGGGTCGCGACGGTGGTGGTTTCTTCATGACCGCCCTGCTGGGGATTGTCGGTGCCATGGTTGGCGGCTATGTGGGTACCCTGCTGGGGCTGGGCTCGGTGACCGGTTTCAATATCCCGAGCATCGCGCTGGCGACCGTGGGCGCCCTTATCGTCCTGTTTGTCTTCAACAAGATCCGCAGCTGACCCCCACCGCCATCTATGTGTAGATAAACAGGGCACCGCGAGGTGCCCTCTCTTTTTTATCGCCCTCACGATGTTGCCAGCGGCAAGATCAGCCTCACCTGCAAGCCCCCCAGCTGGGTCGCTGGCAGCAACACCACTTCGCCGTGGTGGTAGTGGGCGATATCGCGCACCAGCGCCAGACCCAGCCCCGCTCCCGGCTGTTCGCTCCCCTGCTCGAGGCGCTGGAACGGCTGCCAGACTCGCTCCGCCAACTCGGGGGCGATGCCGGGGCCGCTATCCTCCACCTCCAGCCAGATCTGCCCGTTGCTTCGCACCACCCGCGCCGTCACGGTGCCGTGGGGTGGGGTGTATTTGATGGCGTTGTCGAGCAGGTTGGCACACAGCTCCCCCAGCAGCAGCGGCTCCCCCGCCACCATGATGGCGGACTCCTCCCCTTCGTACCCGAGATCGATCCCCTTGCTGCGGGCCTGCGCCAACCGTGACAGACAGGCCTGCTGCACCAGCGCCACCAGCGGGGTCAGCTCGCGCTGACGCAACCCCGAGCACTCGTCCGATTTCAGTCGTGCCAGCAGCAGGAGCCGTTCGGTCAGGGCGATGGTGTGATCGAGCCGCACAGCCATGGCATCGAGGCTTTCGCTCATCAGGGCCGGATCGCCACTGCCGCGCGCCACCTCAACTTGGGTTTTCAAAATGGTGAGCGGGGTGCGCAGCTGATGGGCGGCATCGGCGCTAAAGCGCTCCTGCCGGGCCACTAGCTGGCGCAATCGGGCCAGCTGGCGGTTGAACGCCTGTACCAGCGGCCGGGTCTCCTGCCAGGGGAGCAGGTCGGGCAAGGGGGCAAGATTGGCGGCATCGCGGCGCAGGATCTCCCACGACAGACGCCGCATCGGGGTGAGCAGCCGCTTGAGCAACAGATAGGCAAGTAGCAGGGTAAGCACCACCAGCGCCCCTTGGGTCAGCAGGGCCGACCAGAGCAGCTGCTGTGCCAGTTGCTGGCGGCCGAGCAGGGTTTCCGCCACCGTGATGCGGGCCATGCCGGTGACGCCCCCCTCGCCTACCGGTTGCAGCAACATCACGGCGCGGATTGGCGCCTCCTGATAGAGGCCGTCGTAGAAGTAGGCGAGCGCCGGATAGCGGTCGGTCAGGGGCGTACCGTCCGGCATGGGGGGCAGGTCGTCAAAGCCGGAGATGACCCCATCGTCGATGCCGCGCACCTGATAGAAGAGGCGATCGCGCATGTTGCGCTCGAAGCTGTCGAGCACCACATAGGGCACATCCACCTTGAGAACTCCATCGCTTGCCGTCAGCCGCTCGGCGACGGTACGGGCCGAGGCGAGCAGGGTGCGATCATAGGCCGAGGTGGCCGCCGCCAGCGCACCGTAGTAGCTGTACCAGGCCGAGGCAGCCCAGAGGATCAGCAAGGGTCCCCCCAGAAACAGCAGCAGTTGATGGAGCAGGGAGCGACTAATGGGAGGCCTCCGGCACCGCTTCCAGCAGATAGCCCAGCCCGCGCAAAGTGGTGATCACCACCCCGCTGCCCACCAGCTTTTTGCGCAGCCGATGGATATAGAGATCGATGCTGTCGAGCCCTACCTCGTCATCGAGGTTGAACACCTGCTCGAACAGCTGCCCTTTGGCGACGGGCCGCCCGTGGCGGTACATCAGCGCTGTCAGCAGCGCCTGCTCACGCGGAGTCAGGGCAAGGCGGGCATCGGCCAGCAGAAAATAGCCGTCGGGGTGCAGGGTCAGACGCCCCAGCCGCAACTCGGTACCGCCACTTTCACTGCGCCGCAGCAGGGCCCGCAGCCGGGCATCCAGCTCCCCCAGATCGAACGGCTTGGCCAGATAGTCATCGGCTCCCGCATTGAGGCCGCAGATCCGCTCCTCCACCGCGCCGCGGGCGGTCAGCAGCAGCACCGGCACCCCCTGCCCCCGACTGCGCAACCGGCCGAGTACCGCCAGCCCGTCGAGCTTGGGCATCTCGATATCGAGCACCGCCAGCGCGTACTGTTCGTGGCGCAGCAGGTGGTCAGCCTGAGCTCCGTCAGCCACCCAATCCACCGCGAAACCGGCGCTGGTGAGTGCCCGCGACAGCCAGTGGGCCAGTTCGTGATTATCTTCCGCCAACAGCAAGCGCATCCCTCTCCCCTTGTTCCTAACCGCAGCATTCAGCCGCACTGCTTCAACTGCATCCCTTCGTCACTGCCATTGCGGGAGAAGGTGCGATCAGGGTCACACTCCCGGCTCTTGGTCAGCGATTGAAAGGTGAATGAAAGGTTGCTGTTTTAACAATTTCGCATCACTTCGTCTATCGACGGAGTCACACCCAGGAAAAACAACGACAAGATGGAGCACACAACCATGAAGCAACGCACACGTCATGCCCTCGCCCTGCTGACCCTGCTCGGTGCCCTGCCACTGCAGGCGGCCGAAAGTGCCACGACCCCGAGCCGTACCGAATGCATCGCACCGGCCAAACCGGGCGGTGGTTTCGATCTCACCTGCAAGCTGCTGCAGGTGAGCCTGCAGGAGACCGGTACCATCGACAAGCCGATGCGGGTCACCTATATGCCGGGCGGGGTCGGCGCCGTGGCCTACAACGCCATCGTGGCCCAGCGCCCCGCCGAGGCGGGGACCGTGGTCGCCTTCTCCGGTGGCTCCCTGCTCAACCTCTCACAGGGGAAATTTGGCCGTTACGGGGTGGACGATGTGCGCTGGCTGGCGGCGGTGGGCACCGATTACGGCATGATCGCGGTGCGCCACGATGCCCCCTATCAGAACCTCAAGGAGCTGGTGAGCGCTATGGAGCGCGATCCCAACAGTGTGGTGATCGGGGCAGGTGCCTCCATCGGCAGTCAGGACTGGATGAAGACGGCGCTGCTGGCCAAACAGGCCGGGGTTGACCCCCACAAGATGCGCTACGTCGCCTTTGAAGGGGGTGGCGAGCCGGTCACCGCGCTGCTTGGCAACCATGTGCAGGCGGTCTCCGGCGATCTGAGCGAGATGGTGCCCTATATCGGCGGCGACAAACTGCGGGTGCTGGCGGTGTTCTCAGCCGAGCGGCTGCCCGGCAAGCTGGCCACCATCCCCACCGCCAAGGAACAGGGTTATGACCTGGTGTGGCCGGTGATCCGCGGCTTCTATGTCGGCCCCAAGGTAAGCGACAGCGAATACCAGTGGTGGAAGCAGACCTTCGATCAGCTGGTGAAGACCGACACCTTCAAGGCGCAGCGGGATCTACGCGGCCTGTTCGAGTTTGACCTCACCGGCGAGGCCCTCGACAGCTACGTCAAGGAGCAGGTGGCGCAATATCGCGAACAGGCCAAAGCCTTCGGTCTGGCCAAATAGGAGCCGCAGCCATGAGCGATCGCATCTTCGCCGCCATCTGGCTGCTGCTCTGTCTGGCAGGCGCCGCCATCGCCTGGCAGATCCAGAGCGAATACAGCTATGAGCCGCTGGGGCCGCGCCCCTTCCCGCTCGGCATCATCGGCCTGATGGCGCTCTGCGCCCTGTTGCTGCTGCGCCGCCAGCCGGACACCGTCAGCTGGCCGCCGCTGCGTACCCTGCGCCACCTCGCCATCATGGTGGTGGCGCTGGCCGGGTACGGTGCCAGCTTCGAGTGGCTGGGCTTTCCGCTGGCCACCACCCTGCTCACCTTTGTTCTGGGGCGCCTGTTTGGCGCCTCTGCCAAAGCCGCCCTGCTCTCCGGCGTTGTCGGCGGTCTGGTGCTCTATCTCGCCTTCGACCGGCTGCTGGATGTCACCCTGCCCCTCGGCGTCTGGTTCTCTTAAGGAGTCAATATGGATACCTGGATGTACCTCTCCCAGGGCTTTGCGGTGGCACTCACCCCGGAGAATCTGGTGATTGCCCTGATCGGCTGCTTTGTCGGCACCGTGGTCGGCCTGCTGCCAGGCCTTGGCCCCATCAACGGGGTCGCCATCCTGTTGCCGCTGGCTTTTGCCCTGAAACTGCCCCCCGAATCGGCGCTCATTCTGCTCGCCACCGTCTATATCGGTTGCGAGTATGGCGGGCGGATCTCCTCGATCCTGCTCAACGTGCCAGGGGATGCCGCCGCCATCATGACCGCGCTGGATGGCTACCCCATGGCCCAGCAGGGCAAGGCGGGAGTGGCCCTCTCCATCTCGGCGGTCAGCTCCTTTGTCGGCTCCATGCTCGCCATCGGCGGGATCATTCTGTTCGCCCCGGCGCTGGCGCGCTGGTCCCTCGCCTTCGGCCCGGCGGAGTATTTCGCCCTGATGGTGTTCGCCATCGCCTGCCTTGGCAGCATGATGAGCCAGAACCCGCTCAAATCCTTTATGGCGGCGCTGATTGGGCTGGGGCTCGCCACCGTCGGGGTGGATGCCAACACCGGCGTCTATCGCTTCACCTTCGACAGCGTTCACCTCTCGGATGGGGTGCAGTTTATCGTGGTGGTGATCGGCCTCTTCTCGGTGAGCGAGATCCTGCTGATGCTGGAACACACCAGCGGCGGCGGCAAGCTGGTGCGCACCACCGGACGGATGCTGTTCAACTTCAAGGAGCTGGTCCATTGCACCGGCACCATGTTGCGCTCCTCCACCATCGGCTTCTTCGTCGGCATTCTGCCCGGCGCCGGTGCCACCATCGCCAGTGCCATCACCTACATGACCGAGAAGCGACTGGCGGGGCCCAATGCCAAATTCGGCGAAGGGGACATTCGCGGCGTGGCCGCACCGGAGGCGGCCAACAACGCCTCAGCCTGTGGTTCCTTTATCCCCATGCTGACCTTGGGAGTGCCGGGGTCGGGCACCACGGCGGTGATGATGGGGGCACTGACCCTCTACAACATCACTCCGGGCCCCACCATGTTCACCGAACAGCCCGATGTGGTGTGGGGACTGATCGCCGCCCTCTTGCTGGCCAACGTCATACTGCTGGTGATGAACATCCCCATGGTGGGGCTCTTTACCCGCATGCTCTCCATCCCGCTCTGGTTTCTGGTACCCGCCATCGCCAGCGTCTCGGCGGTGGGTGTCTATGCGGTGCACAGCACTACCTTCGACCTGTTGCTGATGGTGGCCCTCGGGGTCTTTGGCTACCTGCTGCGCAAGATGCACTTCCCCATGTCACCGCTCATTCTGGGCTTCGTGCTGGGTGAAATGCTGGAGCAGAACCTGCGCCGCGCCCTCTCCATCAGCAATGGCGACACCGCCATCCTGTGGAGCAGCGGCATCAGCCAGACCCTGCTGGTACTGGCCATTGCAGTGATCACCCTACCCCCGCTGGTACGCCTGCTGCGCCGCCGCAAAGCCGATCCGCTGATCCCGGACGCCCGCCCGGAGCAGGGAGCCTGATCCCCTCTGAACAGAAAGAGGCACGCCAGCAAACTGGAGTGCCGTTAACGAACAAGGGCCCCACACAGTGGGGCCCTTGTCTATGAATGGCGTGTTGACGCCATCCCGCGATTCAAGTCAGTAGGTCACTGCGCGTCCGGCTGGTTGGCGGGGGCCGCCTTGATAAAGGCCTGCAACTGTTCGCAGTTGGCGACGATGCGGCGGATGGTGGGGTAATCGTCCAGGGTCATGTCGTAGCGGCGGGCGTTGTAGACCTGGGGCACCAGCATGCAGTCGGCCAGGGTCACTTCGTTGCCGACGCAGTAGACACCGGCGGTGGTCATCAACAGCTGTTCGAGGGCGGTGAAGGTCTCGTCAATCCAGTGGCGATACCAGCGAGCCTCCTGCTCGTTGTTGGCCCTGAAGTGCTCTTCCAGATAGTTGAGTACCCGCAGATTGTTGAGCGGGTGGATATCGCAGGCGATCATGTTGACGATCTGGCGCACCCGGGCCCGCGCGTCGGGGGAAGAGGGCATCAGCGAGTAGGCGGGATAGGTCTCGTCAAGGTACTCCATGATGGCGACCGACTGACCGATCTGCACATCGCCATCCACCAGAAACGGCACCAGCCCTTGCGGGTTGATCCGGCGATAGGCCTTCTCGCTCTGCTCGCCTTGCCGCAAATTGATGGGATGCTGCTCGTAGGCGAGCCCCTTGAGCTGTAACACGATCCGCACCCGAAAACTTGCCGACGAACGCCAATAGCCAAACAACTGCAACATAATCTGTCCCTGCATCTTATCTGGGCCCGAAGCCCGGCAGGTGCTCGCCACCTGCCTCCTTGTGTATCCGGCACCGGTTGAGGGCTCGTCGTGATCCGGACATATCCCGAATAGCTTTGCCGCCAACCGGCGCTGGCCATCAACCTCCCTGACCGCTCGCTGGCACCACCTGTTGAGAGATGGTGCCAAACAGGTTTTGGCCAGAGCGATCTTCCATCGCGATCGACACTCTATCACCAAACTGCAAATAGGGGGTTATAGCTTGATCACAATCAAGAATTTCCAGCATGCGGCGCTCGGCGATGCAGGATGAACCGGCGCTGCGATCGTAGTTGGAGACGGTGCCCGAGCCAATGATACAGCCCGCACCGAGCGGTCTGGTCTTGGCGGCGTGGGCAATCAGCTCGAAGAAGCTGAAGGTCATGTCTACCCCGGCTTCGGGCGCACCAAACAGGGCACCGTTGAGGTGGGTCAGAAGCGGCAGATGCACTTTGCCATCACGCCAGTCATCGCCCAGCTCGTCCGGGGTGATGGCCACCGGCGAGAAGGCGCTGGACGGTTTGGACTGGAAGAAACCAAAGCCCTTGGCAAGCTCCCCCGGAATGAGGTTGCGCAGGCTCACGTCGTTGACCAGCATCAGCAGCTTGACGTGGCTGGCGGCCCCCTGTGCGCTCACCCCCATCGGCACATCGTCGGTGATGATGGCTACCTCCGACTCGAAATCGATCCCCCACTCCTCGGAGCCCATCACGATCGGCCCACGGGGAGCCAAAAAGCTGTCGGAGCCCCCCTGATAGATCAACGGATCGTGCCAGAAGCTCTCTGGCATCTCGGCGCCGCGCGCCTTGCGCACCAGCTCCACATGGTTGACGTAGGCGCTGCCATCGGCCCACTGATAGGCACGCGGCAGCGGAGAGAGGCAAGACGCTTCATCAAAGGGGAACGCCTCTACCGCACGGCCCTCGTTAAGCTGCTGATAGACAGCCTCCAGCCTGGGGGCAACCTCGGCCCACTCATCGAGGGCGGCCTGCAGGGTCGGGGCAATCTCGCTCACCCGCACCGCCCGGGTCAGATCCCGGCTCACCACCACCAAAGCGCCATCGCGCTTGCCATTGTTCAATGTTGCCAATTTCATAAGCGATTCCTTATTTGCCGGCAGCAGCGTCCGGGCGCTGCCAGCTGGAGACATACCGGGTGTTCTCAATCCCTTCGCACAGACTGCCGACGTTCAGCGCATCGCGGGTATCTAGCATCACCGCCACCTCGTCGGTGAACTTCTTGGCATAAGCCTGCCCTGCCGCAAACGCCTTGGGATGGGGGCCGTGGGTGAAACCGGCAGGGTGGAAGGTGACCATGCCCCGCTCGATATTGTCCCGGCTAAAGAAATCCCCAGCGTGGTAAAAGAGCACCTCGTCGTAGTCGTCATTGCTGTGGTAGAAGGGCACCTTGAGGGCGCCGGGATCGCTCTCGATGGGGCGCGGCACGAAGGTACAGATCACGAAGCGGCTCGCCACAAAGGTCGAATGAGCCGACGGCGGCAGATGGTAGCGATGGCTCATCAGCGGGCGGATATCCCGCCAGTTGAGGCGCACCACGCACAAATCCCCGTGCCACCCTTGTGCATCCAGCGGGTTGAACGGCCAGGTGATGACCGACACCTGATCGTGGCGCTTCACCTGCAGCGACCAGGGATTCTCATCCTGCTGGGCTAAAAAGCGTTCATTGATGGCGGGCACATCGAGCGCCGCCGGGTCGAAGATGGCGTGATTGCCCACCAGCCCCTTATCCGGCAGCTGGTAGCTGTCGTTGGTCGCCTCGATCATCAGGATGAACAGGGGCGCACTGGGCTCAATGCGCCACATGGTGCCGCGGGGGATCACCACATAGTCGCCATCCCGCAGAGTCAGGTGGCCGTAGTCGCAGAAGAACTCGCCGCCCCCCTCGTGGATAAAGAGCAGCTCGTCGCCATCGGCATTGCGCACCAGAAACGGCATCGCCTCGGAGAGCCGCCAGATGCGATAGCGGCAGTGGGGGTTGCTGAGAATGTCGGGAGCCACCCAAGGGGAGAGCGAGCTTACCTCCTCTTGCAGGGCATTGAGGTCAAACAGCCGTGGCCGCAGCGGCCCCTCCCAACTGCTCCAGTCGGTGGGGGCATGCTTGTGGTGCATGTGGGTGGCAGGACCAAAAAAGCCGCTGCGCCCCAGTTCGCGCTCATAGATAGCCTGTTCCGGCAGGTCGGCATGGGCCTGTCGGGAGTGGGTTCCCTCCCGATGAGGAAAGTTAATCCAGTTACGCATTGCTCGCTCCCTCTTTGCGGGCACCCTTCTCATCCTCGGCGCCATCCAGCACACCACGGCGGATCTGGTCCAGCTCGATCGATTCAAACAGCGCCTTGAAATTGCCCTCGCCAAACCCTTCGTTGCCCTTGCGCTGGATGATCTCGAAGAAGACCGGGCCAATCACGGTATCGGTGAAGATCTGCAACAGGATGCCATCTTTGGTAGGGGAGCCGTCGATGAGGATGCGCAGCTCTTTGAGGGCCGCCAGATCCTCCTGATGCCCCTCGACCCGGCTATTCACCTTCTCGTAGTAGGTATCGGGCGTCGGCATAAAGCCGGTACCGCGGCTGCGCAGGGTGCGGATGGTGTGGTAGATATCGCAGGAGGCCATGGCGATGTGCTGGATCCCCTCCCCCTTGTACTGGCGCAGATACTCCTCGATCTGGGACTTGTCATCCGCCGACTCGTTGATGGGGATGCGGATCTTGCCACAAGGCGCGGTCATGGCACGGGAGTGCAGCCCGGTCAGCTTGCCCTCGATATCGAAGTAGCGAATTTCACGGAAGTTGCCGATCCGCTCGTAGAAGTTGGACCAGACATCCATATTGCCGCGATGGACGTTATGGGTCAGGTGATCGATCTCCATAAGACCGGCATCCACCTCCGCCATCCGGGCCTGCCAGTCGGGGTAGAAGACAAAATCCACGTCATAAATGGAGCCCTTGTCGCCATAGCGGTCGACAAAGGAGAGCGTGCTCTCGCCGATACCGTAGATGGCGGGAATATTGAGCTCCATCGGCCCAATCTTGCCGACAAAAGGCTTGGCCCCCTTGGCGATGGCGTACTGCTGAGCTTTGCCCGCATCGCTCACCCGAAATGCCATGCCGCAAACGCTCGGCCCGTGCAGGCTGGCAAACTGCTCCGCCTGGGAGTGAGGCTCGGCATTGACCACAAAGTTGATATCCCCCTGCCGGTAGAGCCAACACTGCTTGTGTTTGTGCTTGGCGACCTCGGCAAACCCAAGCGAAACGAACAGGCTCTTGAGGGCAGCAATCCCCTTGGCATCGGGGGCCGTGTACTCGACAAACTCGAAACCGTCAGTGCCTAACGGATTGATGGTGTGGGTGGCGGAAGAGGTGGCATTCATGGGGCGCTCCTTGCTCTTGATTCGGTTAAAACGGATTGCAGCACCGAGCGGCGCGGCAAGTGTTAACAACTTGTTTCATTAGAAGCAGGGCGTAGCAGGAAGAGAAGAGGCGGGTTGCAGATAGTTTTTCGCAGCTGGCAGCAAAAGATGTAAATGGATTGTGACATTCAAGCCACAGCCTTGCGGGTCAAACGGTGACGACCCGCAGGACTGTCAGCTTTGCCTTACAGTTGCCAGTTTTTGATCATCAGATGGGGCAAGCAGGCCCGGGCCTTTTGCAGTCGCGTGGGCGTCGGATTGATCAACCACGCCTCTTTCCCCAACCCCAGCAGCGGCAGATCGTGCAGGCTGTCACTCAAGGCCAATTCGGCATCGAGGGCGCAGATCTCCGGCAGCAGCTTGTGCTGGCCGTGGCAATAGAAGCGCTGCATCAGGCCGCCAAAACGGTAGTGCATCTGCGAGCCAATGATCCGGTGGGGCAACTGGCCGGGCAGTTGCTGATAGAGCTGGGCTCGCACCAGCGCGCAGGGACTGGCGGAGATCACCCAGCAGCGCGCGCCCTCACTTTGCAGCAATTCGCGAGCCTGACGATACAGCCCCGGCCTGGTGCGGCAATAGGCACGCACCAGCTTGCGCCAACCCAAAGGGGAAAGCCCCAAGGTGATAGCCCACCAGATAAGGGAGATACCGCGCCGCCGCTGGCTGGGAGCAAGATAGACCAAGCCACCGAGCGCGATTACTGGCAACAGCAACAACGGCCAGATCCGGCGGCGCAGGATATAGCGCAGCAGACCGGCGTGGCTGTCGCCGGGGGCCAGAGTGTCGTCAAAGTCGGCCAGGATCCAGCGCGGTGCACGTCCGTCAGGATCACACGCTTTCGCTGAATGGATAATGGTGTCAGACGCTGGGCGCATAAGCATCAGGGCGCAAGGGCTGCGATGGCGGCCGTGAGTTCGGGAGTGACAAATTCACTCCCCACATCGGGCGGGCAGACAAAATCGAACGGCTCGCCCGCCAGGGTGAAATTGAGCCGCCAGGCGTGCAGATAGCCGCGATCGGCTGATGTACCGCCATAGCGCTCATCCCCGAGAATGGGGGCACCGATACTTTTGAGGGCAACCCGGATCTGGTGGGTCTTGCCGGTCTGGGGCTTGATGCGATAGAGCCGCAGCCCCTCGCGCACCGACACCGAATCGAACCAGCTGATGGCAGGATTATCCAGCGTGCGCACCAGCATCCAGCTGCCGCCACGCCCCTTTTGCATATCCCCCTTCACCCAGCCCTGCTTCTTCTTGGGTTTGCGATCGGAGAGCGCCAGATACTGTTTGCTCACCTCACGGGCCGCAAAGGCCATGCTCAGCTCGCGATTCGCCTCTGTGGTGCGAGCCAGCAGCACCAGCCCAGAGGTCATCTTGTCGAGCCGGTGTACCGGATAGAGGGTCAGCCCGGTATCGGCCTTCACCCGATTGACCAGTCCCGGATTGACCGCCTCCCCGTCACCCTTCTCGTCGTGCATGCCGATGCCGGGCTGCTTGTCGATAACCAGGAAAGCGGGATGCTCAAACAATATCCGGTACATAAAACCTCGGGAACTGGGGAATAAGGCATGCAGCCAACGACTGGCGGCGCTCGGGAGTGCTGCATTCTCCCTGCTCGGCCGCCATTTGGCAAACCGGGCGGGCAGAGGATGAAGATAAAAAATGGCCCCGCCTGCAACAGGCGGAGCCATTTTCGCTCATCTTGGCAGATCACACCTTACACATTGCGCGGGCGCAGGTGGGCGTGCCAGCGCGCTTCCCACTTCTTGAACAGCCAGACGATGACAAAGGTGAGCAGCATATAGAGCAGCCCTGCGGTCAAAAACGCCTCGAACGGACTGTAGTAGCGAGAGTTGATGATCCGCGCCGCGCCGGTCAGATCAACGATGGTGATGATGCCCGCCACCGCCGAGCCCTGCAGCATGAAGATCACCTCGTTGCTGTAAGCCGGCAGCGCCCGACGAAACGAGTTGGGCAAAATGATCCGGGTCAGGGTCTGCCAGCGGGTCATGCCAAAGGCGTTGGCTGCCTCAATCTGGCCACGCGGCATATTGTGTACCGCCCCGCGCACGATCTCGGCGGTATAGGCGGCGGTATTGAGGGTAAAGGCCAGCAGAGCGCAGAACCAGGCCTCGGAGAAGAGCGACCAGGCGGCACTGTTCTTCAGCCACTCCCACTGGGCGGCGCCGTAGTAGATGATAAAGAGCTGCACCAGCAGCGGGGTGCCGCGAAAGAAGTAGATATAGGCCCAGATCGGCCCCTTGATCAGCCAGTTGCGGCTATTGCGCAGGATGCCCATGGGCACCGCCAGCATCAACCCAAGGATCAGAGAGAGAGCCACCAGCCAGACGGTGGTATAGAGCCCCTCCCAATAGGTGGGCCACTCTTTGATAATGATTGAGAAATCCATGGCTTACCTCGTCTTCATCGTGATGTAGTGACGCTCGGCACTGGCACCGCGACGCTCACAGTAAACGGATGACTGCATTGAGTACGACATGGCTTACCTCGTCTTGATGGCATAGTGACGCTCGGCCCACTTGAGCGCCGAGGTGGAGACTGCGGTGAAGATCAGGAAGATCAGGGCCACCGCCATGTAGAAGGTGAAGGGTTGCTGGGTCGAGCCCGCCGCCAGCGAGGCTTTGCGCACCATGTCATCAAGGCCGATGATGGAGACCAGCGCGGTGGTTTTCAGCAGCACCAGCCAGTTGTTGCCAAACCCCGGCAGCGCGTGGCGCATCATCTGGGGGAAGAGGATCCGGACAAACACCTGGGTTGCCCGCATGCCAAAGGCCCGTGCAGCCTCCAGCTCGCCTTTGTCCACCGCCAGAATGGCGCCGCGAAAGGTCTCGGTCATGTAGGCGCCGAAGATAAAACCGATGGTCGCGACACCGGCCACAAAGGGGCTGATGTCGATATAGTCCGGAAGCAGGGAGACCCACTCCTGATTGGGATTACTCTCCAGTAACCAGCTGTTGTAAGTCTCGTTGACCCAGGTGCAAATGCCGTTGATCAGCACCTGGCCGCCAAAGAAGAGCAGCATCATCAGCACCAGATCGGGGATGCCGCGAATGATGGTGGTGTAGCCGGTGGCGATGGCCCTGGCCCACTTGTAGGGAGAGAGTTTGGCCAGCGCCCCCAGCATCCCCAGCAGCAACGCCAGCAGCAGGGAGGCCAGCGCCACTTCCAGGGTGACCCAGGCGCCCTCCAGCAGCGAGGCTTCGTATCCTTTCAAATCAAACATATGCAGCTCCATCGCCACTGAATCTTCACGCACCTGCTAACCAGAAGGCTCCATAGCAGTCCGAATGAAATATGTGCAGCTCCATTGCAATCAATGCGGGCCCGTAAACTCCCTCAGGGAGGTGACGGGCCCGATGACTACTGACGGGATCAACCTGTCGTTATTTGCCGTAGACGTTTTTGGACTTACTCGCCGTAAACGTCTCTTTGTTTTACTCTCCGTAAACGTCGAACTCGAAGTACTTGTCGTTGATTTCCTTGTACTTGCCGTTGGCACGCAGCGCCAGAATAGCGGCATTGAATTTCTCTTTCAGATCCTTGTCAGCCTTGCGCACCGCAATACCGGCACCCTCGCCAAACCACTTGGGATCGGTCAGTTTCGGGCCGACGAATTCGAAGGCATCACCCCCCTCTTTCTTCAGCAGACCGTCGGTGATGGCGGCAGAATCGGCCAGCACATAGTCCACACGACCGGATTTCAGATCGAGATAGGCTTCATCGGCGGTGCCGTAACGCTTGATGGTGGCATTGGGGAAGTTGTCGGTAATAAAGGTATCCATGGAGGTCGCACGCTGCACCGCGACGGACTTACCTTCCATAAAGGCTTTGTCGAGCTGCACGTCAGTGCCCTTCTTGGCGGCGAAGCGGGCCGGAATGTGCTGGTACTTCTGGGTGAAGTCCACTTTCTTCTTGCGCTCTTCGGTGATGTCCATGGTAGCAATGATGGCGTCAAACTTGCGCGACAACAGCGCCGGAATGATGCCGTCCCAGTCCTGCTTGACCAGGGTGCACTTCACTTTCATCTCTTCGCACAGGGCGTTGGCGATGTCGATATCAAAACCTTTCACCTCGCCACTGGGCTCGGTCCAGGAGAAGGGGGGATAGGCACCCTCAACCCCGATCCGGACCTCTTTCCACTCCTTGGCCATCAGGCTACCGGACGCAAGGGCAGTAACTACGGCTGTCGCCAGCATCAGCTTGTTCATGTATCTCTCCTTGATAAAACAGTTGATTGGGTAACCAGGCATCCCGCCATCAGTAGATGGAGGAGATGAATTGCTTGAACCGCTCGGATTTGGGATGGGCGAAAATCTCCTTGGGGTTGCCCTCCTCTTCCACCCGCCCCTGATGCAGAAACATCACCTTGTTCGATACATCCCGGGCAAACGACATCTCGTGGGTCACCACCAGCATGGTACGCCCCTCTTCGGCCAGCTCGCGCATCAGGCCGAGCACCTCCCCCACCAGCTCGGGATCCAGCGCCGAGGTGGGTTCATCGAACAACATCACCTCGGGCTCTACCGCCAGCGCACGGGCAATGGCGGCCCGCTGCTGCTGACCACCGGAGAGGTGGCCGGGATAGTAGTCGCGCCGCTCCCAGAGTCCAACCCGGTTGAGCAGTTGCTCTGCCTTGGCCAGTGCTTCGGCGCGAGGCACCTTGAGCACCTGGATTGGCACTTCGATGATGTTCTGCATGATGGTCATGTGTGACCAGAGATTGAAACTTTGAAACACCATGGCCAGTCGGCTGCGGATCCGCTCAACCTGACGCATATCCTCGGGCAACCGCTCGCCGGCACGGCTGGTTTTCATCCGGATCAACTCGCCATGGAGCGAGACGGTGCCGGATGAGGGGGTTTCGAGCAGATTGATACAGCGAAGAAAGGTCGACTTCCCCGAGCCGGAGGAGCCGATAAGGGAGATCACATCCCCCTTGTGGGCGGTCATGTCGATGCCCTTGAGCACTTCGTGGGTGCCAAAATATTTGTGCAGATCACGTACTTCCAGTGCGGCAACGTCGCTCATCCATTACAACCTTGTCTGTCCCTAGACGCCGCAGGGGGCGTGACTCAACCATCGTCCATTTAACAAAAAGTTAACCGATGGCAACCTTCAGCGAAAATATCACCCGGATAGTGAAAAAACAATACAGAACGAAGGTCTTCAGGGGATTCGCTCTATTTTTATTCGCTCTTTGCGTATTTTTCAGCACTTTGTTTGCATAAACAGCCGTTTCAATGGCTATTCCGATACCGCCTTTTTATACCCCAATCATATCAGTGGCAAGAGAAAAGCGTGATGTGTGCCAAACCGGCACCAAAATGGCTTTATGCACACCCTTACCGAGCGAATTATCGGCTCCCCGATCGGATCAACTTGATTTCATTGGTGCACTCGGGCTCGCACAGAACCTTATCAAACAGAGAGGTTGTGGCAAAAAAGTAACAATCCGCCCCCAAAAGGGCTGTTTTTGGCCATGAAAGCGAGAGATATGTGACACAGAGCCAATAAGTAATGATAAGGTGGTGTTTTTATCAGTTTTTGTGATCGAGGCCTCGATGCTGCTCAATGTGTTGCTGATCCTGTTGCCACTGGCAATCGGTTATCTGATTCCCCTCTCCTCTGCCCGACTGATCAAGTTGGTCAACCAGAGTCTGGGCAAGATGGTCTACCTCATTCTGTTTCTGATGGGGCTCGGGCTTGCCTATGTGGAAAACTTGGGCAGCAATCTGGCGGTGATCTTCAAAGTCGCCGGGGTGATGCTGACCGCGATCACGATCTGCAACCTGCTGGCCCTCTGGTGGCTCGACAAGCGCACGCCGCCGACCCACGAGGCGAGCGATGCCAAGATGCCGGGCAAGCTGCACCTGTTGTGGGAATCCCTGCAGCTCTGCTTTGTGGTGCTCGGCGGTGTGCTGCTGGGTCTACTGGTAGATCTGCGCGCCCTGCCCATCGACAAGTGGAGCGAGTGGGCCCTGATGCTGCTGCTGTTTCTCATCGGGGTGCAGATGCGCAACTCCGGCATGCGGCTGCGCCAGATCCTGCTCAACCCCTGGGGGATGAAGATAGCCGCCACCGTCATCCTCAGCAGCTGGCTGGGCAGCCTGCTGGCGGCCCAGTTGCTGGGGATGCCCTTTGCCCATGGTCTGGCGATGAGCTCGAGCTTCGGCTGGTATTCGCTCTCCGGCATTCTGGTGGCCGACAAACTGGGGCCGGTGCTCGGTTCTGCTGCCTTTATCAACGATCTTGGGCGTGAGCTTATCGCCATTCTGATCATCCCGGTCCTGATGCGACGCCACCCCTCGGCGGCCATCGGTTACGGCGGCGCCACGGCGCTGGACTTCACTCTGCCGGTTATCCAGAAATCAGGGGGTATTCAGGTGGTGCCGGTGGCCATTGTCTCCGGCTTTATCCTGAGCCTGCTCGGCCCCATCCTGATCCTCGGGTTTCTGGCGATCTAAGCCTGATTTCCACATTGCAGCTCAAAAAGCCCGACCTTGTTGTCGGGCTTTTGCTGTTTGAAGCAACCACGCTCTCGAACTGACTGCGATATTACCCGCAGCCTTATTCGCGCCATTGGCCGCCACTCATTACCCGTTCGATAGCAAACGTCCGGTCGTGCACCAGCAGCAGATCCGCATCCTGCCCGACCCCGATACGCCCCTTGCTGCCAAGCCCCAGCGCCTGCGCCGGATTGCTCGTCACCACGGCCAACGCCCTCTCCAGCGAGACACCGAGCCGGGTCGCGCGCACGCACTGCTGCCACAGGCTGGCAATCTGGCCGCAGCGCATCTCGATTAGCCGCCCCTCGCCATCAAAGCGCGGCAGACTGGCGTTTGCATCCGAGCTGAAGGTGATGCGCTCGGCTGGCACATTGGCGGCCAGCAGCTCGAGAAGCGCATCGGCAGCAAGCCGCTCGCCATCCTCCAGCAGATCGGGAAAGCTCGAGGTGGTGAGGTCGACCCAGCCTCCCGCCTTGCCCCACTCGATGGCCTCGGCAAAGAGCCAGGGGTTGCGGTTGCAGTGAGTGGGATAGAGCTGGCGCAGCGGAATGTCGGTCTCATCGCGCAGGGCCCGCAGGGGGGCCAATGCCCCCTTGCCATCCCCGACATGAAAGAAGCTGACCCCGCTCTTGCCCGCAAGTAGCCCGGCCACCCGCGCCTCGCTGGCAAGCCTGGCCAGCTCGTCGTGGGTCGGCGCACTGGATCTGTGGTCACTGATGGCCACCTCCCCTACCCCCAATACCTCGGGGATCAGGATGATGTCCGACTCCACCGTGCCGGTCAGGGTCTTGACCGGCAGATGGTAGGAGCCGGTGTACATAAAGGCGCTCACCCCGGCGGCGCGAAACTCGCGCACCTTAC
Source organism: Aeromonas sp. R9-2 (assembly GCF_040908025.1). Lineage (NCBI taxonomy): Bacteria > Pseudomonadati > Pseudomonadota > Gammaproteobacteria > Aeromonadales > Aeromonadaceae > Aeromonas > Aeromonas sp. R9-2. The sequence continues at coordinate 59,337 of NZ_JBFOCX010000025.1, forward strand.
CGAGCACCTGCGCGGGAGTGCGGGTCAGGCTGTCTGTGCCAAGCGCCGCCACCAGGGTAGTGACGCCAGCCTTGAGCGCCTCGCTCGCCGCCAGCTCCGGGGTGCGAAAGGCAAAGCCACCTTCACCGCCGCCGCCGGTGATATGGGCCAGCGGATCCACCAGCCCGGGCACCAGATAGCGGCCACGACCATCGACCCTGTGCAGCGGCCAGTTTGTGGGCACACTCATCCCCTTGCCCATCCAGGCAATGCGGCCATCGGCCACCAGCAGATCCTGCTGGCCAAGGTGGGTGGGGCTGAAGATCTCGGCCCCCTCGATCAGGGTCAACATGGCGATCCTCCTTGCACGATTGTCGCTTGCCCAATGAAAAGAGAGGGAGCAAGCTCCCTCCCCCCCGTCAACCACCATATATATCGTACTTGAAGTACTTCTGGTTGATCTGCTGATAGGTGCCGTTGGCACGCAGTGCCTTGATCGCCTCGTCCAGCTTGCCCTTGAGCTCCTTATCGCTCTTGCGCACGGCGATCCCCATCCCATCACCAAACCACTGGCGATCGGTCAGAGCGGGCCCCACATAGTCGAACTTGTCGCCCCCCTCTTTGCCAAGGAGCCCCTGCTCAATGGCAGAGGCATCGGCCAGCAGGGCCAGCACCCGACCCGCCTTCAGATCGAGATAGGCCTCATCGGCATTGCCGTAACGGACGATGGTGACATTCGAGCCAAAATTGTCGGTCAGGTACTTGTCGTGGGTGGTGGCCCGCTGCACCCCGATGCGCTTGCCCGCCATGCCTTCCGGGGTCAGCGTCAGCTCGGTTCCCTTGGCCGCCACAAAGCGATTGGGAATATGGGCATATTTCTCGGTGAAGTCGACCTTCTGGCGCCGCTCGTCGGTGATCGACATGGCGGCGATGATGGCATCGTATTTACGCGACAGCAGGGCCGGGATCATGCCGTCCCAATCCTGCGCCACCAACTCGCACTTGACCGCCATCTGCTGACAAAGGGCGTTGGCGAGATCGATATCAAACCCCTTGATCTCGCCCGACGCATCGGTCTAGGAGAAGGGCGGGTAGGCCCCCTCCACCCCGAAGCGCACGGTTTTCCACTCCTTGGCCATGGCGGGGGTGGCCAGCAGGCTGGCAACAAACAGGGCTGAGAGGGTCAGTCTGATCTTCATCATGAGTACTCCATTACATAAAAAGCGCACAGGCGCGAACAAGGCACCGCAGGCGAATGCATGCGATGACCAAAAGCGGCAAAATCTGGATGAGCGAGATCACGCCCGAGCGGGCGTCAGTGAACTGCTCCAGGGGTTCGATCTATTCGTCGAACCACTCGGAGAGATAGAAAGGCTTGAAGTAGAAGGCCAGAAAAAAGCCTCTGGCTTTGCGCATCATGGTGGTTTGTCGCGTCCTGTGACAAAGATGGCATCACCTTAGCACGCCCGAATTTTGCCCGGCAAGAGGCAGCCGCCGGGCAGTAGCAAAATCCCGATCATGGTCAAGGCGGGCAGGATCCGTTAGGCTCGAAGCACCTTGCCATCCCATAACAGACCCACAGCAACCGATGAATTTTCTGGCCCATCTCCATCTGGCTGCACACACCCGAAGCTCCCTCACCGGCAATCTGCTCGGCGATTTCGTCAAAGGCACGCTGCCCACGGGGCTTGCCGCCCACTTCGATGAGGGGATCTGGCTGCACCGCAAAATTGACGCTTTCACCGACAGCCACCCCGAGCACAAGGCGGCCGTCGCCTGTTTCGAGGCCCCCTGGCGCCGCTTTGGCGGCATAGTGATGGATATGATCTACGACCACTGGCTGAGCCTGCACTGGGGACTGTTCAGCACCGAGCCCCTGCCCCGCTTCCTGCAACGCAGTTATGAGCAGCTATTGGCGGATCACCCACGCCTGCCGGACGGACTGCCACTCCCCCTCAAGCGGATGGCCGAGCAAAACTGGATCGCCTCCTACCGCCACAAGGAGGGGCTGGGGCAAGCGCTGAATGGCATAGGTCGCCGACTGCGCCGCCCGGTACAACTGGGAGAGGCGCTGCTGACCCTTGATGAGTCGCAGTGGCAAACATGCGAGGCGGGATTTCTGCGCTTCTATCCCCAGCTGATGGCCTTTAGCCAGCAGCAGCTGGCCCAATATCGGGCAGCCCAAGGGGCACAGTGATCCCTCTGGATAGAGCAGCTTCCCCATAAAAAACGCCCCTTGCGGGGCGTTTGTCATCAGTTGGCTTCGTCTTTCTTTTTGCGAATGCTTAAGCCAAGTTCGCGACCACGCAGTCGGGCGTAATAGATGGTGCCGACAAAGGCGAGAGTGGTGAACAGCAGTTCCACCACCGCCAGCCACCGCTCCCCCTCATCCGTGGTGATCAGGGTGAGGGCGTGGAGGAAATAGGGCATCAACACGAAGTTGCCCCAGGCGTGGGTGTAGGGGTTGCCCTGCACTATCCCCTTGAGGGGGAAGAGCAGCGGTACCGTCCAGATCACCGGTAGCAGCCAAGGGTTGAGGTCCGGATGGGGCGACAGCCACAGATGCCAGAGGATGACCCAGCACAGCAGACCGAAGAAGCCGACCAGGGTCAGCCAACGTGCGAAGCGGGTGCTCACTTGAGGATCTCCAGCACCTGCTCCGGCGGGCGACCAATGCGGGCCTGACCATTCTTGATGACAATGGGGCGCTCGATCAGCTTGGGATGCTGGTGCATGGCACGAATAAGGGCGTCGCCGTTCACTTCGCTGAGGCCCAGCTCCTTGTAGAGATCCTCCTTGGTGCGCATCAGCTGGCGGGGATCGCTAAAACCGAGCTGAGAGAGCAGGTTGCGGATCTCATCTTCGCTCGGGGCCTGCTCCAGATAGAGCACCACATCAGGGGCGATCCCGTGCTGTTCCAGCAGGGCCAGGGTTTCGCGACTCTTGGAGCAGCGCGGATTGTGGTAGATTTGGGTCTCGCTCATGGTAACTCCCTGATTAATCGCAAGATGGGACTAGAAACGGCGCTATTGTAGGGGAAAGTGATGGTCAGGGTAAGCAGCAGTGGAAAGGAATTGAAACGAATTTGTTGGCTGATTGTGGCTGGCCTGCTGGGCGCCTGCACACCCGCCCCCGAATTTACCGATGCAACAGGGCAGTCGGTCAGCCTGCGCCACTTTGCCGGCAAGCCGCTGCTGGTCAACTACTTCGCCCCCTGGTGCGCCCCCTGCCTGCGGGAGATGCCGCGCCTCAACGGGCTGGCAGCGGACGGCCAGATCACAGTGGTGGCCATCAACTACGACCCGACCACGCCAGCAGAGCTGGACAAGCTGGCTGCGCAGTATCACATCAAGGTGCCCCTCCTTATTGCCAATGAAGATGCCAGGCTCCCCTTCCCTCGCCCAAGCGGCCTGCCCACCAGCTATCGGCTCGATAGCGAGGGCAAGCTCAAGCAGACGCTGGTCGGCGAGCTCGACCAGCAGCAGATCGATATGCTCAAGGCGACCGCCAGCAGCATGAGTCACTAGCCCATCGCTGCTATCACCGTCCCCCACATCAACGCCACCGCCATAAACAACAAGGGCGCACCGTGGTGCGCCCTTGTTTGATAGGCCAATGCCAGGTTTCGTTAGCCCTTGAGGCTGTCAAGATCCTTCTTGGCCCGCTCCAGCTCGGTGATGCGCGCCTCCAGACGAGCCAGGGTCATCCGGTCGCTGGTGGTACCGCGTGCCACGATCAGCTCGTCGATGGCCGCCTGATAATCCCCGCGCAGTGCGAGCATCTCGGCCCGCGCCATATGCAGCTCGGTCATTCTGCCCGCCTTGCGATAGGCATCGGCCAACAGGTTCCAGGCCAGATTGTTCTCCTCATGCGCACGGGCATAGGGGTCGAGGATGGCGATGGACTTCTTGTAGTTGCCGCTCTCGAGGTAGGCGTTGCCGAGGTTGACCACCACCACTTCGTTATCCGGCATCCGGCTGCGGAACTTCTCGAGGCGCGCGATGGCCTGAGCACTGCGCCCCTTGGCCAGATCGATGTCGGTCTGGGCATCGACGATAAAGAGATCTTCCGGATGACGGGCCGCCAGCTCCTGCATCAGGGTATCCGCCTCGTCGGTGCGCTTGAGCTGGATCAGCGCCAGCGCCTTGCCATAGATGGCGGCATCCTTGAGCGGATAATCCCCCTTCTGGATCCGGCTATCGAAGTAGCTCAGCAGCCCCTGCGGGGTATCGGTACCAAAACGCACCTGAATCCGCACCTTGGCCAGCCAGAAGTCGAGACTGGGCGGCAAGTCGCGGCGACCATAGCTACCCGCCCGAGCGCGGGCCTCGCTGATCCGGGTCTCCGGCAGCGGGTGAGTGAGCAGCATCTCCGGCGGCTTGCTGGCGTAACGGTATTCGGCAGCCAGTTTCTGGAAGAAGTTGGCCATCCCCATGGGATCGAAACCGGCATCATAGAGGGTCTTCATGCCGATGCGATCCGCTTCATATTCGTTGTCGCGGGTGTAGTTGATAGCAGACTGCATGGAGAGGCCCAGCGTGGTCTGCAGCGCAGCGATACCGGCAGTCGGGTTGATCACCGCCAGTGCGATGGAGCCCACCAGACCGGCCAGGGTCACTGCCGAGCTGCTCGCCTGCGCCTCCATATAACGGGCGATATGGCGCTGGGTCACGTGGGTGATTTCGTGGGCCAGTACCGAGGCCAGCTCACTCTCGCTGTCGGCGTAGAGGAAGAGGCCGGTGTGCACCTTGACTCGCCCGCCGAGGAAGGCGGCCGCGTTGATGCTGGGGTCATTGATGAGGAAGAAGGTAAACGGGAAACGCACCCCATCGGCGTTGGTCAGCAATCGCTGACCCAGATCGTCAATGTACTGGCTCAGCACCGGATCATCGATGATCGGCAGACCCGCACGGGCAAAGCGCATAAAAGCGTTGCCGTAACGCACTTCCTGCTCGATGGGCAGGGCAGCAACCCCGGCCGTGCCGATGTCGGGAAGCTGATTGTTGGCCTCGGCATGAAACGTGGCACCCATCAGGGAAGCCAGCAGGGGAAGCGATGCCATCAGGGGGGAAAAACGTGCCACGTTATCTCTATCTCCATCAGAAAGGGCCTCGGCAGAATACCCTTGCCCATCAAGGGCTACAAGCGTTGTTTCACGCTCTTATCACGGCCATAATAGCGGCCACCTGCCTGATGGAGCCCCCATGGAAATTCTCGACCTGACCCCCTGGCGTTGCCCCGAGCCGCTGATCCGGCTCAAGCTCTGGTTAAGGGGGGCCAAAAGCGGTCAAACCGTCACCATACGGCTGGCCGATGCGGGCTCCCGGCAGGATATTCCGGCCTATCTGCACCGTCAGGGCCACCATGTCGAGATGCAGCAACAACCGGACAATACCCTCTCTTTGCAGTTGGTTGTCGGGGCGAAACAACCATCTTGAGCCCCAGTGATGTAAGGATGCCGTCATGTTAGAAGTATTGAAGCGCTGGTATCAGACCCGTTTTTCCGATCCCGATGCCGTTACCCTTTTCCTGTTGCTGGTGTTCTGCTTCACCATCATCTGGCTGTTTGGCGATCTGCTGGCCCCCCTGCTGGTGGCGCTGGTAATGGCCTATCTGCTGGAGTGGCCGGTCGCCCGGCTGCAAAAAGCGGGGCTGTCGCGCACCCTGGCCACCAGCGTCATTCTGATCCTCTTTATTGCGGTAGCAGTCGCCTCCTTGCTGGGTCTTATCCCGACGCTGGTCAGTCAGGGGATCAATCTGGCCAAAGAGGCGCCGGCCATGCTGACCCACGCTCAGGATTATGTGCGCACCCTGCCGGACAAATACCCCGAGCTCATCGACGTCAGTCTGGTGGAGACCGTCATCGACAATATTCGCCAGCGCATCCTCAGTGGCGGCGAGCATCTGGTAAGCGCCTCCCTCAGTTCGCTGGTCAACGTGGTCGCCATCATGATCTACCTCATTCTGGTGCCGCTGATGGTCTTCTTTATGCTCAAAGACAAGCGGGTACTGATGGGCAGCCTGCGCCGCTTCCTGCCGCGCAACCGCACCCTGGTCAACCGGGTGTGGGTCGAGATGAACAACCAGATCATCAACTACATCCGCGGCAAGGTGATCGAGATCCTCATCGTCGGCATCGCCACCTATGTCCCCTTCGCCCTGATGGGATTGCGCTACTCGGTGCTGCTGGCGGTCGCGGTCGGCTTCTCGGTGCTGATCCCCTATATCGGCGCCGCCGTGGTGACGGTTCCGGTAGCCATGGTCGCCCTGTTCCAGTGGGGGCTCACCCCCGAATTCGCCTGGCTGATGGTAGCTTATCTGGTCATTCAGGCTCTCGATGGCAACCTGCTAGTGCCGGTGCTTTTCTCGGAAGCGGTCAACCTCCATCCGGTGGCCATCATCATCGCCGTGCTGGTCTTCGGCGGCTTGTGGGGATTCTGGGGAGTCTTCTTCGCCATTCCCCTCGCCACCCTGGTCAAGGCGGTGATCAATGCCTGGCCAAAACGTGAAGAGATGCCCGGTGCCGCAAAATAACCTGCTTCCCCTGCAATCGTGACAACGGGGTATCCATGACCTTTTTTCGTCAAATCAGAGCGGCAGGGCTGACGGCCCTGCTCCTCGCTGCCGCCATGTCCGTCCGCGCCGATATCGATCTTGGCGCCATGGATCTGCTCACCAGCGACAGTCCCACCAGCCCGGTGCCACAGGGCTTTGTCGCCGGTGCAGCGCTCATCGGGGGACAGGCCCGTTATGAAGCGCAGGACAACGCCCTCTACGCCATCCCGGGCTTTATCTATTTTGGCGACCAGTTCATGTTTCTGGGGGATCGGGCCCGCTACTACTTCCACAAGGATGAGAACTTGGCCCTCTACGGCTATGGCCGGGTCCGTTTTGGCAATCTGGATCCCGAGGACTCTCCGGCCTTTACTGGCATGGAGCAGCGAAAATGGCAGCTGGAAGGCGGGATCGGTGGCAACATCATCACCCCCTACGCCCTGCTGACCGTGCGTGCCAACAGCGATGTCACCGGCCGCAGCAAGGGACAGGAGCTGCTGCTGTGGGCCGATTTCCCCATCCTGCGTGACAACCTGCTGATCATGCCGGGGATGGGGCTGATGCTGCGCAGCGACAAGATGGCCAACTACTACTTCGGCGGCATCTCCGAGAGCGAGGCAACCGCCCAGCGGCCTGCTTGGGATACCGGTACCACCCTCTCCCCGATGACGGCCCTCATCACCAGTTACCGCTTCAGCCCCAACTGGATTGGCATGTTTGCCATGAACTACGAATGGTATGATCGGGACATCAAAAACAGCCCCATCGTCCAGCACGATGGCGAGCTCTATGCGGGTTTTGCGCTGGGCTATATCTGGTAACGGTTATGAGTCTTGAATCGTGAGACACGACCAAACAAAAGGGAGCCCTCGGCTCCCTTTTTCACGACCATCAGGCTGGTCGTACAGCCTGCTCAAGCTGCCAATTCAGGCTTACAGCGCCGCCAGAAAATCGATCAGCTGCTGATTGACGAAGGCCGGATTTTCCAGCGACGAGATGTGGCCAGCCATCGGGATCTCCCTGAACGGGCAACCCAGCACCTCAGCCATCAGATAGCCCTCCAGCACCGGACGGGCCTTGTCCTCGCAGCCGGTCATCACCAGTGCGGGAGTGGTGATCTCCTCCAGCCACTCGATACGATCTTCGCGGGTCACAAAGCTGCGGCCCACCGCCACCATGGCGGCAATCTTCTCGTTTGGCCAGGCGGCCAGACGCGCCTTGAAATCGGCCAGCAAGTCGGCATCGGGCTGGCTGGCAAAGAAGATAGGCGCCACCTGTTCGATGATGGGCGCCGGCACGGTGCCGAGCTGCTCGATCATCGCCAGCATGCCGAGGTAGCGCTCGCAGGTGATCTGCGGCTCGAGGCCGACAAAACTATCCATCAGCACCAGCCCCTTGAGGCGGTTTGGCACTATGCGCGCCAGCTCAACACCCCACATGCCGCCGATGGAGAGGCCCACCAGTACGAACTCGTCTACCCCGAGGGCATCGAGCAGCGCCAGGTGATCCCGCGCCAGCGTCGCCAGGGTGCAGCCACCTTCGGGGAGCAGGTCGGAATCACCGTGGCCCCACAGATCGGGAACGATGCAGCGATAGCTGCCCTTGAGCGCCTCGATTTGCGGCGCCCACATGGCGCTGTCCCACAGATAGCTGTGGCCAAACAGCAGTACCGGCCCTTGCCCTTCGTCCAGATAGGCCATCCGGCGGCCCGCTATCTCCATAAAATGCTTCATGTTATCTCCTGTTGCCAGCGATGGGCGGGCAGTGTATCACGTCCCCCTTGGCAGGTGACGCCTCCCTGGTGCAAGCTGGCAGTGACTCAAAGAAGTCACCCATGAAAGGATGCCAAAAGGAGAAGCCCATGGCGAAGGAGAAGAGCAAGAAGCGGCCACGTCTGGACAAGAAGTGCTACGAGCACCACCTTGCCCATCTGCAGGAGGAGCTGGTCAAGCTGCAGGAGTGGGTCAAGCAGGAGGGGTTAAAGGTAGTGGTACTGTTCGAAGGACGGGACGCCGCCGGTAAAGGGGGCGTCATCAAGGCGATTACCGAGCCGCTCAACCCCCGGGTCTGCCGGGTCACGGCGCTGCCCGCCCCCTCCGATCGGGAGCGCTCCCAGTGGTACTTTCAGCGTTATGTGGCCCACCTGCCCGCCGCTGGCGAAATGGTGCTGTTTGACCGCTCCTGGTACAACCGGGCCGGAGTCGAGCGGGTGATGGGATTTTGCAGCGATGCCGAGTATCGCGAGTTTCTGCGCGCCTGCCCCGAGTTTGAGCGGATGCTGATCCGCTCCGGCATCACCCTGATCAAATACTGGTTCTCGGTCAGTGACGAGGAGCAGGAGAAGCGCTTTAAAGAGCGGATCAACACCCCCATCAAGCGCTGGAAATTCAGCCCGATGGATTTGCAGTCCCGCTCGCGCTGGGTGGAGTACTCCCGCGCCAAGGATGACATGTTCACCTACACCGACACCGAGGATTGTCCCTGGTTCGTGGTGGAGGCAGATGATAAACGCCGTGCCCGCCTCAACTGCATCGCCCATCTGCTGAGCAAGGTGCCCTACGAGGCAATCCACTACGAGCCTATCAAGCTCCCCCCCATCAAGACCGAAGGGTATGAGCGCCCTCCCCTGACCAGCCAGACCTTTGTGCCCGATATTACCGCCGAACTCGAGGCTTGAACCGGGTTATCTTGCCTATCTGCGTGTTCAAATCGCAGGCAATAAAAAGCCGGTCTGACGACCGGCAAAAAGGCATTGATTATTAAGAAAGGAAAACCGGCACAACAAAAAATCAGGTACGGATATATTTGGCGGTACGGGGGAACGCCTGCTCCTTGGCATCGAACAGGTAGCAGGCTTCGGCCGGGATACCCACGCTGTAGGTCTGACCGGTCGCCACATCCACATCCGAGGTAGCCTTGACGGTAAAGTCGTGACCATCCACATCCATATAAACGAAGGACTCGGCACCCAGGTGCTCGGCCACCTGCACGATCCCGCTCACCTTGCTGTGTGCATGGGGGTGATCCAGCGGCATCAGGTGCTCGGGGCGAATGCCCAGCTCCACCTTGTCACCCACAGCGCCACTGCGGGCATCGACCCGAGCCCGCACGGTATCGCCAGAGGTCAGCTTGACCAGGCACTCCTGCTCGCCAATCTCCAACAACTCGCCCGCCAGGAAGTTCATCTTGGGAGAGCCGATAAAGCCCGCCACGAACTTGTTGTCCGGGTTGTGGTAGAGATCCAGCGGTGAACCGAACTGCTCCAGGTTGGTAGCAGCTTCGGCCTTGAGCGGGCTCAGCACCACAATCTTGTCGGCCAGGGTCATCGCTTCCACCTGATCGTGGGTCACGTAGATGATGGTGGAGTTAAGCTCCTTGTGCAGCTTGGCGATCTCGATCCGCATCTTGACCCGCAGCGCGGCATCCAGGTTGGAGAGCGGTTCGTCAAACAGGAACACCTGCGGCTGCTGCACGATGGAGCGACCGATGGCGACACGCTGACGCTGACCACCGGAGAGCGCCTTGGGCTTTCTGTCCAGCAGCGGCTCAAGACCCAGGATCTCGGCGGCGCGCATCACCCGCTTGTGGATGTTCTCCTTGTCCATCTTCTTGAGCTTCAGACCAAAGGCCATGTTCTCGTAGATGTTCATGTGCGGATAAAGGGCGTAGGACTGGAACACCATGCCGACGTTGCGCTCTACCGGCGGTACGTCGTTCATGTAGCGACCGCCGATGGTCAGCTCACCGCTGGTGATGTCTTCCAGACCCGCGATCATCCGCAGCAGGGTGGATTTGCCACAGCCGGACGGGCCGACGAAGACAATGAACTCCCCTTCCTTGATGGAGAGGTTGATGTTGCGCAGGGTGTCCTTGTGAACAGCCGGATCGTAATTTTTGCGAACGTTGTTGAGTACTACTTCAGCCATGACGAGCTCCGCTCTTGAATCTTTGCAAATCGTGATAGCGGGGGGAGTCAGCTCCCCCGGCCATAAACTTAACCTTTCACACCACCAGCAGTCAGACCGCCAACCAACCAGCGCTGTGCCAACAGGAAGACCACAGTGATGGGGAAACCGGAGAGCACTGCGGCCGCCGCGAAATCACCCCACAGATAGTTCTGCGGATAGAGGTACTGCTGGGCCCCGACCGCCAGGGTCAGATTGTTCACATCCTGCAGCAGGATGGAGGCCATGGGCACCTCGGTAATGGAACCGATAAAGGCCAGAATAAACACTACCGCCAGGATGGGCACCGACAGGGGCAACAGGATCAGACGGAATGCCTGCCACGGGGTCGCACCGTCGATGGCCGCCGCCTCCTCCAGGGAGGAGTCGATGGTCTCGAAGTAGCCCTTGATGGTCCAGACGTGGAGGGCAATCCCCCCCATGTACGCCAGGATCAGGCCACCGTGGGTGTTGAGACCCAGCCAGGGAATATAGTCACCAATCTTGTTAAAGAGCGCGTAGATGGCTACCAGCGCCAACACCGCCGGGAACATCTGGAAAATCAGCATGCCCTGCAAGATGGTGGACTTGCCACGAAAACGCAGGCGGGCAAAGGCGTAAGCACAGGTGGTGGAGAGCGTCACGATCATCAGGGCAGTGATGCCGGCGATCTTGATGGAGTTCCACAACCAGGTCAGCACCGGGAACGGCGGCGGCGTGATGCTGCCGTCGGCGTTGGTGATGGACATGCCCAGCGCCAGCTTCCAGTGATCCAGCGTCGGATTGGAGGGGATGATCTCCCCTACCGCGAAGTTACCGTTACGGAACGAGATGGCGATAACCATGATCAACGGGAAGATGATCAACGCCAGGAAGCCCCACATGACCAGGTGGGTTGCCCACACCCGGTATTTGACTGATTTGGGTTGTACGATTGCCATGTTGAAGCCTCCTTACAGCTGCTTGTCGGCTTTGGACAATTTCAGGTTGAGCAACGCCAGCGCACCCACGATGAGGAAGATGGCTGTGGCGATGGCACTGGCCAGACCGTAGTCCTGACCACCCGATCCCTGGAACGCAATCCGGTAGGTATAACTCACCAGCAGGTCGGTGGTACCGGCCGGGGTGCTGGCGCCGATGATGTCGGGCGCACCGTTGGTCAACAACTGGATAAGCACGAAGTTGTTGAAGTTGAAGGCGAACGAGGCAATCAACAGCGGTGTCAGCGGCTTCATCAGCAGCGGCACGGTGATCTTGAAGAAGTTCTGTACCGGACCGGCACCATCCATGGCGGACGCTTCATAGAGATCTTCCGGAATGGCTTTGAGCAGGCCCATGCAGAGGATCATCATGTAGGGGTAGCCGAGCCAGGTGTTGACAATCAGGATCATCACCTTGGCCAGGAAGGGGTTGGTATACCAGTCCGGTTTGATGCCAAACGCCGCTTCCAGGAACATGTTGATCTCACCGAAGTTCTGGTTGAACAACCCCTTGAACACCAGGATGGAGATAAACGCCGGGATCGCATAGGGCAGGATCAACATGACCCGATAGAAACCGCGCCCCTTGAGTTCTTCCCACTGCACCAGACAGGCCAGCACCATGCCGATAGCCAGGGTGAAGGCGACAGAACAGGTTGAGAAGATCACGGTCCAGATGAAGATCTGCAGGAAGGGTGACTGGATGCCTGGATCGGTGACAATGCGCGCGAAGTTCTTCCAACCGACGCTCACCACAAAGCCCGGAGCAATACCCTTGCCGACAAACTGACCCTGTTCGTCGATGTACTGATAGAAGCCGGTCTCGCCATTGGGCAGCATCAGCTCGCCATTCTGGGTATCACGCAGCAGGTTGCTGTCTTTGATCACCACGCCGGACTTGAGCACGGCACCATCCATCAGACGGGTGTAGTGCTGCTTCTGGGCGGCAAACTTGCGCAGGCTGCTCAGGGTCAGGTGGGTACCGCCATCCGGCAGCACCAGATCAAGGTCACTCAGGTGAGTACGATGCTCAACAATGGCGCGGATCGGTGCGGCCTTGCTGGCCGCTTCGCCAGTGAAGGGCTGCAGCTCGACCACTTGCTGGGTGTTCTGCACACGGCCTTCGCGGGACGCCAGCTCACGGGCCTTGTTGGTCATCAGGGAAACAGGTTGGCTGATAAAGGATTGATCATCCTGTGTCAGCAGCAGCTGGAACTGGCCGTTGTCGCCACCCAGCAGGGTAAAATCGAATTCACCGCCCGCCACCTTGTAGGTTTTCTTCAGGTGGTAGTCCCGCGCCTGCTCCACGGAGAGCAAGTTGGACCCCGAATAGTTGGTGAAGGCAATGCCAATGGTGTAGGCAAGAGGGAAGATGATAAACACAACCATGCCCGCAACACCCGGAAAGATGTAGCGATGGGCATAGGTCTTCTTGTTCATGAAGACATACAGACCGACGGAAACCACCACCAGATCCAGCAGCGCGAATACCCACTCGCCACTGGCGTACATCATCACGGCTGCGTAGCCGTTGAGGATGGCGACCAGGGCCGCTATGGTCCACTTAAGCCAGGTGTGCTTATCCTTCGGACCGGCATAGGACTCAACAGAAGGTACTACTTCCATGCCAATTAACCTTTATAACGCCAAGAGAGATTTGAGAGAGTGGGAGGCCATGACGGCCTCCCGGGTAGTGCGTGCTTACTGAACGATACGCTTGGCAGCGGTATCCAGTGCTTCGTCAACACCCTGACGACCGGAGGTCACGTTCTTGAGGGCAGTTTCGAAGGAAGACCAGAAACGGCTCATCTCGGGAACGGATGGCATCGGCTCGCCAGCCTGGGCGTTTAGCATGGTGGCCTTGATGTGCGGATCGGATTCCAGGGTCTTCTGGAAGGATTTCAGCGCAACGGCACCCAGCGGCTTGTCGGCGTTAACCGGCGCCAGACCGGCATCGGTCAGCAGGTAGTTTTCCAGGAACTCGATGGCCAGATCCTTGTTCGGGCTGGCAGCGTTGATGGTGGCACCCAGTACGCCAACGAAGGCCTTGGCCGGCTTGCCGTTCAGGGTCGGCAGCGGCGCTACGCCGTACTTGATGCCGCTCTTGTCCAGGTTGCTCCAGGCCCAGGGACCATTGATCATCATGGCCACTTCGCCCTTGTTGAACTTGGCGTCCATCACACCGTAGTCGATGCCTTTTTCCAGGTGACCGGACTTGATCATCTCGGAGATGTAGCCCACGCCCATCTTGGCACCTGCGTTGTTCACGCCGGTATCTTTGACGTCATAACCGGTAGCGGTTTTCTTGAAGGCGTAACCACCGTTGGCAGCCACCAGCGGATAGCTGAAGTACGGGGTGTCATAAGCCCACATGATGGCGCGCTTGCCGTTTTTCTTCAGAGTCTCGTCAATCTTGGCGATCTCTTCGAAGGTTTTCGGCGGCTCGGGCAGCAGGTCCTTGTTATAAATCAGGCTGACTGCTTCCATGGCAACCGGGTAGCCATAGGTTTTGCCATCAACAGTCATGGCATCCCATGCCAGCTGTTCAAATTTGCCTTTGGTGGCAGCGTTCGGCGTTACCGGAACCAGCAAACCGGCTTTGACCCACTCACCGTAACGGTCGTGAGCCCAGAAGAAGATGTCCGGGCCGTTGCCAGTGGCGGCGGCTTGCTGGAATTTCACTTCAACCTGATCCGGGTGAGCCACAGTAACCTTGATGCCGGTTTCTGCTTCAAACTTCTTACCCACTTCAGCCAGACCGTTGTATCCCTTGTCACCGTTGATCCAGATGGTCAGCTGGCCTTCATCGATGGCAGCAGTAGCAGAGCAAGCGACGCCAAGAGTGGCCAGACCGATCAGGGATGACAGCAATTTCTTTTTCATGAGCCTTTCCTTGTATTAGTTCCGCGCTGTAAGAGCATTATGTGCGAGATGAATATTATCCCAAGCGGCAAACGGCTCACATGACGCAACTCGCATTTTTGAAATGCAATTACGTATTTCCTTCCAGAAAGTTTTGAAAACATTTTCTTATTTCAGGGAATTACGGCCATTTATCGGCTTAATTCCAGACAACCACAGAATAACAATTACCAAAATGAAATAAAATTTCATGAATGAAAGGGTTTTCACCTCAATGAAAACCCTTTCAGGTGGTTTATTTTGTTTGATTTGTTAACAAAGTACCGCGCCAGTTTCGAGGTCTACCCGGGCGCAATAAAAAAAGAGACCCCGCCGGGGCGGAGTCTCTTTTTGCGAGAAATGACGAGTTGATCACACTCGGGAGCATGACTACGACTGGCGCAGCAGCTGATCCTTGAGATTGGGCGGCACACCCTTGATGGTCAGGGTGTCGGTCTGGGGATCGTAAAAGATCCGGCTGTTCAACAGCTTCTGCTCAAAGCTCAGAGTCAGACCACCGCCGGAGCCAACAAACTTGGTCAAACCACGCAGAGTAGAGCGATCCGCCGGGAAGCGCTCTTCCAGCTCATACTCCTGACCAATAAAGCTGTAAAAATCGAGGTCACCGTCACCAGGCAATTCTGCAGACAGCTCCTTGATTTCGATCTCTTCACCGGAGCTCGCCTGTTCGGTGCAATATTTGAAGACCTGCTTTTTATAGTCATTGCGCTCGGTCGGTTCGAGCTGACGACTGTCACAATAATCTTCGACCGCCTGCAGCAAGCCTTTATTTTGTACCTTGGCATCCATGCCCTCGCGGGCACCCAGCAGATCCATAAAGAAGTCGCCCAGTTTGCGACCAATGCGCCCCTTGCTGAAGGTGATATAGCGGCGCGAATCCGGTTGGGTTTTCCATTCGGTCAAATCAATGCGGGCCACCAGATTGAGTTTGCCGATATCCAGATACTGGATATGGCGTAATTCCAGCGCTTCGCTGACGGTGACGCTCTCCTTGCCCTCCAGCAGGGCAATCAGCAGATAATCGACCCCGACATAATTGTATTTGGCAAACAGCAGCACCCCCTGCTCATCGAGGGCGTGCTCCACCAACTGCTTGACCAGCATCTGGGTCACGGTGACCGAGAAGGGAACGAATTCGGTCTGCTCGTCGAGCAGCTGTTCGAGGGCGATACGAAACGCGGGTGAAGGCTGCTTGGGAGCATCGATGCCGTCGGCCAGCTCGGCGACGGCGGCCTCGGGGTCAGCAAAGAAGCCAAAGCCCTTGCCGCCCTTGCCGTTGTAGATCCGATGCAGTTCCGCCATCAGTCCCTGTACCGCCTCATCAGGGGGTAGGGTCTGGCTGCGGGTATCGGCGTGGGGTTGACCATCGCCGCCCTGGCGCAAGGAGTGAAGAATGATCTTGTCGATATCGAGACTCATGTCACAAAGCCATAGTGTTAGCCGAAAGGGTGAAGTATTATAAGGCGCTTTGAACCGAGATGAACTGAAGATTATGCCTATCGTATCAAAGTACAATAACGAGCAATTTGACGCCCTGATGAACGACCTGATCACCGCGCTGGAAAAGCATAAAGCGCCGGTAGATCTCAGCCTTATGGTGCTTGGCAATCTGACCACCAATATCATCAACGGTATGGCACCGGCCCAGCGCCAGGCCATCACTGAAAAGTTTGTCCAGGCCCTGACCGCATCGGTCGATAATCGCCACGACGCACACTGAGTCCCCGACTCTGTTGATTTGACGTTTCTCAACGCAGATGGATCACTATGGTCGAAACCGGTAACCCCTATCGTGATAATGTCTCTCGCCTGATCACCTGGGGGCATTGGTTCTCCTTCTTCAACATTATTCTGGCCATGCTCATCGCCACCCGTTATCTGGGTGCCATCAGCTGGCCATCGACCACGCTTGGCGTGATCTATCTCGTTGTAAGCTGGATTGGCCACTTCTCGTTTCTGAGTTTTGTCACCTACCTGTTGACGATCTTCCCGCTCAGCTTCGTGCTGCCCAAGGAGAAATCGTTGCGGTTCATCTCGGCCATCATCGCTACCCTGGCGCTGGTGCTGTTGCTGATCGACACCCAGGTATTCCGGCTGTTCAAGTTCCACCTCAACAGTCAGGTATGGCAGTTGCTGCTGGATCAGGCGCAGACCGAAGAGGGCTCAATCTGGAGCATCATCTTCGTTGCCGTGCCCACCATCTTCCTGTTGCAACTGCTGCTGTCGGCCTATGTCTGGCGCAAGATCAACAAGCGCAAGCGCCGCCAGTACGGCAATCAGGTGGGGCTGGCCCTGCTGATCTGCTTTATTCTGACCCACGTGGTCAACAGCTGGGCCGATGCGACCCTCTATCAACCGATCACCATGCAGAGAGCCAACTTCCCCCTCTCCTACCCCATGACGGCCCGCTCCTTCCTGGCCAAACATGGCTGGCTGGATCTGGATCAGTACGAGAAGCAGGCGGCCTCCCAGGGTGATAACAGCGACAGCCGGATGCACTACCCACTGCGCCCGCTCAACGTCAACGCCCCCCTGACTCACAACAATCTGCTGATTGTGGTGGTCGACTCATTGCGTTTTGACATGCTCAACAACATCAACATGCCCAATCTGCAGCGCTATGCGGATCAGCATCTGACGTTCCGCAATCACCTGAGTGGCGGCAACGACGACCTGATGGGCATGTTCAGCCTCTTCTACGGGTTGCCCGGTCACTACTACAAGGACATCAGCAGCGACAAGCGTCCGCCGGTGCTGTTCGACGAGATGCTGCGCCAGGATTACCAGTTCGGGCTGTTCGGCGCGATGGAAGATGCCCAGAAGTATCGCAAGAGCATCCTCGCCGGTCTGCGCAAACAGGTGTTTGTCTCCGAACAGAGTGACGATGGCAAGCTGCTGACCGACTGGCAACAGTGGTTGGAGAAGCGCTCTCCCGAGCGCCCCTGGTTCTCGCTGGTCTATCTCTCGAGCCCCGGCGACTACCAATTGCCCGCCACCATGAAGGGGCCGTTCCAACCGGAGCTCGCCAACTTCAATCCGGCGACCGCCTATCGGGCGGAGAACCTGCAAAAACTGGAAAACCGCTACAAGAACTCGGTCTTCTATACCGACCAGTTGCTTGAGCAGATGCTGACCAAATTGCAGTCGCAGGGGATGGACAGCAACACCATCGTCGTCATCACCTCCAACCACGGTCAGGAGTTCAACGACACCCGCAGCAACAGCTGGGGCGCAGGCAGCAACTACTCACCCTATCAGGTGCAGGTACCGCTGGTACTAGCCTGGCCAGGGCGCGGCAGTGACGTTCGGGAACAACCAAGCAGCCATTTCGATCTGGCGCCGACCCTGATGCAGGGGATGCTGGGCGTGCGCAATCCGGCGCGCGATTACAGCGTTGGCCGCTCGCTGTTTGATACCAGCCCGCGCAACTGGCTGCTGGCTGGGGATCAGAACGACTTCGCCATCTATGAAGGGGAGACCATCACCCACTTCAACAAGCAGGGTGACTTCGAACTGCTGGAGCGCAACAGCTATCGCCCAATCAAGCACGGCACCCCAGATATGGGCGCCATGATCCAGGTGATGAACGAGCTGAACCGCTTCTATCGCAACCAGTGAAGCGCCCGTTGATGGCTTGATACCATAAAAAACGCCCCGAATTCGGGGCGTTTTTCGTTGTATAGCCGGGCCACGTTCACGACTGTTAGCCACCCCACCCTTGCGGGTACTTGTAGCCGACGAAACGCTTGGCTGCATAGGCTTTGAACGCCGCCGAGTTGTAGGCCGCCGCCACATCTTTGGCAAAAGGCTGATCCGCATCTGCGCTTTTCACCACCACCCAGTTGATAAAATCGTAGCTGCGCTCCAGAAACAGTCCTTCACTGAACGGGATTCCGCTGGAGGCGGCAAAATTACCGTTGATCACCGAGAAGTCCACATCCTCGCGCGAGCGGGGCAGTTGCGCCGCCTCCAGCAACACCAGCTTGAGATTGTGCGGATTGTTCACCACATCAAACTCGCTCGCCTTGAGCGGGTTGATCCCCTCCTTGAGGGTCAGCCAACCGAGATCCTGCAACATCAGCAGAGCCCGCGCCTGATTGGTGGGATCGTTGGGAATGGCCACCGTGCTCCCCTTTTTCACCTTGTCGAGTGCCGCCAGCTTGCCGGAGTAGAGCCCCATCGGGCCAGTTGGCACTTGGGTAATGGGTGCCAGCGACAAGCCGCGATCTTTGGCAAAACTCTCCAGATAAGGTTTGTGCTGGAAGCAGTTCACATCCAGTGATCCGTCAGCCAGAGCAATATTGGGAGTCACATAGTCGGTGAACTCCACCAGCTTGACCTTGTACCCCTTGGCCTCCAGCTGCGGCTTGATGGAGTCGGTCACCATGTCGGCAAAATCCCCCACCGTAGTACCAATCACGATCTCCTGTTTGGTCGGCAAGGACGCATCGGCGGCAACCGCGGAAAAAGAGAGGCTCCCGACCGCCATCGCGGCAATAAAGGTGCTGGCGCCAGCATTGGCGCGCAAGTAAGCAGTCAAAGGAGAAGATAAGAAGGAACGAAACGGCATAGGGACTCCCTGTCAGGTACGCATCAAGCTATGGGACTGCGGCGGGGTGGCTCTCAGAGATTAAGCCCCTCAAACCGCAGCAATCTAGCCATCCAAACGGCTATTTCAATTACCATAACAGAGCCATCCACCGCCGCCAAGCAATAAACCGCTGGTTCCACCTCATCACCCTTGCTGTCACCCCCGAATGCATAGCTGTACTCACGTTGGCACACACAACCATGCCGCTCACGTTCAAGAGCGCACGAGCTCCCCTCGGGATTGCCCCGAATCGAGATGGCTGCGGCGAAGGAGAGTCGCGAGAGGAGTAAATTACAGATAAAAAGATCAGTAGCGAGCGGTGAGAACCATTCTCAATAGAACACATAACCAGTGTCATTGGAATACCTACCACAAACTGAATCGGATTTCTTTGAACCTCATTACGTTTTTTGAAAATGGCTCTTTTTGAACCCCTATCACCCGTGTATAGATTTCCGTCGCACTCAGGATGAGTGCGATCCAAGATGGAGTTAAAAAAATAATGAAGCAAACATCGTTAGCACTGGCGATCACAGCACTGCTGTCGACCCTGCCCAGTGCGCTCGTTCAGGCAAATGAAGGTTGTACGCCGCTCACCGGCAAGGAGAGCGGCATGGATATCGGACGCAGCAGCACCGAGCGCTGCCTGCCAGGTGCCAATCCCCTGCAGGATCAGCAGTGGTATCTGCTCAACAGCGGCCAGGATGGATTCAGCGCCCGTGGCGGCATAGCGGGCAATGATCTCAACCTCTGGTGGGCTCATCGCACCGGTGTGCTGGGCCAGGGAGTCAATGTGGCCGTGGTGGATGATGGCTTGGCTATCGCCCACCCGGATCTGGCGGAGAACGTGCGCCCGGGTTCGAAAAACGTGGTGACCGGTAGCGATGACCCGACACCGACCGATCCGGATTCGGCCCACGGCACCTCGGTCTCCGGCATCATTGCAGCGGTGGACAACGCCATCGGGACCAAGGGGATTGCCCCGCGAGCCCAGTTGCAGGGGTTCAACCTGCTGGATGACAACAGCCAGCAGTTGCAGAAAGATTGGCTCTACGCCCTTGGGGACAGCGATGCCAGCCGCGACAACCGGGTGTTCAACCAGAGCTACGGCATGAGTGTGGTGGATCCCCGCTCAGCCAACTCTCTGGATCAATCCCAGCTTGATCGCCTGTTTGAACAGCAGACCCTCAAGGCGCAGGGCGCGGCCTATATCAAGGCCGCCGGCAACGGCTTCAACAAGATAGCGGCGGGCGGCTATGTGCTTAACCGCACCGGCAATGGTCCCAAATTGCCGTTTGAAAACAGCAACCTCGATCCCTCCAATAGCAACTTCTGGAACCTGGTGGTGAGCGCGCTCAACGCCGATGGCGTCAGATCCTCCTACTCCAGCGTCGGCAGCAACATCTTCCTGAGCGCGACCGGCGGCGAATACGGTACCGACTCTCCGGCGATGGTGACCACGGATCTGCCCGGCTGCGACATGGGTTACAACCGCACCGACGATCCCAGCACCAATCGGCTGCACGGCAACCCGCAACTGGATGCCAGCTGCGACTACAACGGCGTGATGAACGGCACCTCCTCCGCCACCCCCAGCACCTCCGGCGCCATGGCGCTGCTGATGTCTGCCTACCCGGATCTGTCGGTACGTGACCTGCGGGATCTGCTGGCGCGCAGCGCAACCCGGGTCGATGCCAAACATCAGCCCGTGATGGTCAGCTACACCAGCAGCACCGGCAAGGTGCGCGATGTGAAAGGGCTGGAAGGGTGGGAGCGCAATGCCGCCGGCATGTGGTTCAGCCCGACTTACGGTTTTGGTCTGATCGACGTCAACAAGGCCCTTGAGCTGGCAGCCAATCACCAGCCCCTGCCCCCGCTGGTACAGCTGCCATGGCAGAAGATCAATGTCAGCGGCAGTGCCGCCGCCATTGCGGATGTGGGCAACAGCCCGACCAGCTCGACAACCCGCATTGCCACACCATTGACGGTAGAAGCGGTTCAGGTGATGGTGAGCCTGGATCACCAGCGCCTGCCCGATCTGCTGATCGAACTGGTCTCCCCCGCCGGCACCCGCAGCATCCTGCTGAGCCCCTTCAACAGCCTGGTCGGCCAATCTCTCGACCAGCAGCAACTGGGCTTTGTGCGAACCAAGGGATTGCGCGACATGCGGATGCTATCCAACAAGTTCTACGGCGAATCGGCCGAAGGCCAGTGGCGACTGGAAGTGACCGACGTTGCCAACGGTACCCGTCAGGTCTCTCTGCTCAATCGCGAGACCCGTGAGCGTACCACCCTGACCGAGCGCAACAATCGCCAACCGGGCAAGCTGATCTCATGGTCCCTGCGGGTCCTGGGTCACGATGCCAACCGCAGCTAACACGCTAGGAGTATTACCATGAACAAACCTGTTACCTTGCTTCTGGCAACCCTGCTGGCCCCCCTCTCGGGACAGCTCTGCGCCGAGGAGTCCGTCACCATGGATGGCAAGCAGTACAGCACCATAGAGGTGAACGGCCAGACCTACCTCATTCCCGACAACGGCAGCAAAAAGCGGGTTGCCCGCAGCCTTGACAGCAAGGTCCCGCAACAGACCCTGCGCCGCGGTGACGTGTTGATGCAGGGGGCGGCCAGCCCCGAGCTCACCGTCAGCGGCACCCTGCTGGTGGAAGCCGATGACAACCAGGCCAGCGCGCAGGCCAGCCGGCACGGCCTGCGCTTCAAGCAGAGCAGTGGTGGTATCGCCCTGCTGGAAGCCAAGCCGGGCACCGATCTGAACGCCGTCGCCACCAAGCTCAAGAGCGAAGGGGTGAAGGTACAGATCGAGCTGTCGGGGGCCGAACAGCAGCCGAAATAGGTCGCGACACACAGATAACAAAGGGAGCCATCATGGCCCCCTTTCTGCTGCTCATTTTGATAGTGGCTTACTTGGCGCCATGCTGCTCCGCCAAATAGAGCCAGGTATCGACCACGGTATCGGGGTTGAGCGACACCGAGTCAATCCCCTGCTCCACCAGCCAGGCGGCGAAGTCTGGATGATCAGATGGGCCCTGACCGCAGATCCCCACGTACTTACCCGCCTTGCGCGCAGCCTGGATCGCCATCGCCAGCAGCGCCTTGACCGCCTCGTTACGCTCGTCGAACAGATGGGCAATCAGCCCCGAGTCCCGATCCAGCCCAAGAGTGAGCTGGGTCATGTCATTGGAGCCGATGGAGAAGCCATCCACGTGCTCGAGGAACTTGTCTGCCAATAGGGCGTTGCTTGGGATCTCGCACATCATGATCACCTTGAGCCCCCGCTCGCCGCGGCGCAGACCGTTCTCGGCCAGGATGTCGATCACCTGCTCCACCTCGCCCACGGTGCGCACGAAGGGGATCATCACCTCGACGTTGGTCAACCCCATCACATCGCGCACCCGCTTGATCGCCTCGCACTCGAGGGCAAAGCAGGGGCGGAAGCTGTCGGCGATGTAGCGGGATGCGCCACGAAAACCGATCATCGGGTTCTCCTCGTGGGGCTCGTAGCCACGACCGCCCACCAGATTGGCGTACTCGTTGGACTTGAAGTCCGACATCCGCACGATCACCCGCTCCGGCCAGAATGCAGCGCCCAGAGTGGCGATCCCCTCGGTCAGCTTGGCCACGTAGAACTCCCGCGGGCTGTCGTAACCGGCGATCATCTTGCCGATGGTGGCCTTGAGCTCTGGGGTTTGCTGGTCAAACTCCAGCAAGGCCTTGGGGTGCACCCCGATCATCCGGTTGATGATGAATTCAAGGCGTGCCAGTCCTACCCCGGCATTGGGCAACTGGGCAAAGTCGAAAGCGCGGTCCGGGTTGCCGACATTCATCATGATCTTGATGGGCAGGCGCGGCATATTGCCCACCTCGGTCACCGCCACGTCGAAGTCCAGCTCACCGTCATAGATAAAACCGGTATCCCCTTCCGCGCAGGAGACGGTGATCCGCTGGCCCGGCTGAATATGATCCGTAGCGTTGCCACAGCCCACCACTGCCGGAATGCCCAGCTCGCGGGCGATAATGGCGGCGTGACAGGTGCGGCCACCCCGGTTGGTGACGATGGCGGAGGCCCGCTTCATGATGGGCTCCCAGTCCGGGTCGGTCATGTCGGTGACCAGCACGTCGCCGGGTTGGACTTCATCCATCTGGTTGATGGAGGAGATAACTCGCGCCGGGCCCGCGCCAATCTTGTGGCCGATGGCCCGTCCCTCGATCAGCACCTTACCCGCTTGCTTGAGGGCAAAACGTTCGAGGGTGTTGGCCTCCTGACGGCTGCGCACGGTTTCCGGGCGTGCCTGCACTATGTAGAGTTGGCCATCCTGACCATCCTTGGCCCACTCGATATCCATCGGGCGGCCATAGTGCTGCTCAATGATGAGGGCCTGTTTCGCCAGCGCCATCACCTCCTCATCGCTGATGCAGAAGCGGCTGCGCTCGGCCTCATTGGTGTCGACAATCTTCACCTGGCGGCCGTGACCGGCATCGTCCGAGTAGGTCATCTTGATAAGCTTGGAGCCGAGGGTCTTGCGCACCACCGCCGGGCGCCCCCCCTTGAGGGTCGGCTTGTGCACATAGAATTCATCCGGGTTGACCGCCCCCTGCACCACCATCTCGCCAAGACCATGGGCGCCGGTGATAAAGACCACGTCGTTGAAACCGGACTCGGTATCCAGAGTAAACATGACGCCGGAGGCGGCGAGATCGGAACGCACCATCCGCTGAACCCCGGCCGAGAGGGCAACCCCCTTGTGGTCATAGCCCTGATGCACCCGATAGGAGATAGCGCGATCGTTGAACAGGGAAGCAAACACATGCTTGACCGCCGTCATGACGGCATCGATGCCACGTACGTTGAGGAAGGTCTCCTGCTGACCGGCAAAGGAGGCGTCCGGCATATCCTCGGCGGTGGCGGAGGAGCGCACCGCAAACGAGGCCTCGACACCGGCACTCAACTTTTCATAGGCAACCCGGATAGCCTGCTCCAGCTCGGGCTGGAACGGGGCTTCGATCACCCAGTCGCGGATCTGCTGACCGGCCCGGTTGAGGGCGGCGATATCGTCCACGTCGAGATTGTCGAGCAGATGGTGGATCTTGCCGTTGAGGCCGCTTGACTCCAGAAACTCGTTAAACGCAAAGGCGGTGGTGGCAAAGCCCCCCGGCACGGATACGCCGGCGCCAGAGAGGTTGCTGATCATCTCGCCAAGGGATGCGTTCTTGCCGCCAACTCGTTCTACGTCCTGCATTCCGAGTTGTTCGTACCAGAGCACGTACTGTTGCACTTGGATGTCTCCAGGTTGGTGGGCACCGATGCCATAGCACCTCGTGCGCCCGATTTAATCGATGAGGTTATGGGTAAGTCAGGTGCGTTATTGTCTGTTTCTTTTGTTGCCAACGACCATGAAAACGTTTTCTATTGGTTTTCAAAAAAATCCCCGAGCAAGAGGTGGGGATGGTCGAATGACCGGAACATTCTACAATGGCGACACAAAAAGATAACGATTCAGGTTTGCAAGCCACTTCACAACTTGGGCACAGCAGACCGGTTGACAAAACTGGTATGGTTTCGGGAGATACTTCTCACCCCTTACCCTATGCGACCCCACCCGCGGTATCACAGGAGCCCTACGTGCACACCGTATTTTATGTTTCAGACGGCACCGCCATCACCGCCGAAGTGTTCGGCCATGCGGTATTGAGCCAGTTTCCGCTGGCCTTCGAGCAGATCACTATCCCCTTTGTGGAGACAATGGAGAAAGCCCGTCAGGTACGGATGCGGATCGACGAGCAGTTTCGCCAGACCGGGGTACGCCCCATTCTGTTTCACACCATCGTCGACCCGCTGGTACGGGAAGAGGTACTAAAATCGGAGGCGTGCGGCCACGACTTTCTCAACACCTTCGTCAGCCCGCTGGAGCAGGAGCTGGGGGTAAAAGCCGAGCCCCGCCTCCACCGCACCCACGGC
Organism: Aeromonas sp. R9-2; assembly: GCF_040908025.1. Classification (NCBI taxonomy): domain Bacteria; kingdom Pseudomonadati; phylum Pseudomonadota; class Gammaproteobacteria; order Aeromonadales; family Aeromonadaceae; genus Aeromonas; species Aeromonas sp. R9-2. Next base: position 84,285 of record NZ_JBFOCX010000025.1, read on the forward strand.
ATGGAGAACCGCAAGCTCTATGACGATCGCATCGAGGCGGTCAACTTCGCACTGGCCAACGACGATGGCATCACCACCAAGGAGTACGATGAGGCGGACATCATCCTGATCGGGGTCTCCCGCTGCGGCAAGACCCCCACCAGCCTCTATCTGGCGCTGCAGTTTGGCATTCGCGCCGCCAACTACCCCTTTATCGAGCAGGACATGGGCATGCTGGAGCTGCCCGCCCCCCTCAAGGCCAACCGTCACAAGCTGTTTGGCCTCACCATAGCGCCGCAGCGGCTGCACGAGATCCGTAACCAGCGCCGTGCCAACAGCCGCTACTCCTCCATCGAACAGTGCGAGCAGGAGCTGGCCTGCGTGGAGCGACTGTTTCGCCAGGAGGCGATCCGCTTCCTCGATACCAGCTCCCACTCGGTGGAGGAGATCAGCGCCAAGGTCCTCGAGGCAACCGGTCTGCGCCGCCAGCTCTGTTAAGCCAGCTTGACAGCTATCGGCATCAACAAAAGATAAAAACTACAGTGTCGTGGCGAAAGTCAGCTGTGGCGAACTGCGATTCACATAGATGACAGTGAAAAGTGTGGATAAAAAAGGGATAAACACCACAAATGCTTATCCCTCTTCTTGTCGACCTTGGCGTTGTGCCCTTGTCACCTGCTGCCAGTTAGCCGCTATTCGATTCCGTTCTGCTGCGCTCGGCAAACAACCAGCGTTAACTAACAATTGAGCTCAGGGTTGTTCATCAACCGGGCATAGAAGGCCAGCAAACCGTGGCGCAGGCGAACCCGCTCCGCCAGCCAGCCGCCAACGAGCGCCCCCGTTACCCCACCCACCAGCAACAGCGACTGCCAGTAGTGCAGTAATCCCTGATCACCGAGCGAGAGCCAGCCCAGCAGCATGGTGGCGGCCACCAGCAACAACAGCGGACTGGCGGCAATCCCTAACCAGAGCGCCACCAGCACACTCCGGGCAACCCCTTGTTGCAGCACGCTTTCGCGTTCCCTGTGCTCCAACTCCCTGCACTCTTCCCTGTACTCTCGCTTGTTTGGCATCATTTGCATCCATTTGTGGCTTGACACCACAAAAGCACACCAACAAGACAAAATGTCAAGAAAACAGAATTCGATTGCGCAAACATCAATCAAAAACTACCAATAAGCCTCTTTAGATCATGAAAAAGCTGCCATTGGTACAAAATACGGCCATTAGAGATGGAAAACAGGTGCATTAATGGCGGATTATCACTATTCTGCTTCAGTTGCCAGCCAACACCAAAAATTGAAAACGGCATTTCGTAACGAAATAAATACAGCTTTCGTCAGGTTTTGGCTACGCACTGCGGCCTGCTCAGGATGAGCCCAACACCGACAAGAGACAACAGAGACGTAAGGACAGACCCATGGATTTGAAACAAGACGGTGAGGAGCTGAAGCGCGGCCTTAAAAACCGCCACATTCAGTTGATTGCTTTGGGCGGCGCCATCGGCACCGGCCTCTTTCTGGGCATTGCCCAAACCATCAAGATGGCAGGCCCCTCGGTCCTGCTGGGGTATGCCATCGGCGGCTTTATCGCCTTCCTGATCATGCGCCAGCTCGGTGAAATGGTGGTGGAAGAGCCGGTAGCCGGCTCCTTCAGCCACTTTGCCTACAAATACTGGGGTGAGTTTGCCGGTTTCGCGTCCGGCTGGAACTACTGGGTGCTCTACGTGCTGGTGAGCATGGCCGAGCTGACCGCGGTGGGCATCTATGTCCAGTACTGGTGGCCCGAGATCCCGACCTGGATGTCGGCCGCCTTCTTCTTCGTGCTGATCAACGCCATCAACCTCTCCAACGTCAAAGCGTTTGGCGAGATGGAGTTCTGGTTCGCCATCATCAAGGTGGTTGCCATCATCGGCATGATTGGCTTTGGCGGCTATCTGCTCCTCTCCGGTGCCGGCGGCCCCGAGGCGAGCGTCACCAACCTGTGGGCACAAGGCGGCTTCTTCCCCAACGGCATCAGCGGCCTGGTGATGGCGATGGCGGTGATCATGTTCTCCTTCGGCGGTCTGGAGCTGGTGGGCATTACCGCCGCGGAAGCGGACAACCCCGAGAAGAGCATTCCCAAGGCCACCAATCAGGTGATCTACCGTATCCTCATCTTCTACATCGGCGCTCTGGCTATCCTGATGTCCCTCTACCCCTGGGGTAAAGTGGTGGAAGGCGGCAGCCCGTTCGTGATGATTTTCCACGCTCTGGACAGCAATCTGGTCGCCACCGTGCTCAACATCGTGGTGCTGACAGCGGCACTGTCGGTCTACAACAGTTGCGTCTACTGCAACAGCCGGATGCTGTTCGGTCTGGCCAAACAGGGCAACGGCCCGAAAGCCCTGCTCAAGACCAACAAGAGCGGCGTGCCGCTGGTTGCCCTCTCGGTCTCGGCCATCGCCACCCTGCTCTGCGTGCTGATCAACTACCTGATGCCGGGCAAGGCGTTCGGTCTGCTGATGGCGCTGGTGGTCTCCGCACTGGTGATCAACTGGGCGATGATCAGCCTCGCGCACCTCAAGTTCCGCAAGGCCAAGGTCGCAGAAGACGTCCAGCCCAAGTTCAAGGCGTTCTGGTACCCCTTCGGCAACTATCTCTGCCTCGCCTTTATGGCTGGCATTCTGGTGATCATGTATATGACCCCCGATTTCCGCATCTCGGTCGAACTGATCCCAGCCTGGCTGGTGGTACTGGGCATTGGCTTTGTCATCAAGCGCAAAGGACAAGCCCAAAGCAAGGTTGCAGCCAATCTGGGTTAATGCCCGCAGCTGAGAAAAACAATGCAAAACGCCGATCGGATGATCGGCGTTTTTTATTGCGCGCAGCGCAACTGACCGCACTACTAGCAGCCATAGCCCTCAGGAAGGCAGCTCTTGCCTTTGATCTTGCCGATGCTCCGGGCTGTTGACGCAACACTCATCGCGGAAAAAGGCGATGATCTCCTCCAGCACCGCGTATTGAGAGACGCAAAGCAGGGTGCGACTCTCCCGGTTTTGCTTCACCAGCCCCACCGAGACCAGCGCCGCGATATGGTGGCTGAGGGTGGAAGCGGGGATCACCAGCTGCTTTTGCAGCTCCCCCACCGGCAACCCCTGCTCTCCCGCCTTGACCAGATGCTTGAAGATAAACAGCCGGGTCGGATGACCCAGCTCTTTCAATGCCTTGGCGACCTCTTCCAGTTGCATCTCTGCGCCCTCCACGAATTTAATATTTCGATAATACCAGAAATATCTTGACCGGCCATTCATTTCGATTATTTTGGAAATATAGAAACCAAGTGAGGGTACGACAATGAATGAGTGGTTAACCATGCTGACCGATGCAGCTCAGATGTTCCTGTTTCTGGCTGTCGAGCTGTCGGTGCTGTTTCTGGTCATTAGCGCCGGGGTCAGCCTGATCCGTCAGAAGATCCCCGACGAGAAGATCCAGCGGATGCTGGGGGCGAGACATGGCAAGGGCTATCTGCTCTCAGTCCTGCTCGGTGCCGTCACCCCCTTTTGCAGCTGCTCCACCATCCCCATGCTGAGAGGGCTGCTCTCAGCCAAGGCTGGCTTTGGCCCCACCCTCACCTTCCTGTTTATTTCGCCACTGCTGAACCCCATCATCATCGGCTTGATGTGGGCAACCTTCGGCTGGAAAGTGACCCTGCTCTACGCCGTGATCGCCGCCAGCGTCTCCGTCATGGCGAGCATGCTGCTCGACAGATTGGGATTCGAGCGCCATGTCATCGACCCCAAAGAGGCCACCCCCTCTTGCGGTAGCGACTGTGGCCCGGCGACCCGCGCCACAACTCAAACAAATTGCAGTGACAACCAACGCAGTGCCATTCGCGCAATCAAACCCCTCAACGGGGCAGCATGCTGCCCGGCACCGCAACCAGAGATGGCAGAACAGGCCACCCTCTCCTGCTGCGGCGATGGCACGGCAACCCTGACCAGAGCACCACAGCTCCCCACCGCATGGGTCAAAGCTCGCATCGATGCATGGCAGCAGTTCAAAGCGGTATTGCCCTTCCTGCTGCTGGGGGTGCTCATCGGCTCGTTTATTTACGGTTTTATTCCGGCCGAGTGGATCGCCGCCCATGCTGGCGCCGACAACCCGCTGGCCATCCCCTTCAGCGCCATCGTCGGGATCCCGCTCTATATTCGTGCCGAGGCCGTGATCCCGCTGGCGTCGGTACTACTGGGTAAAGGGATGGGAATGGGCGCCGTCATGGCGCTGATCATCGGCAGTGCCGGTGCCAGCCTGACCGAGGTGATCCTGCTCAAATCGATGTTCAGAACACCGATGATTGCGGCCTTTCTTACCGTGATCCTCGGCATGGCGATCCTGATGGGCTACCTGACACAACTGTTGTTTTAAGTCGCCCATCTTTAAACAGGCAAAATGCCAAAGCAGCCGAGTGTGAAACCATCCGGCACCTCATAGACAAACGCCGATCGGATGATCGGCGTTTGTTTATTCCGTACGGCAGTCAATTTGAGACAGCCAAAGGATGAGGGGTTGCTGCTCTCCGGGCCATGTGACATGGCTTGCCTCCCCTCGCCGAACCGTACTGTAAAAATGTGAGACCCATCCCGTCCCCACGCAGCAGCACAAGAGTTAATGTGCAACAACACAATAAATGAACATCCTCTGCCATACTCAAACGAAGTATTCCGTTACGCCGAAACCGGAGCCTGATCATGGTAACCAGCTCGCTTCACACCACAGATACCGAGGTTGAATTTGCCGACGATATCCAGTTGGTATCGACGACCGACCTCAAAGGGGACATCACCTACGCCAATCCGGCGTTTTGTCAGGTGGCAGGCTATCGCCTGGAAGAGATGTTGGGGCAGCATCACAATCTGGTGCGCCACCCCGACATGCCCAAGGCAGCGTTTGCCGATCTCTGGGCCCACCTGCAGGCGGGCAAACCATGGCGAGGCATGGTAAAAAACCGCTGCAAGGATGGTCGCTATTATTGGGTTGATGCCTATGTCACCCCGATTTATGAAGATGGCAAGATGGTGGGTTACCAATCCGTCCGCTGCCGCCCCGCCGCAGAGCACAAAGCGCGTGCCAGCCAGATGTACAAAACCCTTAAAGCCCGTGAAACCGGCTCTGCCATTCATATGGGCCTGCGTCAGCTCACTCCGGCCATGATGACCATCCCCCTGCTGCTCGTCAGCGTGATCAGCGCGGTCTGGCTGCTCTCACCGCTGCAGGCGCTCTGGGTCATCATTCCCCTCTTGGCAACAATCTGGTTCAATCGCCACCCTCTCTTCCTCACGCCGCGATTCTTGCAGCAGCTCGAGCAGGATTACGACAGCATCAGCCGCCTTATCTTCTCGGGGGATGCCCCCCACAGCATCGCCGATTTCCATATCAAACTCGGGCAAGCGAGGATCCGTACCGTGCTCGGCCGGGTGGATGACACCACGGCTTCGCTCAATGCCATGGCCAATGACCTGCGCGGCTCCGCCTCGCTGGCCAGCCAGGATATCTCTTCGCAAGACACGCAGATCCAGCAGATTGCCACCGCCGTCACCCAGATGGCCTCGGCCGCCGAGGAGATCAACCGCAATATTCAAGACAGCAACAGCCAGATCGAAGAGGCCCGCCGCCACTGCATCACCACCAGCACCCAGCTTTCGGAAGCGGGAGAAGAGATGTCGGCGCTGGCCACCCAGGCGGAGCAAGCCTTCCAGTCAGCTGTCGAGCTGGCGAGCGAATCCGAGCGGATCGGCACCATCATGAGCGAAATTCGCGGCATTGCGGATCAAACCAACCTGCTGGCGCTCAATGCCTCCATCGAAGCCGCACGGGCAGGCGATCAGGGGCGCGGCTTTGCAGTGGTGGCGGACGAGGTTCGCAGCCTGTCGACCAGAACCCACAAGGCGACAGAGCAGATCCAGAACAGCATTGGCCATATCCAGCAAACCCTGGGGGGATGGAAAGAGATGATGCATCTCAATGTGACCAGAACCAACGCCTGCCTCGCCACCACCCGGGCAAGCACCGGAAACCTGAATCAGGTTGTGGTCGAGATAGACAAGGTCTCTGATTTCTCCAACCAGATCACCGCCGCGGCCACCGAGCAACAAGCGGTCATCGAGGAGATCAGTCGCAATATCAACCAGATATCCTCGCTCTCTCACGATAACAGTCTCAAAATCGATCAGGTGAGTGAAACCAGTGCCAACTTGCAGAGCAAAGCGAGCCAGCTCAAGGACTTAAGCCGGACATTCGGATAGCAGCATGCAGATAAAGTCCATGTAAACGAAGGGCCACCCTTCTGGGTGGCCCTGTTGTTTATAAGGCTTAACTGTAGCTCCTAAAAACGCCACTTACTTGGCGTAATCCTCAGTCGGGATACAAGAGCAGAACAGGTTGCGATCGCCGTAGACGTCGTCGATGCGGTTCACAGATGGCCACAGCTTGCTGGCGCGCACGGCGTCGGACGGGAAGACCGCCTCGGCGCGGCTGTAGCCACGGGACCACTCTGCATCCATCACGTCATCCTGAGTGTGCGGCGCATGGACCAGCGGGTTGTCGGCGAGGCTCCACTGCCCCTCCTGCACCTTGGTAATCTCGGCGCGGATGGAAGTCATCGCCTCGACGAAGCGATCCAGCTCGCGCTTGGATTCCGACTCGGTCGGCTCGACCATCAGGGTACCCGCTACCGGGAAGCTCATGGTCGGCGCGTGGAAGCCGTAGTCCATCAACCGCTTGGCTACGTCCATCTCGCTGATGCCAGAAGCCTCTTTGAGCGGACGGATATCCAGGATGCACTCGTGGGCCACCCGACCGTTGCGCCCGGAATAGAGCACCGGGAAGGAGTCACCCAGCTTCTTGGCCAGATAGTTGGCGTTGAGGATGGCCACCTGAGTGGATCTCTTCAGCCCCTCGTCACCCAGCATGGCGATATACATCCAGCTGATGGGCAGGATGCTGGCCGAGCCGAACGGTGCCGCCGACACGGCGCCGTTGTCACGGCTCTCCTTGTCGGTCTTGACCACGGCGTGACCGGCCACGAACGGTGCCAGATGTTTCTTCACGCCGATGGGGCCCATGCCCGGGCCGCCACCGCCATGAGGAATGGCGAAGGTCTTGTGCAGGTTGAGGTGAGAGACGTCCGCCCCGATAAAGCCCGGCGCCGTCAACCCGACTTGCGCATTCATGTTGGCGCCGTCCAGATAGACCTGACCACCGTGCTGGTGAACGATGTCGCACACCTCCTTGATGGTCTCCTCATACACCCCATGGGTGGAGGGGTAGGTCACCATCAGACAGGAGAGTTGATCCCCCGCCTCGGCCGCCTTGGCGCGCAGATCATCGAGATCCACGTTGCCCGACTTGTCACAGGCGGTGACGATCACCTTGAGCCCGGCCATCTGGGCAGAGGCCGGGTTGGTACCATGGGCAGAAGCCGGAATGAGGCAGATGTCGCGATGCCCCTCGCCGCGAGATTCGTGGTACTTCTTGATGGCCAAGAGACCAGCGTACTCACCCTGAGCCCCGGAGTTGGGCTGCATGCAGACCGCATCGTAACCGGTCACCTTCACCAGCCAGTTTTCAAGGTCGGCCAGCAGCAGCTGATAGCCCTTGGCCTGCGCCAGCGGGGCGAACGGGTGCAACTTGCCAAACTCGGGCCAGGTCACCGGGATCATCTCGGCGGTGGCGTTGAGCTTCATGGTGCAGGAGCCCAAGGAGATCATGGCGTAGTTGAGCGCCAGATCTTTCGCTTCGAGACGGTGGATATAACGCAGCATCTCGGTTTCGGAGTGGTACTTGTTGAACACCTCGTGGGTCAGCACGGCGTCAGTGCGCAGCAGATCCTGCGGGATGGCGTGATGGGCCAGGGCCGCCTTGTCGAGTGCCTCGATGTCGAGGCCATGGCCTTGACCGAGGAAGAGATCAAACAGCTCGGCCACATCGCCGCGGGTGGTGGTTTCAGAGAGCGACACCCCTACCGCGCCGTCGAGATCCGCACGCAGGTTGATGCCGAGCCCCTCGGCCTTGGCGATCAGCGCGGCCTTGTCAGCGCTCTGCACGGTCAGGGTATCGAACCAGCTGGCATGCTTGAGGGCCACACCCTTGGCCTTGAGGCCGAGCGCCAGAATGGTGGTGAGACGGTGCACGCGGGAGGCGATGGTTTTCAGCCCTACCGGGCCGTGGTAGACGGCGTAGAAGCTTGCCATGTTGGCCAGCAGTACTTGTGCGGTACAGATGTTGGAGTTGGCCTTCTCGCGGCGGATATGCTGCTCGCGGGTCTGCATCGCCATACGCAGCGCGGCCTTGCCACGGGCATCCTTGGAAACGCCGATAATGCGGCCCGGCATGGAGCGCTTGTAGGCATCGCGGGTGGCGAAGAAGGCGGCGTGGGGGCCACCGTAGCCCATGGGCACACCAAAGCGCTGGGCGGAGCCCAACACCACGTCGGCGCCCAGCTCGCCCGGGGATTTGAGCAGCAGCAGGGAGAGCAGATCGGCGCTGACGCAGGCCAGCCCTTTCTGGGCCTGTACCACGGCAATCAGGGCACGCAAATCTTTCACCTCACCTGTGGTGGTGGGGTACTGGAACAGGGCACCGAACACCTCTTCGCTCACTGCGTCGCTCGCGGCGCCAACCGCCACGTCAAAACCGAAGTGGACCGCGCGCTCCTTGACCACGTCGATCACCTGCGGGTGCACATCATCGGCCACGAAGAAGAGGTTGGATTTGGACTTGGCCATCCGCTTGGCCAGCGCCATCGCCTCGGCGGCGGCGGTCGCTTCATCCAGCAGGGAGGCACTGGCCAGATCCATGCCGGTGAGATCCAGCGTCAGCTGCTGGAAGTTGAGCAGGGCTTCGAGACGGCCCTGCGCCAGCTCGGGCTGGTAGGGGGTGTAGGCGGTATACCAGCCCGGGTTTTCCAGCACGTTGCGCAAAATGACGTGGGGCACATGGGTATCGTGATAACCCATGCCGATATAGCTCTTGGCAATCTTGTTTTGAGCGGCATAGCCTCTCAGCTTGGCCAGCGCCTCCACTTCGGTCATGCCGGCACCGATGCCGAGCGGGCCCGGCAGGCGAATGGCGGCGGGCACGGTCTGGGCAATCAGATCGTCCAGGCTTTCGGCCCCGACGGTCGCCAGCAGCTGGCGCAGCTCTTCCTCGCCCGGACCGATATGGCGGCGGACAAAATCGTGTTTTTGTTCGAGTTCAAACAGTGACTGGGTCATTTCCCTGATTCCTGATAAATAGGTCCTGCTAATAAATCCTGTATAGACAGTGCTGATAGCCAGCCGTGCCGGCTTCACTCATGTTCGCTATGCCGCTGTCAGAACAAAGCGGCACCGGATGCTCGCGGGCATCCCGGGGGTCACCCTGTAAACAGACCTCAAGCCGAGCCTGAGGATCGAATATGGGCCACTTCACCCGCCTGCAGACCCGGGGCCTGCAGCCATACAAATGGGCCCCGCACTCGCAGGGCCCAGGGGCATTACTCTTCGTCCACCACGTTCTGGTAGCCTTCGGCATCCAGCAGGTTGGCCAGTTCGCCTGCGTCATCCAGCTTGATGCGATAGAGCCAGCCCGCGCCGTAGGGGTCGGAGTTGACCAGCTCGGGGCTCCCTTCCAGCTCTTCGTTGACGGCAATGATCTCGCCGCTCACCGGGCTGTAGATGTCGGAGGCAGCCTTGACCGACTCGGCCACGGCGCAGTCGTCACCGGCGCTCACCTGCTTGCCCACTTCCGGCAGCTCGACAAACACCATGTCACCCAGCAGCTCCTGGGCGTGCTCGGTGATGCCGACCACGGCCTCACCGTTGCCTTCGACACGGATCCACTCGTGGGAAGTGGCATATTTCAGTTCGCTCGGGATATGGCTCATCTCTGTTTCCTTTGATCTTTGAGTCGCGTTTAAAAACGAATATGAAAAGGGATGGGGGAGGCACTGCCCTCCCCCAAAACGGTATTAAACCAGCTTCTGGCCGTTACGGACGAAAGCGGGCTTGGTGACCTTCACGGTGACCAGCTTCTTGCGGATCTCCACCTCGGCCAGTTCACCGATATCACGGGGCACCCGCGCCAGGGCAATACTGTAGCCCAGGGTGGGGGAGAAAGAGCCGGAGGTGATCACACCTTCCCGCTTCTCACCGTTTGCCGCAGTGAAGGTAACGGGCATACCGGCACGCAGCACCCCTTTCTCTTCCATCACCAGACCCACCAGCTTGGGCTGGTTGCCCGCCGCTTTCTGCGCTTCCAGCACGTCACGACCGATGAAATTTCGATCGCTCGGCTCCCAGGCGATGGTCCAGGCCATGTTGGCGGCGAGTGGAGAGATTGACTCGTCCATATCCTGACCATAGAGGTTCATCCCCGCTTCGAGGCGCAGGGTATCGCGGGCACCGAGGCCGCAGGGGGCCACGCCGTTATCCAGCAGCGCTTGCCACAGCTCGCAGGCTTTCTCTTGCGGCACCACGATTTCATAACCATCTTCGCCGGTGTAGCCGGTAGTGGCGATAAAGAGATCGCCAGCCTGCACGCCGAAGAAGGGTTTCATCCCCACCACGGCGGTACGCTGAGCGGCGCTCAGTACAGCAGCAGCCTTGACCTTGGCGTTGGGGCCCTGCACCGCAATCATCGCAAGCTCGGGACGCTCGGTCACTGTGATGTCGAAATCGATGGCGTGATGGCGGATCCAGGCCAGATCCTTCTCGCGGGTAGCGGAGTTGACCACCAGCCGGTAGAAGGTATCGGTCAGGAAATAGGTGATGAGGTCATCGATCACGCCGCCTTCCGGATTGAGCATGCCGCTGTAGAGGGCCTTACCGGGGACAGTGAGTTTGGCCACGTCGTTGGCCAGCAGGTGTTGCAGAAAGGCTTTGACCCGTTCGCCGGTCAAATCGACGATGGTCATGTGGGAGACATCGAACATACCGGCATCGCTGCGCACCGCGTGGTGCTCTTCCAGCTGGGAGCCGTAGTTGATGGGCATTTCCCAACCGTGGAAGTCCACCATCTTGGCGCCGGCTTCCAGGTGTTTGGGATGCAGTACAGTAGTCTGGATCATCGCATTCTTTCCTTAGCAAAAAGCCTTTTCGCTTTGGCGACCACCCTTGCGACCAGTGCCACCGCTCTGACTGCACTACGTACAGCAAAAAGCGACCGGATCCAAAAGTGTGTGCTCGCTCCTGCCCTTGCCAGGCAAGAGGGATTCCTTGAACGGAGCGGATTATATGACAAGCAGGCGAGCGTGCCGCTCAAAAAAAACTAATCCCCTCCCGTAAAACTGACTCCAGACACTAAGATAAATGCAGTGATAAAAACAGCCATAAGCCGACTCAGGCGAGATTAAATTTCGATTTTTACCGTTTCGTCACAATTTGCAGAAAAACGTTTCGCTCCAGGGCAAAATTAAAGGCTGACACCCCAAACGGGTCATCAGCCTTGTCGGATTACTTTTGTTGTCAAAAACGGCAAGTAATATTAGTTTTTTTCACCCTTGGCCTGCATGGCACTGCCCTTGGTCGCAGCAACAGCCCAGTCAGGACGGGCCAATGCGGGTAACTCGCCCTCCAGCCCCATGGCGGCGCGGATCACCCCCTCCTTGAAGGGCGTCAGCAGATTGGCCGCGCGCAATCCCACGCCCCGCACCAGCTTCTTGAGCGGGTTGGCCCCGCTGAACAGCCGCTTGAGCCCTTCCATTGCCGCCAGCATGCGAGCCGCCTCGCTCTTGCGCCAGCGCTCGTAGCTGCGCAGGTTGGCGAGCAGGCCGATATCCTCGCCCGCGGCATGATTTTGCAAGATCTGCTCCGCCAGCGCGGCAGCATCCAGCAGGCCAAGGTTGACCCCCTGCCCCGCCAGCGGGTGGATGGTGTGGGCGGCATCTCCCACCAGCACCAGCCGCTCGCGGGCAAAATCGCGGGCATAGCGGGCGGTGAGGGGAATCGCGCTGCGCGGCCCTTCCACCTTGCACAGACCGAGGCGGGCATCGAAGGCGGTGGTGAGCTGGCGATTGAACTGCTCGTCATCGCAGGTGCAGAGCGCCTCGGCGCGGGCCGCAGGCAGCGACCAGACGATAGAGCAGAGGTTCTCCTGCCACAGCGGCAAAAAGGCGAGCGGGCCATCCGGGGTGAAGATCTGGCGAGCAACAGCTTCATGGGGTTCGGCGCAGCGCACCGTCGCCACCAGCGCGTGGTGACCGTAATCCCAGCTGGTGAGCGGGATATCAGCCTGACGGCGCACCCAGGAGTGTGCGCCATCGGCAGCCACCACCAGTTTGGCCGAGATGGCCTGACCATCTTCAAGGAGCAGCAGGGCGCCCGCCGGGCCGCTCTGCAGGCTCTTGGCTCTGGCGGGGGTCAGCAACTGGATATTGCTGGCACCTTCAATTGCCTCAAGCAGCGCCAGCTGGATCACCCGATTCTCGACGATGTGGCCGAGGTTGGCCTGACGCAGGCTGGCGGCATCGAAGTCGATATGGCCAAAACTGTCCTGCTCCCACACCGCCATCTTGTCGTAGGCCTGCAGGCGGCGCGCTTCAATGCCGTCCCAGGCGCCGACATGGCGCAGGATCTGCTGGCTGGCCAGACTCAGGGCGCTGACCCGGTTATCGGCCACCTCCCCCAGCTGCGGGTCGGGCAGTTGTCCCTCCACCACCAGCACCTTGAGGGCGCTATGTTTCAGGGCCGCAGCGAGCCCCAGCCCCACCATGCCGCCACCGACAATCACCACATCCACATTTTGCATCTGCATCATCTCATCCTTTCAGGGCTGACCGGCTGGCCAGCGAGGGGACGCCCGCAGGCATCACCTCTTTATTCAATAGGTTTTGATCAACGAATGGTGGTCAACAGGTTCCACTCAACAAGTGCTGGCTAGTTGCCGCACACATCAGCGACAAAGCCCAGGGTGCGCGAGGCAAGCGGCGCCTTGAGGCACGGGAATCGCCCCATCAGGGTGAGCGCCAGATTGCGCCCAGCCACCAGCGGATCGTGACCATTGGAGAAGAGCTGGGCCAGCGAAGAGGTGAGCCAGACGGTCTGCTCCTGATCGCGCTGACGCTGCTGCCAGTAGCCACTCAGTACCTTGAAGCTGCCGATATCCTCCCCCTCTGCCAACGCCTTGGCTACGGCGCCGGTAAGCAGGTCGAGATCCCGCATCCCGAGGTTGAAGCCCTGTCCGGCAATCGGGTGCAAGGCGTGGGCGGCATTACCGACCAGCACGGTGCGCTGGGCCAGCGGGTAGTCGCAGCCGGTCAGAATGAGCGGATAGACGTTACGCACGCCGCATCGCTCGAAGCGACCAAGCCGCCAGCCAAAGGCCTGCTGCAGACGGGCAAGAAACGCCGCCTCATCGAGGGCCATCAGCTCATCCACATCATGCTGCCCGACGCTCCATACCAGCGAGGAGAGTCCCTGCTGCATCGGCAACAGGGCCAGCGGCCCCCCTTCGGTAAAGCGCTCGAAGGCGCGACCCTCAGGGTCTTGCGCCGTTTTGACGGTGGCGATGATGGCGTGTTGCTCAAAGTCGTGGCGGGTCACCGGCAACTTGAAGTGCTGACGCACAAAGGAGTTGCCGCCGTCTGCCGCCACCAGCAGGCGGGTCTCAATCTGTTCACCGCTCTCGAGGGTGAGGGTCACCTTCTCCTCATCGGGCGCAATCTCGCTCACCCGAGCCGGACAGCAGACCCGGATATTGGGAGAGGCCGCCATCGCCCGTTGCAGCTCATGACCGGCAGCGGCAAGCTCGATCACCTGGCCCAGCGCGGGCAGACCGTATTCGGCCGCCGACAGGCGAGCCTGACCGAAGTGGCCCCGATCCGAGACATGGATCTGGGTAATGGGGGCGCAATGGGGGGCAAACAGCGGCCAGAGTCCGCGTCGCAACAGCGCATCACAGGTACCGGCCGAAAGCGCAATGGCGCGGGCGTCGAACCCTGAATGGGTGTGCTGTTCGGGGACGCTTGCCTCCAGCAGCAGGATCTCGAGGGGGGAGCCATCGGATCGAAGCAGAGCCGCCAGCGAGAGCGCCAGCACGGCACCGCTCATTCCACCGCCGACCAGGGTGACATCGACCTGCCGCACATCAGATTGAGACATAAGCAGAGAGGAAGAAGTGAAAAAGGTGGCCTCATGCTATCACAAAGCCGCTGGCAGAATGCGAGGTCACCGGCAAAAAACCGGTTGCGCCTCACAGGGTTAGTCACCACAAGGAAATAAAAAAGAGCGCCATCAGGCGCTCTTGCAGATTCAGTAAGGGTCGCGTTGACCCGCACCTCAATGAAGGGTCGGCGGCGCGCTCGGGGTATCGGGGCGCTTGCCAAACTCTTCGAAGGCCATCATGACACCCAGTTTGACGTGTTCGTAGAGCACCAGGAAAGAGGCTTCGTTCTCGTCATCTTCCTGATCGAACTCGGCGGAGACCTGAGTGATGCTGGCGATATCCTGGATCATCTCCTGCAGCTCTTCCGATGCGCGGGAGAGCTCCTGCTGCACCACGCCGAAACCGGCCAGAAATGCCTGTGACCAGTCCACCAGCGAATCGATGCGCTCGTCGAGGGGAGCATCATCGCTTGGCAGCAACAGCTCGACGCCCTTCTGGGCCATCAGGCTCTCGACCACATTGTGATAAAGATCGGTCATCACCTGGCGCACCGGGGCCGGCAGGCCGAAACCGTCGTTCACCAGATCGTTGAAATGGGGCAGCCAACTCTTGTCGTCCAGTGCCACACCGCCGCACACCAGACCGCAGATCACACCATGGGCCTCTACTGCGCTGGCCATCAGCTCATGTTGTTCCATGATGTCGGCCACTGCCGCATATTTAAGGGGGTTCGTTTTGCTCATCGAGGATCCGCTCAAAGTTCAGTCAAATTTGCAGAATTAATGGTCAGGATCCTAGCATTCTCCCTCTTGCAGAGCCAGCAAGGCCTTGAAACTTATGCATCTGCGCTATATAGTCCCGCCCAGTTGTCCACGTGGATAAAGGCGGAAATCAGCTCCGCCGTATTGAGGAAGGCATGAGCACAGAGGCCGTAGAAATCGTCATTTTGGGACGTCCCTACAAGGTATCCTGTCCCTTGGGACAGCAGGATGCCCTGCGCCAGGCCGCCGAGCAGCTGACCGACAAGTTGATCGACCTGCGTCAACGCTCCAAAGTCTCCAGCAACGAGCAATTGGCTATCATGGCGGCGCTCAATTTCTGTCATGAGCTCTGCCTTGAAAAAGAGAAGAACCACCAATACTCTGAGACCATGGACAAGCGGATCAAGATGCTGCAGCGCACCATCGAAGCGGCCCTGATCGAGCACGGACAATATGGTGATTCCAGCGAAGAGGGGCAACAGCCCTAATCGCAAACCGTTTTAAAATTCCCTGGGATGTTTGTCAGCCGGTTCAAGTCCCCGAGCCGATATTCATACCAAACAGGGGATCTGCCTTCTGACTATTGCGCATGCTCGGCACGACCGAGAAGCCTGCGGTCAGATCCGATCCCCGCCTTGAACCGACGGTTCAAGGGCCCAAACCGGCAACGGCATCTCGGGGTACCAACAGCAAAAGCCCGTCACCAACGTGACGGGCTTTTTCTTTGCCTGATGATCAACGAACTGTCCCGTCCTGAATATGGTTTACACCTTTCCCCCAATAAATGGAGAACCCGATGGGACAAGGTGTGAAACGGACACAGCCATAACGACAAAGCCCGCCAAAAGGCGGGCTTTGTTTTGCAACTGGCAAGCAAATTTAGATGGCCATCTGCTCGTGGGGGGAGCCGTGGTGACGCAGCCAGACAAAGCTCAGCGCCACGATCAGCACCATCAGTGTCATGATGGCCCCCAGGGTCACCTGACCGGTCATCGGGAAACCGGCGGCCAGCAGGGTCACCACACCGGCTCCCAGATTCTGCATCCCGCCGAGAATGGCCCCCGCGGTGCCGGCCTGACCCGGGAAGGGCTCGATTGCACAGGAGGTGGCGGTCGGGTAGAGAATACCGCTACCGATGAAGTAGACAGCCGCACCACCAACCAGCGAGGCGGCACTCACCACCCCGAACAGCCCCGGCACCAGAATGATGAGGGAGCCGAGCGCCAGAAAGGCGATTCCCAGACGCATCAGTTTGCCCTGAGTCAAACGGAAGCTCAGCTTGGCAGAGAGCCAGGCCCCGAACAGATAGCCGGGCAGCGGCAGCACGAACAGCACGCTCACGGTACGGGCGCTCAGTTTCAGCACATCGCCCAGCAGCACACCGGCCGCAGCCTCGAACACTGCCAAACCGGCAAAGGTCGCCATTAGGCAGAGCAGGTTGCCCTGAAACTTGGGGTTGCCCAGCACATGACGATAGGCAGCACCGACGCGCAGTGGCTGACGGGCAGCAGCAGGCAGGGTCTCGCCAAACCAGGCCATGATCGCCAGGGTGGCTACGGCACCAAAACCGAACAGGAACCAGTAACCGGCGCGCCAGTTGAACAGCTCGGTCAGCCATCCCCCCAGCACCGGTGCCAGCAGCGGGGAGAAGATCACCCCCATACTCACCAGACTGTTGGCGCGGTTGAGCTCGGCGCCGTTGTAGCGATCGCGCATCACGGTACGGCTCATGGCGCCACCGGCACCGGTACCCAGCCCCTGAATAAAGCTACCCACCAGCAGGGCGGCAAAATGGGGGATGACCTGAATGATCAGGGTGCCCACCAGAAACACCATCATGCCGACGATCAGCACCGGGCGACGGCCGATGCGATCCGACAACGGCCCGTAGACAAACTGGGAAAGGCCATAGGGGATCAGGTAACAGGCCATCACCGCCTGCAACTGGCCCGAGGCCACATTGAAGTCCCCCGCCATCATGGGAATGGAGGGAACATAAAGGGTCTGGGTCATCTGGCCCACAGCGACCATCAGAATGGTCAATAAAAACAACGGATAAAAACTGTGCCGATCCATATCAGTCCCAAAAAATCGAAAAAATGCTGCCGCCCCTCTGGCACAAAATGTGCCCAGAGGAATCTGATCACAGAGGTTGTGATGCAATCAAAAACAGTGTTGGAAACAGTAGGCGGGGAGCCCGCCAAGCCACCGCACAGGACGTTTGGTGGTATGGGGGCATCATAGTGATTCAGCTCACAAAAAACGAACGAATCTTTATAATCGGCTTGCCTTAGTTTTTCTAATATTATGGGGCACTTCGCCCCGTCAGCAGTTAAAAATCAACGAGTTACCATCTGTTGCGCCTGCTTGATCAGCTCATCGGGCAGCTCCTTACGCGGCGGTATGGTGATCCCCTTCTGGCAGGCAGGCTTCTCTGCCATGCGATCCATCCAGGCTTGCAGATGGGGCAATCCCTCGATGGAGATACCGCTCCAGTCATAAATACGCACCCAGGGCCAGGTGGCAATGTCGGCGATGCTGTACTCGTCCGCCAGATATTCGTGGTGGGCCAGATGGCTGTCGAGCACCTCGAACAGACGGCGCCCCTCCTTCTGGTAACGTTCGATGGCGGCGGGGATCTTTTCGGGGAAATAGCGGTAGAAGACATTGGCCTGCCCCATCATGGGTCCTACCCCGCCCATCTGGAACATCAGCCACTGGATGGCCTGAGAGCGGCGTTTGGGATCAGCGGGCAGCAACTTGCCTGCTTTCTCCGCCAGATATATGAGGATGGCCCCCGACTCGAATACGGCGAAATCGTCGTTATCCCGATCGACGATGGCCGGTATGCGGCCATTGGGATTGATGGCAAGAAACTCGGGCTTCTTCTGATCCAGCGCCGAGAGATCGAGAGGAATGACCCGATAGGGCAAACCCAGCTCTTCGAGGGCGATCGCCACTTTGAAACCATTGGGGGTCGCGGCGGTGTAAAAGTCGATCATGATTCACTCCTTGTTGGTCATAGCCAGATTGCACGGTTGGAACAGGGTGCAACACCATAGTCGCCTCATCTTGCAACAAGTGACCGGCTCCAGACCATTAAAAAGCGGCGCACCGTAGGCCAAACAAGGCCACGGTGCGCCGCTGGTGCGCTCTGGCGATGGTAGATATTAGTTGATCACGGCGACCGGCTTGCGCTGGCGCAGCATGATCAGGCGGGAAAGCAGCGGGAAGTAGGACTCCAGCTTGCGCAACAGCACCCGGCTGCAGGCAGGCTCGGCCAGCTCTGACTCATCCAGCACGATGCCGTTTGAGACAAAATAGAAACGGGGGTCACGCACATCCGGCCCGCAGACCGTCAGCTCCTTGTCCCCCTTGCGGACCAGCAGCGGCAAGACCGGCAAACCGATCGTCTCATCCTCTCCCCGGGCAAATCCGGCATCCTGCCAGGGCGCATCGCCGTCGATCAGCAGGATCGCCGCCTCCGTCTTGGCCGGTTGCCACTGGGCCAGGGGGGTCACGGTGATGTGGGCAAAGTGATCACCATACTCGGGTGATGACCGCAAGATGGCCAACAATCCCTCGCTGGCCGCTGACACGTTCTGACTCACTAATGACAAATTCATGGTTCACATCCCTATGCTCATGACAGCCTGTATCCGGCTGCTGGGATAAGACTAGCGCAGATCTGGTCTATATTGGAGCCGTCAAATCTGGCAGTGGTAATCAATTGGTCGTAGGGGGATAACAGTTGCCATCGCACAAAATACTGGTATCATATCGCGTCCTTTTATCCCCCGTTCTTTAACATCCAGTGGTGAACCTATGCATCCGATGCTGAATATCGCCGTGCGCGCTGCGCGCAACGCCGGTCAAGTTGTAGTAAAAGCCTTCTCCCAGCCTGAGAACATTGAGGCTATCCAAAAAGGCAGCAATGACTTCGTGACCAACGTTGACCGTGAAGCCGAAGCGGCCATCATTCACACCATCAAAAAATCTTACCCGGAGCACAGCATTGTTGCTGAAGAGTCTGGTGAGATTGCCGGTACCAATCCGGACTACCAATGGATCATTGACCCACTGGATGGCACGACTAACCTGGTCAAAGGCATTCCGCACTTTGCCGTCTCCATCGCCCTGCGTGTCAAGGGCAAGACTGAACAAGCCGTTGTTTACGATCCGATCCGTGACGAGCTGTTTACTGCTACCCGTGGTAGCGGCGCCCAGCTGAACGGCTACCGCATTCGTGTCGGCAAAGCCAAAGAGCTGGCTGGCACCGTACTGGCCACAGGTTTCCCCTACAAGCAAAAGCACCACATCGAGTCCTACCTGAAGATGTTCCAGAGCATGTTCATCGAATGTGCCGACATCCGTCGCTCCGGCTCTGCCGCACTGGATCTGGCCTACGTGGCTGCCGGTCGCGTCGACGGTTTCTGGGAAATCGGCCTCAAGCCTTGGGACACAGCTGCCGGTGAACTGCTGGCCAAAGAAGCCGGCGCCATCGTCACTGACTTCGTAGGTGGTCATAACTACGAAAACTCCGGCAACATCGTGGTTGCCAACCCGCGCGTCCTGAAAGAGATGCTGGGCAAGATCCGTGAAGAGCTGCCGGAGTCCCTGGCCAAATAAGCCAGCTCCCCAGCATTCACCAAGACAAGAAAACCGGCGCAAGCCGGTTTTTTTGTTTCTGTTATCCGAACACCAAGGCAGACATCTGCAGCTGATTTAAAAGAGTTAGCGATGCATCCCCACTTGCCACTCAACATCCACTTCAGTCATTTGCAGACAACCCCTCTTGCCCCCCCGCCTTTGGCTACCGATAAGATTCCCATGTGTTTGCCTGGATAAACTCTTTCCAGATTTTCAGATAGCGGCAATCGCCTTGCAGACATGGACAAGGGGTGGCCAAGTGGATGTAATGCCACCATCCACTTTGCACACCTTGAGGTCATACCATGGACCATCTCTCAGCTCTTCCTCCGTTATCCTGGTCACAGCAACTGCGCAGCCAGATGCAAAGTCGCCCACTCACTGCTCTCGGCCTCTTTATCGCGCTGGCTGCCGTCTTGTTGCTACTGTTGCAGAGTCTCATCATGCTCGCTACCGGAGAGGTGACCAGCGGCGTGCGCTACGGCCTTGTCGGTGGTGCTGCCGGGTTTGCCGCCACCGCCATCGGCGCCCTGCCCGCCCTGTTTCTGCGCTCGGTACCGCAAAAGGTTGAGGACACCATGCTGGGCTTTGCCGCCGGTATGATGCTGGCGGCCAGTGCCTTCTCCCTGCTGCTGCCGGGGCTGGAGGCCGCCGAGGGGATTACCGGCAACGGCTTTAGCGCCGCCGCCGTGGTGGTGGTCGGTATGACCCTCGGGGTGCTGTTGATGCTGGGGCTGGATCAGTTCACCCCGCACGAGCATGACAAGACCGGCCCCTGCGGTCCCGGCCACGAGAGCTGCTCCCGGGTCTGGCTGTTCGTCTTTGCCATCGCCCTGCACAACCTGCCGGAGGGGATGGCCATCGGGGTCAGCTTCTCGCAGGGGGATATGTCGGTGGGGCTGCCGCTTACCACTGCCATCGCACTGCAGGATATTCCGGAAGGATTGGCGGTGGCGCTGGCCATGTGCGCCGCCGGTTTTCGCCCCTCGGTGGCGGTGCTGGTCGCCATCGCCAGCGGCCTGCTCGAACCGGTTGGCGCCCTGCTCGGGGTCGGGCTCTCCAGCGGCCTTGCCATCGCCTACCCCATCGGACTTGGGCTCGCCGCCGGCGCCATGCTGTTTGTGGTCTCGCACGAGGTAATTCCGGAGACTCACCGCAACGGTCACCAGACCTATGCCACCCTCGGCCTGATGGCAGGCTTTGCCCTGATGATGACCCTCGATACCGCGCTCGGCTAAAGACACTAGCCCCTCTCTCATCAATGCTTTTTGTCACCTGCGGCGCTCCCATATGGAGCGCCGCGTTTCATCTCTCCTTTCGCTTGTGCCTCTCGGCGCCGACGCCATCTTTTGTTATGATCTACAGCAACTTAAATTCAGCCACACGGCTATCAAGACGAGGTCAGCAATGAAAGTAGGTATTATCGGCGCCATGGAGCAAGAAGTGGCCCTGCTGCGCAGCCAGATGAGCAACCCCACCACCCTGCAACTGGGCGGCTGCGAGTTCTATCAAGGGGAGCTGGCAGGCAAAGAGGTGATCCTGACCCGCTCCGGTATCGGTAAGGTCGCCGCCAGCGTGGCCACCAGCCTGCTGCTGGAAAAATTTGCCCCCGACTGCGTCATCAATACCGGCTCTGCGGGCGGCTTTGCCCAAGACCTGCATATCGGTGATGTGGTGATCGCCAGCGAGATGCGTTTCCACGATGTGGACGTGACCGCCTTTGGTTACGAGATGGGCCAGATGGCGCAGCAACCCGCCACCTTCCCCTGCGACGAGAAACTCATCGCGGTCGCTCAGGATTGCATCGCCGAGCAGGGCAAGCACCAGACCAAGGTCGGCCTTATCTGCACCGGCGATCAGTTCATGTGCAAACCGGACGCCATCGCCAAGGCTCGCGCCGACTTCCCGCAGATGCTGGCGGTCGAGATGGAAGGTGCAGCGATCGGTCAGGTGTGCCACATGTTCAAGGTGCCCTATCTGGTGGTACGCGCCATGTCCGATATCGCTGGCAAGGAACAGGTTGAATCCTTCGATGCCTTCATCGAAGTGGCCGGCAAGCACTCCGCCGAAGTGATCATCAAGATGCTCGGCAAGCTGTGATCGAGACCGGCTCGCTTGATTTGATGGCCGACGCCCTCCTTTCGACGACGGCGGCCATTCTGGTAGGTGCTGCTCTGCTGGAGGCGGTGATCCCGTGGCCATCTCATCTGCGTCTTTCGGCCGTGACGCCCCTGCTGACCCGGCTGGGGCACAAGGTACACAGACCTGATGGTTCACCCGACCAGCAAATGCAGGCCGGCCTGCTGGCAATGCTGGTAGTCTGGCTCCCCTGCGCCGCCGGGCTCTGGTCGCTGCGCAATCTGGCCCTGAGCGAGCCGCTGTTTGACCTGCTGTTTCTGCTATTGATGATCGAATCTCGTCCACTGCGCGAACTCGCCCATGCCACCCGCTCGCTCGCCACGCAGGAGACCCTGCCGCTGGCAAGATTGCAGGCGGCTCACTGGCTCCAGCGGGAGACTGGCAAACTTTCTACCATGGGGATTGTCAAAGCGGTGACTGAGAGCTGCGCCCTGCGTATGGTCGGCCAATGGGCTGGCCCGCTGCTGGGATTTGCCCTGGCTGGCGTACAGGGCGCCCTGCTCTGGCGGCTGGTGCAGCTGATGAATCAGAGCTGGAGTCGCAAAGATCCCGCCTTCAACCACTTTGGTCGCGCCGCCAGCGCGCTATATCAGGGGCTCAATGCCTCCGTCATTTTGCTGCTGGGGCTGCCACTGCTGGCAAGCCGTCTCAAGCAGGCTGCACAGTTGCTGCGAAGTGGAGCGCTCTGGCCCTATCCCGCCATCGGGATGCTGTTGACACTACTTGCTGACAAGTGCCGGATCCGTCTTGGCGGCCCCCGCTACTATCAGGGTACCTTGCAACGCTGGTCGATACTTGGCAGCGGTGATGACCCCGACGGTGAGTCACCGCGCAAGGTGCTCAATATTCTACAAGGAATTGGCTGGGGCTGGTTGATGCTGGCGCTGCTTGTCACTGTGGCGGGGTTATTTCATGGTTAGATGGTTGCGATTGCCTATCTGGCTGCCCTGCGTGCTGCTGGCCTGGTTGCCCGGTGTCCTGCAGGCCGCGACCCCGAACCGGGTGGTGAGCGTGGTGCCACATCTTACCGAGCTGCTTTATGACATCGGAGCCGGTGACAAGCTGGTCGCCATCGACGATGCCTCCGACTATCCTGCCGAGGTCAAAACCAAACCAAAGGTAGCGAATTATCGCAGCATCAACGTCGAGGCGCTGCTGGCGCAAAAGCCGGATCTCATTCTCGGCTGGCGCTCGGCTCAATCACGGATGCTGGCCCCGTTGGAGCAGCTGGGTATCCCGGTTTTCTACTCGGAGCCCACCGATTTTTCCTCGCTGGCGACCGAAATGCGGGCGCTGGGCAAATTGCTTGGGGCGGAGAAGAGTGCCAACGAAGCCGCCGATCGCTATCTGGCGCGTCTGCATTCCCTGCAACAGCGCTATGGCCAACCAACCGGCGTCAAGGTGTTCTACCAACTCTGGTACCCGCCGCTCACCAGCGTCAGTGGCAATGCCTGGCCGGCTCAGGCCATCGAACTCTGCGGCGGGATCAACATCATGGCGAATGCCAAGACCCCCTATCCTCAAATTGACATGGAACAGGTGATCAGGGCCAACCCCACGCTGATCCTGGCCGGGAGTCAAGATCCTGACGCCCTGCGTCACTGGCGAAAGTGGCCAAATCTCGACGCGGTGCAGCATCAGCGACTCGATTTGATCAACTCGGATGAGCTGCACCGCTTCACCCCGAGAGCCCTCAATGCGGTGGAGCAGATTTGCCAAGCTATCCAGCTCAGCTCGCAAAGCACCAGCACATCTTGATACATCACTAATGATGAGGATCGACCTGAAGTGTTCTGGGTAGCAACCAAATCTTTAGAACTGTTTTTGTGTGAATGGATCACACTCTTTGCCAAAAAAGCTGGTACTTTATTTGCTAGCATATGATTCATCTACTGTTTTTATGACGAGATGCCCACAATGTTCAACGATAAAACGCTACTGATCACAGGTGGCACCGGCTCGTTTGGCCAACGATTGGTCAAAACAGTACTGGAACGTTATAAACCCAAACGCCTTATCATTTATTCTCGCGACGAGCTGAAGCAGTTCGAGATGCAGCAAGAGTTCAACGACCCCTGCATGCGTTATTTCATTGGGGATGTCAGAGACGCCAACCGCCTTACCATGGCAATGCGCGGCGTGGATTACGTAGTTCATGCAGCCGCACTCAAGCAGGTTCCTGCCGCTGAATACAACCCCATGGAGTGCATTAAAACCAATATCCATGGTGCAGAGAACGTTATCCAGGCCGCTTTGCTCAATCAAGTCAAAAAAGTTATTGCCCTCTCCACTGACAAAGCCGCCAATCCAATCAATCTCTACGGCGCCACCAAACTGGCATCAGACAAACTCTTCGTGGCAGCAAACAACATCGCGGGGCAGGATCCCACCCGTTTTGCCGTAGTTCGCTACGGTAACGTGGTCGGTTCTCGCGGCTCTGTCGTCCCCTTCTTCCAAAAGCTGATTGACCAGGGAGCAGATGCGTTACCCATCACCCATGAGGAGATGACGCGTTTCTGGATCACTTTGCAGCAAGGGGTGGATTTCGTGCTGGAAAATTTTGGGCGGATGAAGGGGGGGGAAATATTTGTTCCCAAGTTGCCATCCGTCCGAATTACGGAGCTCGCCAGTGCTATGGCCCCTCACCTGCCACACAAGATCATCGGCATTCGCCCGGGAGAGAAGCTCCATGAAGTGATGTGCCCTGCCGATGACTCTTATCACACCTTCGAGTTTGATGACTTCTTCGTGATTGGCCCAACCATCAACTTCAATAATCGCAACAACGACTTCTCCAAAACAGCTGCGGGCGAAAAAGGAAAAATGGTAGAGCAGGGCTTTGAATATAACTCTCGCAGCAACCCTCACTTTTTTACCATTGAACAGCTTTTGAAAATGAACCAAAAAGGGAGTGCAGAATGATCCCATATGGCCGCCAATCCATCAGCCAGGCAGATATCGATGCTGTCGTGGAAGTTCTCAAGTCCGACTTCCTGACTCAGGGGCCAGTCGTCCCCCGTTTCGAGCAAACAGTAGCTGATTACTGCGGAGCTAAATTTGGGGTGGCGGTCAATTCAGGTACAGCAGCACTGCATATCGCCTGTCTGGCGCTGGGCGTCGGCCACGGGG
The DNA here is from genome assembly GCF_040908025.1 of Aeromonas sp. R9-2. Taxonomy (NCBI): domain Bacteria; kingdom Pseudomonadati; phylum Pseudomonadota; class Gammaproteobacteria; order Aeromonadales; family Aeromonadaceae; genus Aeromonas; species Aeromonas sp. R9-2. The sequence continues at coordinate 109,063 of NZ_JBFOCX010000025.1, forward strand.
ATTGGGTCTGGACATCGCCCATCAGCTTCGTTGCATCCGCCAACTGTGCTCTCTATTGCGGTGCACAAGTCGACTTCGTCGACATTGAGCCCGATACAGGGAACATGTGCGCAGTGGAGCTGGAGAGGAAACTGATTGCCGCCCAGGCGGAAGGAAAACTACCCAAAGTAGTAATACCGGTACACTTCGCCGGCCTCCCCTGCGACATGCAGGAGATCCACCGCCTGGGGCAAGAGTACGGTTTCCGGATCATCGAGGATGCCTGCCACGCCCTCGGTGCCCGTTATCATGGTGAGCCTACCGGCAATGGCCGCTATAGCGACATCACCATCTTCAGCTTCCACCCGGTGAAGATCATCACCACCGGCGAGGGTGGCATGGCGATGACCAACGACCCTGCGCTCGCCAAAACCATGCGCATGCTACGCAGCCACGGCATCACCCGCGAACCGGAAGACTTCATCAATGAACCGGACGGCCCCTGGTACTACGAGCAGCAGATGCTGGGCTTCAACTACCGCATGACGGATATTCAGGCAGCACTGGGATTGAGCCAGATGCAGAATCTGGAAAGCTGGATCGCCAAGCGAGGCGAGATTGCCCGTCGTTACTTTGAAACTTTGTCTCCTGAGCGTCTGCGCCGTTACTTCGGCGAAGAACGACGCAGCGCATTTCACCTGTATGTACATCATGTGGCACCCGAACAACGCTTTAACCTATTCCAGCTACTACGCGATCATGGGATTGGGGCCAACGTGCACTATATGCCAATCTACAAGCAGTCTTGGTATCAGCACAAACAGCAAACATCATTGCCGCAGGCTGAACAGTTCTATGCCAGTGCCATCACCTTGCCGCTTTTTCCAAGCTTGAGCTCTGCCCAGCAAGACCTCATTCACGCCCATTTGTTGTCAATGATCTGATCTCGATCCGCGGAGCGCCTTATGCAAATTCTGATCTACGGGACTTCGACCCAAGCACTTCATTTCTTACCGGCATTGGCATTGAACCATACGCTGCAGGGCTTTGTTGACAGTGATCCGGCCAAACAGGGCTCGCACTGGATGAACAAGCCGGTATATCACCCCAGTCAGCTTTCAGGCGTCCAATTCGACAAAATCTTGATCGCCAGCTCTTTTGTCAGCGAGATCAACCAGACGCTGGTAAGTTATGGAATCGAGCCGGGCACCCCCGTCGTAGAGTGTGACGAGATACTGCAGACCAGTCGCGAATATGAGAATGCCCTGCAAGCAGAGCGTTCCAAACGCGAGGATATGCTGCCGAAGATCCCCCTGCTGCAGCAGCATATCGAGGGCACAACCTTGTTGACCAATCGATTGGCTCTGCTCGAGAAGTTACCCACCCAGGGCGTCGTAGCCGAACTGGGCGTGGCGGCGGGTGATTTTAGTCGCCAGATCATGGATATCTGTGCTCCGGCGCAGCTACATCTGGTGGACATATGGGGTTCGGATCGCTACGGCGAAGAGTTGTACCTGAGTGTGAACAACCATTTTCAGCAGCAACGACAGCGCGGAGAGGTGACCATTCACCGCAAACCTTCGCTGGAGGCACTGGAGAGTTTCCCGGATCAGACCTTCGATTGGGTATATATCGATACCACCCACAGTTATGAATTAACCCGAGATGAGCTCCGAGCCTGTGCCAGAAAAGTAAAATCAACCGGCATTATTGCCGGACATGACTATATGCAGGGCAATTGGCGCACTCAATATCGCTATGGCGTCATCGAAGCGGTGCATGAGTTTTGCGTGGAATATAACTACCGAGTGCTTTATTTGACGATGGATATCGCTGAGTGCCTGAGTTTTGCATTGATTAAGAATAACGATGACGGATTAGCACAATAATACCTGTCCGGGCAGTCGTATTCTGCCTGACGTGTCGTTTAGTGATTGTTGAACGCATCAGGCTCGATAACCTCACAGGATCGTGCGAGCCTACGAACCACAGCCAAGGGTATTTCAGGGATGCTTTTTAAAAAGCAGACGTAACGGAATCAGGCGGAAATCATATGTGTGGAATTTACTGCAAACTCTATAAATCAGAAGATGTTCAGCCAAATACGCGTTATGAAGATAAAACGACGTTATTAAAGCACCGAGGCCCGGATTGCCAGCAAGTCGTCTATCGAAAAAATGTCGTAATGGGACACACCAGACTCGCCATCCTCGATACACGTAACGCCGCGGCACAACCCTATAAAAATGACCGCGCCATGCTGGTTTTTAATGGCGAAATTTATAATTACAGGGAATTAGCCACACAATATCTTACAGATATCGAATTGCAAACCACCTCTGATACCGAGGTGTTGTTTGAGCTGCTAAATAGAATGGGAACCAGCGCGATTGCCAAACTGGATGGTATGTTTGCGTTTGCATATATGAATTTTGTAACGCAAGAACTGATTGTCGCTCGCGATATCAGTGGAATTAAACCGCTGTATTATATCGAAACCGACGATGCCATCGAAATTGCTTCCGAAATCAAAAGCCTTGATTATGTAATCTCGCGGGAAAAATTAAAGGATCAAATCCGGGTAGGAGCGTTTCAAGATAGCAACCTGCCGTATCAGAATGTCACGATCCTCGAGGGCGGTACCCAGCTCACTTATTCGTGCCACCAAGCCAAGTCTCAATTAAGTACCTTTGCCAATCCATTATTTTTTATCGATAACAGTGTCTTTCAACGGCGCAAAACGCAATCCCTTTCCAGCCTTGTGGATGAGCTGGAAATGCTGGTGGTCAACAATGTGAAGTCCCATCTGGTCAGCGATGCGCCGCTGGCTACCCTCTGTAGCGGCGGAGTGGACTCTAGCCTGATCTCCGCCATTGCATCCCAAGCGGTGCCACTCGACCTCTATCATGCCGGCGTGGATGGCGGCGGCGGGGAAGAAGAATATGCCGAGATGGTATCCAAACATCTGGGCAAGAATATTATTTACGAAAAAATGACGGCCGAAAAATATTGGTCTGCTTTTCCATACCTAACCTATATTTCTGATTTACCCATTTATCATCCCAACGATGTCAGCCTGCACTGCATCGCCAGCAAAGCTCACTGCAATGGCATAAAGGTCATGTTATCGGGTGAAGGCGCAGATGAATTATTTGGCGGTTATTCGTGGCATCAACGCCAGATGAAGCAATATCGACTGGCCAGAATATTTGCTAGCAAAAAATCGCTGCTAACGCGGCTTTCAGGTGATTACGCGAAAACATTGCGCAATGGTTTCGAACAGTTCACGGTAGAGGACATAGCTAATTACATGCCGCTTGGCTTGGGATATTTTGATATGTCGAATGATCTGATGATGCGATCATTCTTATTCGAGAGCCAGGACTTTGCTAATTGGAAGCGGCTATCAGCAATACAGGAACAGTTCGACACATTGGCAACCACTGCGTTCGAAAAGCATATGTTGAGTGCGATCCATTTTAATTTTTATGGCCATCTCGGCAGTATATTACACCGCACAGATAGAATATTGATGGCTAACTCGATTGAAGGGCGCGTGCCGTTTTTAACGAAAGAGATCATCGATTTTTCAATGAATTTACCACTCAACCTGAAAATAAATCGACGTATCCGCAAGGACGGCAAATACCTGTTAAAGAAACTGGCTGAGCGCTATCTGCCAGAGAAGGTAATTTACCGACCTAAGGCCGGCTTCCCGGTACCGATGCAAGAATATGTGCAGCCCATCGAACGAATTTTTGAAAATGGCTATGTCATGGAGTTCACCGGCATGTCACTGCGCATGCTCAAAGAGTTCTATAGCGCCAATCCCTATTTGAAATTCAGAATGCTGGCTCTTGAGGTCTATGGGCGGATCTTTATTCGGCATGAAGATTATCGCAATATCCATATAGAGTAGACATATGACGTAGTTATCACGGTTTAACTGATTGTGTTTAGCCGTGATAACCAGCCTGAGTGTATTAACATGCTAGCCATGGCTCGACAGGAAATTCACAATGCGTTCGCAGATGAAATCAACCTCATCATTCGATAAGTCAAAATACATGGGTAGTCGCACGATTGAGTCAGTAAACTTATCAGCATGCGGTAACGACCGGCCGTCGTGTTTATCTTGAAAATAGGGACTGCAGTGTAAAGATTGATAATGAAAAACTGCTTTAATGTCCGCGAGGTCCAAATATTTAATTAACTGGCTGCGCTGTTGCAGGCTGGCACAATCCAGATAAAACATATGGGCATTATTGGTGGCATAAGCAGGAATCAATGGCAATCTGATACCGTATGCAGCGACCACAGGTGTCAGCGCCTGCCAATAGCGCTGCCATATTTCCAAGCGGCGTTTTTGAATCACATCCAACTGCTCTAATTGTGCATACAAGTAAGCTGCTATAATATCGGACGGCAGGAACGAAGAGCCAATATCAACCCAGCCGTACTTATCAACCTCGCCACGAAAGAATGAACTGCGGTTTGTTCCTTTCTCGCGGATTATTTCAGCGCGATGTGCATATTGTTTATCGTTGATAACCAACAAGCCACCTTCGCCGGAAATAATGTTCTTGGTCTCGTGGAACGAGAATGTTGATAAACAGCCGACACTGCCTAATGGCCGTGATTTATAAAATGAATTGATGGCTTGTGCCGCATCTTCAACTACGGGAATATTATATTTTTCGGCGATCTGCATGATGGCATCCATATCACATGCCACTCCTGCATAATGCACGACTATGATGGCTCGTGTGCGCGGAGTAATAAGGGCTTCAATTTGCGCCGGATCAATATTTGGGTGATCGGCATAAGAATCAGCAAACACGATATTGGCACCGCGCAGGACAAATGCATTCACAGTAGAAACAAAGGTATAGCTGGGCGCTATCACCTCATCGCCAGGCTGGATGTTGAGCAGAATAGCTGCCATTTCCAAGGCATCGGTACAGGATGTCGTCAGCAACACCTTATCAAAGTGATAGCGGGACTCCAGATAATGGTGACATTTGTGCGTAAACACACCATCGCCGGAAATTTTACCACTGGCCACCGACTCGGCAATATAGACCAGCTCCCGACCATGTAGATAAGGCTTATTAAAAGGAATCATAGTGACCTGCCTTTGATGATGCATTTCTGCCGTTATCACAAGCCTAGCAAGCAAACGACCACATAGCCTCGATAGACATCAATAATAATATCTAGTCCGTGATCATTAAGTGATAACCGCACAATGCCCTATCAATATGAAATGGAAATGAGTTGTATAAATTTAGAACACCAACATTCGCGGCCGAGATCAGGGTGGTAATTTTCTGGAGATCTCTGTGCTGGGCCAATTTAAAGGCCGCCTGCCAAAGCGGAACCGATAGCATCGAATATTCAGCACAGGTGCCCGTCAATATCCAATCGAGATCATGACCATTCAGCGATGGCCGCTGTGCATGAAAGCCCACCACTTTATCGCCATGTTTAGCCAAGAAAAGTTCGAATGGCGAGCAGGCTAATGCATCGATCCAGTTCGCCGTCCGCTGCTGGGCAGCCGTATAATCAACATACAAGTCTTCAAGCATTCTGCCATGTTTGAAATCATCGCGAGCCATGGTTTTGATAAGAGCGATATCTTGCTGTGATTGCACTGGCACAAGGAGCAAACGGCTGCTTAGATCACGTGCAAAAATATGACGTTTTGGGTTACGAAATGATAATTCGTAGCTTAGCTCTGCATAATAAAAACCGGCGAGCTCAAGCAGGTGGCGCTTTTCTCGTACATGTTCCACTCTGGCCTGCACATATTCGAAACCTGCTTGCTTTATGAAGTCGATAGCAGAAGGTAGCAAAGCATTAAAGTCAGAACAGTCCGGACAACCATCCACAATTTCACATGTTTTTTTAGCCAACACGGCATCATTCCAGGGAGTCGGTCGCACTTCAATAAAGTGCGACGGCTGACCCGGCATAATAAAGCACTGCGACCCCATCGCTGGCGACTTATTCCCCATAGACGGCCCAGGCACAATGGGATTGCAGTGGTGTTCTATACAGACGCAAATTATTGAGTCCTAATACTTCGTCCAATGCGCGTGTTTCGCCAGGGAAAAACTCGCAATTCAATTCATCAAAGACCAGTAATGAACCACGTGTGAGACGGGGAATAATTTTTTCCAATACGTCTCTGGTTGGCTTATAAAGATCCATATCAAAAATGGCCATAGAAATAATGGCATGTGGGTTATCTGCCAACCATTTATCAATGGTCACCGAGGCATCGCCCTTAATCAGCCGATGTTTTACCAGATCATTCATCGGTGCAAAGCTTTCATGCAGTTTTAACAGCTGTGCTAGTTTATCTTCATATTCATCAGTCGATTTATAATCGCCAGCATTCGCATAGGCACCATCTTTTACATCTACCGATGGAAACCCTTCGAACGTATCGAACCCATGAATGACACGGCTTTGATTAAACGGCTCAAAGATGCTGCGCATATTAATCAGCAATGACATGCCGGCGCCCCAGTGCACACCAAATTCACAAATAACGCCTGGAACATCGACTATTTTTTTATACAACTCGGCATAATAAAGAACGCGCGCCACAGAATCGACCCGTAACGAGACCAGATTATGGCGATGCCACGCCTCACCAAATAATGGGGATAGTTCATGGACCAAGGTTTTCAATTGCTGAGTGTTGTTTGATTTTTCATTGGATGTATAAACCAACTCACCATCACGTGATTGCAGCGATAATTTATCATCATTGCGCATAGACACCTCTACTAACGATTAAAAATAGTGCGCCAGTCATTAATCAGCTGGGTATGGCTAAAATAGCGTTGAATGATTTTAGCATTCTGCGTGTTATAGCCTATATTTGCCAGCGCCACATCTATTTGATCGGTTGAAAAAAGTTCGACACCCAGCTCTTGCAAGAATTTTCTTGATGTCGTCTCGGAATGCATCGCCACCGGAATGCCGCGCCCCAATAGCGAAATCAAATTGCCCATTCCATGCTGACGCCATGAGGGCATAATCGCCAAATCAATATTGTTCAAAAATAACTCGTAATGCTCTCGTGTCGAAAACTCAAGCAGTGGATTAAAGCGTTCATTTAATTTAGCATGACCGACGGCAACGACTTTATTGATATAATCCGGGTTGGGAGGGTAAGCTAACGGCGAAAAAATTGCGGCATTTTCAATATTTGAAAAGTATTCAATCCAGTAAATATGATCATTTTCTACCGCGCTGGAATGGCCAAGCAAGATATTTACAGTTTGAGGACTCTCCGCACACTCACCACGCGGATCACACTCCGGTCCGCCGTAAATATTACTTGGATAACAGAAACAAGAAAAAGACTGCCCCCTGGCCTCATACTTCTTCCTGACCCATCCAACATCACCAGGAATAAAAGAAATTAAACCTGCGACCGCAGCGATCACTTTTTTATGATTATATGAATATTGATCATAATAGTAAAAATCCCCCCCCCACATGGTCCAAAAAGATTTGTCTAGCCAATCTTTCTTTTGCACTAACAGACCATTCACTTTATCACGCCACAGGCCATGTAATATTATTTTGTCCGCGGCATCGAAATAGGAAGCCAGGGTAACAAAGTCTTCATCTCGGTATAAAAACTCTACAGGATGGTGCGGTTGCAAACCAAACTGATACTTGGGGCTGGTAATAAACACAAAGCGATGCTGACTCACATCAAAATTCGCCATCATAAAATCAAGGAACGATGGCATAAACTTCTCGATGACCATGACATGCAGAATCATAGAGCCTCTATCTATTTGCCAACAACAATGTACATGTTTTCACATTGATAAAATGATTTTATCCATCTCTGCAACTGCAACATGATGCTCAGCAACCCGATTGGCAGATGATATTTTTCGGATAGCAATTTTAATTTTTTAGCCTTCCGGCTTTCACCAACATTAACAATCGACAAGTGAGGGTATGTGTCTTTAATATAATTAACTACTCTGTCACTAGTTATCCAATTCAAGGTATCGATGCCACTAGTTGGTCGATTAAGTGCTCTCAGCAGCTTCTTGGCCCAATAATTGTTTAGCTTTGGTAACAGCGGCAATATATAGTGCGGTTCAAAAAAACCAAAATAGTCAGGAGCCTGAATGATTATTTTGCCTCCCGTCTTGGTGACCCGAATCATTTCATCAAGACAGGCAGTGACATCCTGAACATGTTCAAGTGTCTGATATGTGGTAACGAGATCAAACTTCTCATCACAAAAATCCAACTTTTCACCCAGGCCATACTGTATTCTATCCGCGTATGTTGCATATTTTTCGTCTTCTGCAATACGCATATTGATGTACTCTAATTTCCAAGCTTCTGGCTCAACGCCATAAACATCATGCCCTCTTTTTAATCCGCGAAAAACAAAAGAGCCAACACCTGCAGCCATATCAAGAATAGTGCCATCAGCATCGCCAAAATGTTCCAGCTCATGCCAGCGGCCATTAAGATCATGGTCAAAATCCGACCAGGCCTCGATCACATCATCCAAGTAGGTTGGATTCTGTAATCCGAAATAAAATAACGACTCTTCATACACGCGCGCGCTTATAAATTGTTTGCTTTCAACTGACATGGTATGCCTCGTCTGATTTTTCGAAACAATACTGCAAAAACAGTTCTATGGTTGCGGCTCTGAGCAATTTATTGCTGCGGTTTAAGTTCTGCTCTAGATGGGGCACATAGTACATTGCATGCCAATTCTCATCGGTAAACTGTCGATAGAGTGCGGTCAGCGGATTCAATATTTTGTTCAGCTTTTCCGCAATGTCTGGCTGCCGGATCCAGCTTGGATAATCGGCATAATGATCAGTTTTACATTCAGGCATGGGCATGCCGGGGTTATTGTCGATTGTCTTGCCTGTTTTTTGCCAGGGAATTGATTTGTAAAATTTAGGAAACTGCTCCAGCAGCACGGCAGAATACAGCCGATTGCCGAGTCGATACTCATCATTAATCGAGAAGACAAACTCCAGCAATTCATTATCAAGAAATGGTTTTTTATGCTCCAACCAGGCGGATGACGCCAGGGTTCCCATATTGGTAAAGCGGCGAACCCGGTTCATAAAAAGATTTGGCTCAACATGTGGGGTGTCATAAAAAGATGATTCGATGTTAGCCAGATAGGTGTGCTGGCCATAATACAACTCGGCAATCTCCGGGGTAATTCTCTTATTTGCCGTTTCCGCGCTCAAAAAACTCGGCCCCAGAATCGCATCACCACAATAACCACTGAGGGTATATCGCCCTTGCTGGGTAATTTGGTCAACAAACTCACAGCCATGCATGTGCTGCATATCCAGAAAACCATCTGTTAGCCAGATAGTCGGTATTCTTTTTTCAAACCAGTTATCCGGCGTCAGCTCATGAATCACATGGGGCCAGCCAACCATTTCGGTTACCTTCTGCGCCAACACAATGTCGGCACATTGATCTGTACCAAAGGTATAACAGGCCCCTTTATATCCAGGATGCATCTGGTGTGTGGCGGCCAGTAACATTCTTGAATCCAGCCCACCACTGATGGGAAATACCAGCGATTCCGCCATATCCAGCCGCCGCTGCACGGCGTGCATAACAATTTCGCTCAACGCATCGACCGCATCATTGAACGACACGTTCTGTTGTTTGATATTTGCCCACGACCAGTAATGTTGGCTTTGTAGTCGATCGCTATCCAGGTCATAACTCAGCACTGTGGCTGGCGGTAGCAGCGTCACGCCGTCGAAATAGGTAATATCGCCGACCAGATATCCCAAGTCCATAAAACAGGAGAGAGCCTGTTGGCTGATTTTTTTTTCAAAAAAATCCAGCGATAAAAAAGCCTTTATTTCACTTCCCCAGGCGAAATGACCGTTGCGATGATAATAGAACAGTACTCGCATACCATTTCGATCTGAGACCAGGGTGATTTTTTTACGCTGCCGATCGAACAGCACCGCACAAAATATGCCATCCAGCCTTGCCAGCAAATCAGCTAACAGATTTTGTTGATAGCTCCAAATAATGGCGCCATTCAGGTCGTGAAATATTTGCTGATAATGCTGTGCTATCTCTTGCAAATTATAGGCACATCCCTCCACCCAAATCTGTAACAACCCAGATTCATCTTGATGTGTCTTTTTTGCATAAAATGAAAAGCATCGTACAGCAGCTACGTTGTCATCCTGATATTCGTGTTCGATTGCTACCGGGTAAAGCGCGGTTTGCTTACGAACGATCTGAGTTATCAGCTCCGAATGTTGCGGGTTTTTTTTTATATAACCAAATAGACCAGGCATATTGATTCGCCGTTGCAGGTTAATTTATTAAAATGTTATGTGTTTTAATCGTTCTTGTGCTATCTGCATGATGTTGGCGGTTTGCACACCCCACGAGAAATGTGACTCGGCGTAATGGTGCAGATTGCGGGCGGTCTCTGCTATCGGCAGTGAGAGATAGTTTTCATAGATGGCGACCAGATCAACAGGCTGATCATCGGCAGCCAGTTGCCATGTGCCAGATAATTGCTCGTGGCTAAAACTGTCCTCCAGGCTGTAGATAAACGGCAAACCGTAATACATAAATTCACGGTGCTTTAATGGTTCTGCGTAGCTGACGCCGGTGCGATGAAAACCCAATGACCCGAGACCAAGATGCACACCAGCATAACGATTTGCCAACGCATCAGGATCCAGCGCACCTGTGAAAGTCACATACTCGGCAACCCCCAATTCCTGGGCCTGTTGTGCCAACTGGGCCGAAGCGGGCCCCTGGCCGACCAGGAACAGCCGCAACTCGACCTCTGGGTAGGCTTTTACAAATTCGGGTATTGCCGGGAACAGCCGATCATAGCCGTGCCAACGCGCCAGATAGCCAACCCCTAGCAAGTGGAAAGCGTGGTGAATATCAGGCCTCGGCTGCGGCGCAGTCGGTGCGATCCAGGTTGCCCCGTTGCCCATCTTGTACAGCGGCCGCTGATGCAAGGTCGCACCCGGCAGCACTTGGCTGGGGGTGAAAAATCCGGCCACCAGGGGTGCCAACTGCAGGAAATAGCCCAGATCGGTCTTGGCGGCTTGAGCTGGCAATTCATTTCGATATTCCAGCGTGTACATCTCGACGAACATAGGCACTGCTGCGGCGTGCAGCTGCCGCGCCAGTTGCAGTAACTCATCGTTATGCATCGGGTTGTAACGCACATACGCCCACTCGAATGCGCGAGCCTGGGCTTGGTGCGTGGCAACCCAGGTGGCTACATGCACGAAGAAATCCCCAGGAGCCACCGCAGTAGTGATGATCTCGCGCTGGACTTCACTTCCCGCCTCGAACACCAGGCGCACTATGTTCGGACCATCGCCGCAGATCATATGCACTTGCGTGTGGTGGCGACTAAAGCCCTGAGCCTGAGCCAGCACCTTGCGCATAACGCCCAGGTGCCCACGTGTTTTAAGATTCACGTTATAGATAGCTAAAATTGATCCATACCCCGCCATTATGCCTCCGAAGCATAAAATGCATCTACTGACTGACGTGCCGACTCCAATTCAGTGGCGATCTGCAATGCCGTTACCCCGTCGATAGTCTGTGGTAGCAGATTCCAGAATAGATCGGTTAACAGCTCGTCATGTGCCACCTCAGTTGAGGTAACATCAAACAGGTGAGGAACCACGATCAGACGAATTGCAGTGGTCGACTCAGACAGAGGCACAGTGTTAACGCACTCGGGCCAGTCCCGGATACTCTTCGACAAGGTCTCATACAATGCAGGAGCCAGCACAAAACGGTGACTCTTTACATTAAATTGACCACAACTGACAATGAAACGGCACAGGCTATTGTGTTGTCTTGCTGCGGACATATCAGACTTTGTCACTGCACTCACATCTAGCAAGTAAACTCCGGGTGGAACCATAACCTGCAGCAGCTTTTGCTTGCCACTACCGCGATCAGGAAAGGCTCCCCCCCGATAACGCCCACCGATACCGGTGGCAGCATCTTGTAAACCACGTTGCATGGCAACAAGCAACTCGTCCATGGCATTCAAATGCTGGAAGGTGATATTACGTGCCAAGCTGCGCTGTACATAATGTTTGACCTGATGGGGAGGATAGCGAACAGGATGCTTTGCGAAGAAACTCAGCTTGTTACGCCAGTAGTAGTAACGAGGTAATGTATTAGTCGCATTAGCACCACCTCCCTTGTGCAAAGCCTGTAGTCTTGGCTGTGCGACTACACGCCAACCAGCATCCTGGACTCGTACACACCAATCAATGTCATCCCAATAAAGGAAAAAGTCCTCATCAAATACACCCACCCGTTCGATGATTTCAGCTTTTGTCATCAGACAACAAGCGGGCACATAATCACAATCCACCGGTTCCATCGCTATCGAGGAATAGGATTCACCCGCAAAATTAAGATGAAAACTAAAGGTAGCATCCTTTAAAGATACGTTGGAGCCGACCTCCTGTACCACCTCCGGATTATCCATTTTACATATTGCTGGTCCGATAACACCTATATCGTTGTGGTTAGCCAGTAAATCCATCATCCCAACTAGGGTGTTTGGTAGTACGACAGCATCATTATCCAGTAGCGCAATATAACGATACCCCATTTTTTGGGCTTGGCGCATACCATGAGCAAATCCCCCAGAGCCACCAACGTTTTCTTTTAATACTTCAAGTCTAATATTAGGATAGTATTGACGGATCAATGTTGCAGAGTCATCTGTTGATGCGTTATCTACAACAAAAATATCCGCCAGTTCACCCGCTGTATTTTGTACTGATTCGATCGCCCCGAGCACATAATTTTGCTTATTAAAATTACAGATAACCACACAGATTGGTTTCATTTTATTTTCTCACCGGCTAACACTTATCTATCAAATACCAAAAGCTAGTATGCCGTGCATATTTTATAGAAAAAATTTAATGCATTGCTCACCGCATCATCCATATCGAAATAGCGATACTCGGCAAGGCGCCCCAAAGCAATCAGTTGCGGGAACTGGGCCAATTCATCGCGGCAAGCCTGATAGTTCTGTTTGGCCTCATCGGTAAACAGCGGGTAGTAAGGCTCTAACCCCCGCTCAGGCTTATAGTTACAGGGATATTCGTACACGATACTGGTGCCGGGATGCACCTGCCCACTGAAATGCTTGAACTCGGTGATCCGGGTGAAGGCTTCTTCATTCGGATAATTGACGGTGGTGACAGGCTGAAATTGCTCTTGCGCCAGATGGCGATGTTCAAAACGCAGTGAGCGGTATGGCAAACAATTCCCTTCTGCCGACATCAACTGATCCAGCATACCGGTATAGATCAGTGGACCATCGAAAGGTGCGCCATCCAACCACACCAGCTTCTGATGCCAATCCAACCTGACACGCTGCACCATGGGGGTAGACAGCCGCACCTCAATCAAGGAGTGCGCAAGTATGCGCTCAAACATGGCGGTATAGCCTGCGGCCGGCACCGCCTGCCAGGGGTCAGTAAAATAGCGATCATCCCGACTCACCACCACGGGCACTCGTGCCGTCACCTCGGGGGAGATCTGGTCTGGCGCAACCCCCCACTGTTTACTGGTGTAGTTGACGAAGGCTTTCTGATAGATGAAGTCTGCCAATTCACCCAGCAGGGGATGCGCCTCTTTGCGCAGCTCCAGAATAGGCACTCTGGCACCATCACCAAACCGGGTGCGCAGGGCATCAATCATGGCGGCAGCTTTGTCGGCCTGGAAGCAACGTTCGATGCTGGTCAGGTTGAACGGGATCGGCACCAACTGCCCGTCAATGCGTGACAACACACGATGCTCATAAGGCAGCCACTCGGTAAACTGCGACAAGTAGTCCCACACCTCCTTGTTGTCGGTATGGAAGAGGTGTGGCCCATAGCGATGGACCAACACACCATGCTCATCATACTCGTCAAAGCAGTTGCCACCGATATGATCGCGCTGCTCCAGCACAAGTACCTTCCAACCGAGCTGGCTGGCCATTCGCTCAGCCATGACGGCACCGGAAAGCCCGGCGCCAATGATTATCGCCTGATAACTCATGCCGCCTCTCCAAACAATTGTTGCATGACCCGAGCAGGATGAGCTCGCTGCACCCACGCCAGTTGATGTCGCTCATCGAAGAACCAGCCTGGCGCCAGCTCCGCGACCTCGGCAACTGACTGTTCGATAAGTTGCGTGAAGCGCACGACGTCATCCTGCCGCAGAAAGTAGAGTGCGGCAGAGTAATAGTGATGGGCACGCCCCTGGGCAATGGCCACGGGATCCGCCCCAAACGCAGCGGCGTTATCACAGGCGCGCAGCAGATCGCGCAGCGACTGCTCACGACGTTCTGCCGATTTGCGGGTCTGTCCACCAAAGCTCTGGGTATGGAAGCGATAGCGGCCCAATAATTCGGGGATAAAATCCAGCGTCCCCGGATTGTGGGAGAGGTTCAAGATGTGCCAGGGATAATCGAGGATGATCTTGCACCCCTCATCGATGGCATTTTCCATCCCTTCATAACGGCGAAACATTATGGAACTTGCATTGACGAACACCCCGAAGCGGATCAATGCCTCCCGTGTCATCACGGATTCAAGATAGCGGGCATTGTAATAATCGCGGGTGAATAGCTTGATCCGTGCGCCAGTTTCATCATCAAACATCTCCGCTTCGTGGTAGCAAAGCGTGCAGTCAGTGTGCAAATCAAGATAATCGGCCTGGCTCTGCAGCTTGCCCGGCAGAGCAAGATCATCCCCGTCGACATAGGCGATGTATTCACCGGTAGCCTCTCTCAGCAAGCGTTTCTGGGTCTTGGCCAACCCCATATTCTGCGCATTCTGTAGTGCCTTGAGTTGCGGCCACTGCTGTGCCAGCCGATGCATAATGGCCCAGGAGTCATCGCTCGAGCCGTCATCAATGGCAATGACCTCAAAATCGAAATTGGTTTGCTGTTCCAGCAAACTAAGCAGACAGGGCTCGATAAAGCGCCCTAGGTTATACACCGGCACCAGTACGCTGACTTTCATAGAGAATCCAGAAGTAGAGTAAAAAAGAAGCGAATTAGAGAATTCGGACAAGGCTACCGCACGGTCTCTGTCAACCCTTCCTGCCCTTCATGGCAATATTTACTGCAAGAGCCGTGCCTGACCAAGCTAATTAATTGATATGACTTGATTTATGTGACCTGGAATCCACTATTCAATACGGTCAAGCTGACGGCTGCAGGCCACCAGCATGTCGATGCCATCCCAGAGCCATTCGAATGCCAGCGCTTGTCCCGGACTTGCCACCCTATCGATACGGCAGCAAGGCGACAGCTGTAGCGCATACTCAAGCCGCATTTTATCTGGCCCAACCCAAACACAGGTCTGCATATCCCAAGGTTGTAACAGCAACTCATCAAGAGTATCGGCAACGAATTCTGCAACTGTACCTCCTCCGATGTGTTCAAGCCGCAAAGAGGCGGTGGGAGTCAATAAGGTGACGCCAGCAAAGGTCTCCTGCTGCATCTGACCATCGAGAGCGGCATTTTGTTGACAATTGATGAGGCGTTCCATCATCAGGGCAGGGCTGCCTGCAAAGGGGGCAAAGACGGCTTCGAGCAAACGACGTCGCAACACACTATCGGGAGTGCCCAACCAGCAAATCGTGGTGGGCGAGGCGCAGGCTTGCTGATTGAAGCGAGTAAAGTCTTGTTGCAAAGCCGCAACCAATTGCCGCCATGCGGCAGCATCCAGGTTGGCGAGCCATTGGCTATCCAACACCGCCATGGAGCGGCGATCCGGAAACACGATTTCCTGAGCGCGGGGTGAAAGCGGAATAGCCCGTACCCGACCGATGGTTTCATCACCGCCCCAAATGATGCGAAGGCGGCACCGGGCCGACAGCCAGGCGGTGACCCGTTCGTCATGGTCATACCGGATAAAACGGGTACGCGAGGCAATCTCTTGCCACTCGGGCAGAGAGAAAAGCTCGTTCAGGATGGTCAGCATGGCCTCTTGCACCGGGTCGATGCGCGATGAGAGGCGAACCACGGAACCATTGCCCATCAGTAGCGCCATGATCCAGGAGTAGAACGCGACGGTCGGCACGTTGGAGGGGACCAGATGAAAAACCATCCCCAGCGGAGCGCGTCCTGCCATGCGTTTGCGCTGTACCTCAATCTGGCGAGGCCGCAACCAAAAACCAAAGGCGGCTAAATCCGGATTCGCTCGTCCCTCCTGCTGCAGACGTGCAGAGAGCGCAGCCACAAAGTCACCTATGACGGGCGCAAAGCTTGGCTGCGGGCGAGTAACAAAACCTTGCCAGCCAATGACGGGAGCCACGAAAGCGACCTCGGGCCCAGCTTGCCATATGGCATCTTCTGCATCTGACCGGATCACTGGAAAGTGTCGCTGCATCCCCTCACCTCGGCGCCTTGCTGACGCCCTGATACATGAAAATAACGGCCGAGACGTCCGCAGGGGCAATCATCCTCACCCAGCAGCACACCGAGATCCTCGCTGAGCAAACTGTGGCCTGGATAACTTTGGGGAATGGCAGAGATCACCTGCAACAAGCCTGGCTTGCCGATCCCGAGCGGTCGATGGGTCAGCGGATCCCGCACCAGCAGATCGGCAAAGAGGGGAGCATGAAGATGGCCCTGCTCGCACTCAACAAATACCGACCCCACCTGCTCCACCATGCCATAGAAGTTGTACACCCGACTCAGCCCCAGCTGTTCATGGCAGCGCTGCTTGAAGGCAGGATTATCCACCGCGAGGTGTTGCAGCTTCTTCCAGCCACCGCTGTGAAAAAGCGTGCCCTGCGTCAACGGCAGTTGCAGACCTCGCTCACGCAGCGGTTCCAGCAGACATTGCCAGACCATGAAGGTAAAGCCGAACAACAGGACCGGCTGGCCCGCATATTTGTCACAAAACGCCTCGATGACAGGCCAGTTGGGCCGCATCTGCTCGTCGAGGGCATAGGTATGGTCTCGGCCAAGGAAGGAGAGCCCCAGCGCACCGGCGCCGCGGGCGGAAAAACCGCTGCGGTTTTGAATCAGGGCGGGTTGCTCCACCAGCAGCATGGGCAGCCGCTGCTTGCCGACGAACTCTTGCAGGATCTTCACCAGCACCTTGCTCTGCAACGCGGCTGTATCCCGATCCAGCACGATCCGTGACGGCGTTCCGGTAGTGCCAGAGGAGGTGAGCACCTTGAATACCTCTTCTTGCGGCACGCTCTGCCATTGGGCCAATTTGAACAGGCGGGCGGCCAGATAAGGAAGCTCTTGATAGGTCGAGGCCTGACCCCAGCCAAACGCCGACAGAATATTGGCAAAAGCTGGACACCCCTGCGCATGGCGCTGCGTCAATTCATTCAGGCGCGCAAGGAGCAACCAACTTTTTTCATGTTGAGACAGCCCGAAAACCGGCGCATCAAACAGCCTGTTCATAGCTGCTCCAATTGTGTTAACAGGGCCGGATAATCGATCTTCATATTGCTGCGTCGTGGCAAATGATGCCGATAAATGCGAACGCTTGATGGCGGCACCATCAACCAGCGGGCCAGCTCCAGCTGCAGTGCGTCACTGGGGCACGCGTCTGCCTCGATGGCCACCAGCAGGCAATCATCACGGCCGGTCGCAGCGCAGGAATAGCCCCTCCCCTGCAACCAGGTTTCCACTTCAGCCAAGCTCACCCGTTTGCCAAACAGCTTCAGGAAACGGTTGAGTCGTCCGGTCAGATAGAATCGGCCCGACTCATCACAACGAGCCAGATCGCCGGTAAAGAGCGCATCCATATCACGCCCCCGAGCCAGATCTTCAGGGCGCTCCGCATAGCCCAACATCACATTTGGCCCTTGGTAAACCAGCTCTCCCTCCCCGTCGGGAAAGCCGGACTCATGACGAAGAGAGAGGCACCCGCCCGGTACGGCACGGCCGATCGCATCCGGAGCAACAATCACTTCATCGTGAGCCAACCAGGCGATGCGCGGCGCCGCTTCGGTCTGACCATACATCACGAAAAAACGGCGTCCCAGCGCAGCTGCCTGTTCGGCAAATTGCTTTGCCAGTGCCGGCTCAAGCCGTCCTCCGGCCTGGGTCAGCGTCATCAGGCTGGGATAGCGGGTCCAGTCAAAACGCAAGCGGTTAAGCATCTGAAAGGTAAACGGGACCCCCGCCACGCTAGTGACCTGATGACGATTTACCTCATCCCAGAATTGGCGCTCAAGGGGACTGGCAGTGCATGAAACCAGAGAGGCGCCAACCAAAAGATGGCTGTTAAGTACCGACATCCCGAAGGAGTAAAAAAGTGGCAACGAGGTGATGGCTCGCTCACCCCCGTTCAGCGCCAGATATTCGGCGATGGCCGCGGCATTGGCATCAAGATTGGTTCGCGACAATCGCACCCATTTGCAGGAGCCGGTACTGCCCGATGTCGGCAGCAGCAAGGCCAACTCAGGGTGAAACGAGGGCGCATCGCCAAGATGCGCAACTGCCCCATCCTCCAACACCCGCAGACTGACACCAAAGCGCTGGCACTGCTCATGGTGCAACTGGGCATCCTGTGCAGGATCGGCCAACATGATGGCGTGGCCATCACGCAGGGCCAGCAAGTAGTGAAGCAGATGCAGGGTGGACGTCACAAATGGCAGGTAGACCAAATGACGACCGACGGGATAGGTGGTAGCCAACTGCGCCACACGCCGAGCCAGCTCACCATAACTGAGCCACCCCTCTTGCGGGTCTCGCCAGGCGGGCTCGTCATTACTTTCAACCAGATGTGTCAACAAATCAGGCTGGCTCAAATCACCATCCCCCCATCGACCCCAATCACCTGCCCGGTCACATAGCTCGACAAGTCGGATGCGAGAAACAGGGCCACCTTGGCCACTTCTTCTGGCGTACCAATCCGCCCCATTGCGATGCTGGCCACCCGCTCGGCAAACTTATCTTGCGGGATGGCGTGGGCCATATCGGTATCGATAAAACCGGGAGCAATCGCATTGACCCGGATCTGGCTGGCGGCCAGCTCCTTGGCCAGTGACTGGGTAATGCCAATCACCGCCGCCTTGCTGCCGGCATAGCAGCTGAGCCCAGCCGTCCCCACTTGCCCCATCAGGGAGGCGAGATTGATGATGCTGCCGCCACCACTGCGCGGCATCAGGCGGGCGGCATACTGGCTGCAATAGATCACACTAAAGGTATTGTTGCTGAATGTCTTTTGCAGATGGGTCTGGTTCGCCATCCCCAATAACGCCTCTTCCAGCATGCCGGCATTGTTGACCAGCACGTCCAGCTGGCGAGTCTGAGCAAACAGCTGCTGAAAGGCCTGCTTGACCGCCGACGGATCAGCCACATCAAAGCAGAGAGGCTGGCAAGGCACGCCAAACTCGGAACCAATCGCGGTCGCCAGCAGGCTCATCGTCACCTCATCACGGCCTCCCAGCCACAGTTCAGCCCCCTGAGAGGCAAACTGGCGGGCGATGGCAAGCCCGATGCCACGCCCGGCACCGGTGATCAACACCCGCTTGCCCTGCAACAGTCCCTGCATCAGAAAGCGACCCCGTATTTGGCCAGGATCTCCCGCGCCTTGCCGACCGAACTCATGTCGATAATGTCATCGGTGTCGAGCAATACACCATAGTTATCCTCCAACTGGGCAATCAGCCCCATGTGGGCGACGGAATCCCACTGCGGGATGCTGTTGTAAGCCAGCCCATCGCTGACGCTGCCGATATCAATACCCAAAGCCTCGGCAAAAACCTGTTCCAATGCGATTGTCATCTGAAAAATCTCCGTAGCCGCTCACGGGCGGTATAGTAATTCGCCGGCAGCAGTTCCAATGCAAAAAATCCGTTATTTTGTCCTATCTGGCGGTAACCCAGTTGTTCATTCAAGCGCAGGGCCGAGCGATTGTTCTCCCGAACCAGGGTGCGGATACAACCGATGTGCAGCTCATCAAAACCCTGATCAAGCTGGGTTAAAGCAGCAGCAACGGCCAACATGGGATGCCGCACGCCTGAGTTGCCCAGATAGAGTCCCGCATCGGCAATCACCTGACCCTGCAGCTTGCCCTGGCACTCACCTTTCAGATTGACGTAACCCGCTCGCACGCCCTTGCACCAGAGCACCCAGTGCTGCTGATCCTGTCGTTCACGGGTGGCGACAAACCATTGGCGCTGTTGCCGCGGCGAAATACGCGTCTGGGATACCATCTGCATTCGCACCTCATCCTTATTGCGCCAACGTCGCAAGGCAGGAAGATCCCACGGCTCTATCGGGCGTAACTCAACGCCATAACTCATCTTCAACGTCATCCACTTTTCATTACCTGTCTCTCTTATCGACCACACTGCTGCCATTCCGTAGCAAAAATCGATAATACAAGCAGAAAAAACAGTATAATATCAAAAATAATCAAAGAGTTGTCATCGATTATCCTGGCTTTGGCCAGTCATTGATCCAGCAGAGAGAGCCCATCATGGCCATCGCCATTATCCCAGCCCGGGGTGGCAGCAAACGCATTCCACGCAAGAATATCCTCCCCTTCTGTGGTCAGCCCATGCTCGCCTATGCCATCCAGGCGGCGCAGAAATCTGGCTGTTTCAGCAAGGTGGTGGTCTCCACCGATGATGAGGAGATCGCCGAAGTTGCTCGTCAACTGGGCGCGGAAGTGCCATTTCTGCGGCCAGCCAACCTCGCCGATGATCACACCGGTACCACCCCTGTGGTGATCGACACCATCCAGCGGCTCGACCAGCTCGGCATCCAGGCAGAGCACTACTGCTGCATCTATGCCACAGTGCCGCTGATCCAGGCGGCCGACCTGCGCGCCGCCCACGATCGCCTGCTCGCCAGCAAGGCCCCCTTCGTCTACATGGTGGCTGAATTCGGCTTTCCTATCCAGCGCGCCGTGCGCATGGATGAGCAGGGCCGGGTCACTCCCTTCTGGCCGGAGCAGATGGCGAAACGCTCTCAGGATCTGGAGCCTGCCTATCAGGATGCCGGCCAGTTCTATTGGGGGACGCGGGCTGCCTGGTTGGGCGGGATCAGCCCCGTCGGTGGAGAGGGGATCGGCCATATTCTGCCAAGACACAGGGTGGTCGATATCGATACGCCGGAAGATTGGCATCTGGCTGAACTGCTTTATCAGGTGCTGGGTCAAGATGGTGTTTAAGGTTGCCTTCCGGCTCGATGCCGGGGCCGAGATCGGGTTGGGCCATCTGATGCGCTGTCTGGCCATTGCCGATCGGCTGAAAACGGCTGGCGCCGAGTGCCACTTTCTCTGCCATCAGCTACCGGCCCACCTGTTGCCACTGCTGCAATCCCACCAGCATTACCCTCTTTGCGCTCTGGACGACGCAGGCCCCTTGCCCACCTTGCGTCCGGAGTGGCTGGTGTGTGATCACTACCAGATTGATCGACAGATCGAGCAGACACTGGCAATGCACTGTGGTCAGTTGCTGGTGATCGACGATCTGGCCGATCGCCCTCATCATGGTCAGTTGCTGCTGGATCAGGGGCCACTGCGCAGCGCCGCCGATTACCAGTCACTCGTCCCTGCCGACTGTCGGCTGCTGCTGGGCACCGACTATGCCCTGCTGCGCCCCGCCTATCGCCAGCTTGCACGCCAAAAGGTCAGCCGGTGGCAACGTGGCCTCATCTGCTTTGGCGGCGCTGATCCGGCCGGAGCCTGTCTCACGACCCTCAACAGCCTGACGCGGCTGCCCTGGGCCCGCACCATCCGCTGGACCTTGGTGGCGGGCGGCGCCAATCCGTTCTGGCCCGAGCTGGAGCAGAGAGTGGCCGAACTGACCGACCTCGACCTAGTGCTGCTGCGCCAGAGCGACCAGATGGCGCAACTGATGCAACAACACGACTTCGCCATTGGCGCTGCGGGCGGCATGACCTGGGAGCGAGCCTGTCTCGGCCTGCCGACCCTGGCGGTGCCCATCGTCGACAATCAGCAGTTCAACGACCTGGTGATCGCCCGCTTCCAGTTGGCCGAGCGGCTGACTCTGAGCGAGCTGGCCGAGCCTGAGCTGCTGCTGCAAGCCCTGCAACGACTTGAATGGCAAGCAGATGACTATCGACGCCGCGGCCAGCAACAGGTGGATGGGCTGGGGCTGGATCGGCTCACCGCCTGGTTGCTGCAACAATCGGATTATCAACTGTTGCCATATGGCCATCAGTGGCAACTACGCCATGACGACCAACTGCTACTCACCCTGACGCTGAACGGCCAGCGGCTGACATGGCAGGCCACCCGGTCACTTCAGCCCACGGAGTGGCAAGAGCTGGCACATCGCTTGCAGACAATTTTCTCCCAATTTCCCCTCTATCTTGCCGAGCCACCGCAGATAGCGCCCCCTGCCCCTTGGCAACCGGCGCCGCAAGGCTGGCAACTTGGCATAGGAATCTGAACACAGATGCAGATCGATCATCGCTCCATCAACCAGGAACAGGCTCCCTATGTGATTGCCGAACTGTCGGCCAACCACAATGGCAATCTGGACCGCGCCCTGGCCATTATGACCGCCGCCAAAGCAGCGGGTGCCAGCGCCGTCAAGCTGCAAACCTACCGCCCGGATACCATCACCCTCAAAAGTGATCGACCGGAATTTCAGATCCACGGCGGTTTGTGGGATGGCCACAGCCTCTATGACCTTTATGAGTGGGCGCACACTCCCTGGGAGTGGCACCAGGCGCTGTTTGCCAAAGGGCGCGAGCTGGGGCTGACGGTCTTTAGCAGCCCGTTCGATTTCAGTGCGGTGGACTTGCTTGAATCACTGGACTGCCCGGCCTACAAAATCGCCTCCTTCGAGCTGGTGGATCTGCCCCTCATTCGCTACACCGCCCAGACCGGCAAGCCGCTTATCATGTCCACCGGCATGGCGGACGAGGCCGAGATCGCCGCCGCGGTCGAGATGGCACTCAAGCACGGCAACGGCCAGCTGGCGCTGCTGCACTGCGTCAGCGGCTATCCGGCGCCGGCGGCCGAATATAACCTGCGTACCATCCCCATGTTGCGCCAGCGCTTCGGGGTCGAGGTGGGGCTCTCCGATCACACCCTGGGGTCGGCCACAGCCATCGCCGCTACCGCGCTCGGGGCCACCCTTATCGAGAAACACTTCACCCTGGCCCGCGCCGACGGCGGGCCGGATTGCGCCTTCTCAATGGAACCGGCCGAACTCACCGAGCTGGTAACCTCGGTCAATACCGCCCATGCCGCCCTCGGAGTGGCCGATTACCATCTCACAGCCAGTGAACAGGGTAACCGCGCTTTTCGCCGCTCCCTCTATCTGGTCAAGGAGATGGCAGCTGGCGAGGTGCTCACCGCAGAGCACATCAAATCGGTGCGCCCCGCCCTCGGCCTGCCCCCGGCCGATTACGATCGGCTCATCGGCAAGCAGGTCAACCGCGACATGGCAGCCAATCAGCCTCTCAACTGGGATTGGATTGCACAAGATGAATGAAGATCTGCTGCGCCATCATCTGGCGATAATCGAACAGCGTTGGCCACAGCTTGCTGCCCACCTCACGGTGACACAGCTGGGCGATCTGCAGGTGGAGTTGTGTGAAGGCCTCAGCAGCACACTGCTGGTCAATGGCATCCAGCTCACCAGCCGGCACGATCGGGTGAAGGAGGCCGAACTGCAAGCGGCAACTCTTCCCGATGTACCCGTGCTGCACCTTTATGGCACCGGACTCGGCGATCTGCAGAAGGTGTTGCTGACACGCCCCCGGTTAGAAACCCTCCATGTCCATATCATGCACCACAATCTCTTCACTCTGGTGCTGGCCTTGCTCGAGCACGACGAGTGGCTGCAAGACCCCCGGGTAGAGCTGAGCCTCGCGGCCGATGAACAGGAGATTGCCCTCCCCTTCTTCGCCCTCCCCAGCGAACTGGAGCTGGCCGAAGATGCGGCCTGCCGCATTCGTGGTCGACTGGTGAGCGAAGTGATGGCGACTTACACCAAGCAACGCTTCGTCCCGGACTTGCCGCGCATTACCGGGCGACTGACCGAGAATCTTCCACTTGTGGGTGAAGATGGCGATGTTGCCACGCTTTTTGGCTCACACCCGGATGCTACTGCACTGGTCATCGCCAGCGGTCCCAGCCTGCAACACCACCTCCCTCGCCTTGCAGGCTTGTTGCAGCAACATCCCGAGTGGAAGGTACTCTGTGTCGATACTGCGCTCGCCCCTCTGCGACAATACGGCATCAGTGTGGATCTGGTCGTAACTATCGACGACGCTCTGACTCCGGATCGACTGGCAAGCCAAGGGCTCACTTCGGTTCCTCTGGTATATGCCCCCATGGTGCCCCATGAGACGCTCGCAAGTTGGCAAGGGCCGCGTTTTACCGCCTACTCCATCAGCCCCGTGTATGAACAACTTCGTCACACTCATCCCAAAGGGTTACTCCATCAAGGAGGCAGCGTGATCCATCCCACCGTCGATCTCGCCGTCAAGATGGGTTGTAGAGAGATCATTCTGCTCGGCAGTGACTTCGCCTTCCCCGGTGGCCAGACCCATACCGGCTGGGATGATGGTGCTTTGGGTCCTGTTGCCAGCCAAGCCCTCAGCTGGGTACTGGATGGCCATGGTCAGCGCGTCAGCACCAACCCTAATTTCACCACCTATCAGATCGAGCTTGAGCGCTATATGGCAAGCCACCCAGAAGTCAAATTCTGGAACAGCAGCCGCGACGGTGCGGCACTGCTCGGTTGTGACTATCATCCGGAGCTGATGCCATGACCATCACAGAGCAGTGCATTGCACTGGCACACCATTTTCGCCTTGGCCTTCATGTTGAAAGTGCGCTGCAGCTACCGGCTATGGTAGAGCAGGCATTGCATGCTCTACCTCCGGAGCACCAAGGCGATGCCGTGACCATAGTGAGTGCCCTGCTGGCTTGCCAGGAGCGCCATGACTGGCTGGGATTGGCAGACTGGCTGGAAGTTGAGTTTGCAACTCTTCTTACAACGCCAGAGAAACAATAATGCTGAGCAGGTGAAACGAAGGGAATCTCATATGCGAGCATGATAAACAAGCTTGCTCGCAATAACACCCCAAACGCATGTCACGTTTGGGGCTAAGGTTTCTAAATAATGACTGATAATTTATTTAGAACACAACGTGTATAACGTGACAATAGATACGCGTTATAACAGACTGCTACTTAAATATATTGAGGCCTATAAAATAGGCAGTGTCATGTCTTTCCAATGCGCTAGCATAAATATGTTTGGCATCAGTAAAAAACTGTTCCAATATAGTGATTGTAGCATTCAAATTTTCTGTCAGCGCATCATCAGAAACATTGATATGAGCCATCATCAAACTGATGATATTGGCATAGAAATAATTTATTGATCCTATCAGTACTCGGTAAAGATGACTATCACGACTCATGAACAAATACAGCAGATAATCATGATGGCGTTGCATCATCGATTGAATTGCGTTGCGCTCACGAGGAACTGCTTTCCAATCATCAAGCAGTTTATTAACTACATCATTAAAAAACGGCACGTTAATGGCAGATTGGAAATCAATACTGGCTACATTAAATGGTTTGAAACAACGTGATAGCAAATCATCAATGAAGGCTCGCTTATTAAAATCTGGCCAAGTGGGGTTGATATGCTCAACCCGACGAGGTTCGGCACCAGCAACATAAGCACCATCACTACTATTGACACAACGTATTTCAGGATTATTTTCCAAAACCTGAGCCATATTGTGAATAGAGAGACCAAATAAATGATTGATACGGACTTCACCACCAAAGTTACCACGAGCTGGAAATGTCTCGTTCAGATCCTGATGGTATTTCGCTTCCTGTTTTTCATTATAATAAAGGCTCAAACTGGAGTGATGCTTATCAGCAAATTTATACCCATTGTCAATACCAAATAGATAGATATCCTTGAAGCCAAGCAACGCTGCGTAATTAAGACCGGTATTCCCAACAAATGGATTAGAATATTCAATTGAATCAAAATCAAACTGCTTACCAAAGTGAGTGGTCAGCAGTTTATACATGGGCTCATTGGGTTTAAATGCTAACCCGGTTTTGCGGAAAAATGTCTTGCACTCAGGATGAATCACATCCACGCTTAAAAAAATACTATCCTTGAGAAACTCCCCTGCATCCAAAATATGCAAAAAATCTGCTGAACTTTTGGTACGCTCAACAGCAACATAAATATCTGGCTTGATTCCAGCTTTATAAAGTGCGCTGACTGCAGTGCCACAGGCAATGATAATAGCCTGACGTTGATGATCTCGAATAAAATCAATGCTCTGATCTAACGATGGCCCGTTTCCAACAACAAATACAGGTATAGCCTCAGATGGGGACGTATCACGTTGGCGCAGAAGAAATGGTGTGCCATCTTGCAGATGACTATGGCTATGAGCTAGAGCAAAGACATTATCATCAAAAAAACCCCAACCTGTACGTAGCAGATAGAACTCATTTTCAACCTGGTTAATAAGCGAATGCAACTTTGGCGAATGATAATGGCAGAATGAGAAATATGCTGCAGACCAGAATGCTCCTTTACGATGAAGCGCTTCCATCATATCGGCTGCTAATAATTTTTCGTCAACTCCTATAAATAAATGCAAGCTTAATGACTCTTGCTCCATATAATCCAGCAAAGAGCACCAGTCAAAACAATATAAAGATGCATAAAACATATCAAGATCTGGTTCAAAGGCGAACAAATTCTTGACTTTGCATCGCTCGTATAAATAGCCCAGTTGATAACCCAAACCTATTCCATACATCAAGGATAATGGGATATCCATTGATAGTGCACTCTTGAGTGATAACCCTTCGAGCGTTGATTGTTGTTTAAGCTTGGATATTTCGTTGTTATATTTTATATGTATTTGGTCATCAAAATACCATTGTGGTGCAAAATCAATACATTGCAAAATACTTTGTTCAATTACTTCATCAATTTGTGATTCAGCATCTGCGAATGGATCGTCACCGTATAACGAAACTTGCTCATCAAGCCACAATATATTAGGGATGCCATTTTCATTGCAAAAAAAACGGAATGGCCGTACTGGTTGATATGATTCAAAAAAATCATATATACTTGGCATGAATTTTTTAAAGGCATCCATGTTCATTGCAAAACGAACAGGCAATACCTCCAACATAGCTATTTCCTGTTGCTTTTGCCTCTCAAGGCGAACAAGTTCACTCTCGATATTTGTAATTTCTTGTTTAATATCCATGTATGCCTAACCTGCGTTCAGCTTGTACATATCAGATGCTCGACCTGCTTTTGAAAATTTCCACAAAGCTGCTTCTGTCTGATTCTTTGCATGTTCTATCAGCTCATGTAGGGTTTGAAACTGCACCAATGCTTGTTGGTGATCCATGTCAAGAACCACATGTGGAGGGATATTCTGGAAAACAACATCAAGGAGAATGAGATAATGGTCGATCAACTGTTCAGCCGTTTGCACATCCTCCTGTTCGAACAAGGTCAGTAACTCTTGACCTGCTGCGATTAATTCTGGCAAACGGTTATTGCTCATTCGGTTCCGCCCACTTTTTGTTGAGCCAAGGCCTTATCTCGCTCCTCGACAGGAATAGCATCCCAACCGCTTTTAACTGTCAGCATCAGATTCATAACTTCATCGACAGCTGTGATATCCATATCACGGCTGGCATCCATCATCCGAGCTTTCATGTAGTCATAAAGGGCAGAAAGGTCTTCGGGCACCTTACCATAAGATAGATCAAGTGAATCTTGCAGCCCGTTGATAATGGCCATTGCTTTAGAGATAGACTGGGATTTTTGCTCAAAATCTCGACGTTCAATAGCACCACGAGCCTGAGCCAAGCGCTCCAGGCAACCTTGCATCAAAAGTTGAATCACGCGGTAAGGATCGGCTACTGCCAATTCGGATTGCAGATTCTGGGTGGTATAGGCTTTTATATTTTTATGATACATATGAAACACCACTCATGACTTCACATTAACTGTTGTTTGTATTTAGCATACTTAAATATGAGGCTGACTTATTCATCTTGGCCAACATAGCATCCAGACTTCCGTAACGGGCCCGCAAGGTCTCTTCATACTTGGTCAGCTGAGTGGCAACATCGGACTCTTTACGACCCACTTCGCGCAGATCGGAATTCAAAGAGTCTTCCCGTTTCGCCAACAAACCACCGGTCTTGGAGTAGGTTTCCAGCTGGCTGGCCAGCTGACCGGCGATCCCATCCTTACCGCCAAAAACTGCCACTACCTGATCGAAATTCTTATCGATGGCCTCGTTGAACTTGGTATCGTCGATAGACAATACCCCCTTGTTATCCATCTTTATGCCCATCTGAAAAATCGTTTTATAAGTAGAGGAGTTTTTCGAAGGCTCGGTGATGATGCCATTCATCATATTGACTACGGCACGCGTCGTTGCATCGCCCGCCAGAGCCCCACCATCATTCTTGCTCTTCCCTTCAACGATCGTATTACGCTTGCCGAGCTCATTGCTCTTCTTCACCAGCGCGTTGTAACCGTCGACAAAGCTTTTGACCATGTCCTTGATGCCAGCCTTGTCGGTGGTCACGTCAACCTTGTTAGAGCTGTAGGTCTTGACCGGATTACCGCTGGCATCGGTAGAGGTTGTGCTATCCGACTCCCGCAACACGGTCAGTTTAAGTCCGACAATGGTGCCATCGAAGGTATTGGATGAACTGGTCAGAGTATTTCCATCAACGGTGATCTTGGCATCTTGAGCATCTTGGCGCTTGGTCAGTTTGGATACGAGATTATCGGTCAGGTCGGTAGTACTGCCAGTGATCTGCAGGTCCTTTCCGCTGCCGCTTACCCCGGAATCGATCATCAGCTTGGATTTACCATCGGAGGTATTGACTATATTGACGCTCAAACCGAAATTGTCGGCGTCATTGTTGATGCGTTTACGGATGGACTGTAGTGAATCCCCTGCTTTCACATCGACATCGAAGGTCTTGTCACCAGCCTTGAAGGTCAGCTTCCCATCCTCAGTGATAAGGGGAGTCGTCGATGAGTCGAAAGTACCGTCAAATTTACTGGTCTTCGCCAATTGTTCGACGCTGATATCATATTGCCCGTTGGAAGCCCCCGCCTTGCTCTCCACCTTGAGAACGGGTTTGTCCTTGTCCTGGGTAATATTAATCGAGCGTTTGTTGAACGCATCATCTTTGGACATGGCCTGAAGTGTCGTCACAAACGAGGCGATGGCCGACTTCAACTGTCCAACCCCGGAGAGAGTGATCTGGGCATTGGTCTTTTTGGTGGTGATGGGCTGCATCAGTTGCGCCTTCTTGGCATTGACGCTCGCGGCAATGACAGACTCCAAGTCCAGCTGTGAACCCGCACCAGCAGACGTAATCGTGGCCATTCTCACTCTCCTCGTAAAACTTGCGTATTAAATCTCTTTATCAAGCAATAATCCGACTCTTGAGCCACCACCTATAACATCAACTTCACGCAGATCCTTGAGCCGCTTGCTGATAGCCAGCAACTCTTCACTTGGGATCTGACGGATCATTGACTTGGTATTGGCGTCCATCACCTTGATAACAACTTGCTCGAGATCCTTTTCGACGCTGAAGTTGACGGTCCATCCCTGCAACTTGCTGAACTCCTGCAAGTTTTGTACCTCTTTTTCAATATCCTTATCTGAGACATCGGATTTGCGAACCTTCTCTTTGGCTCGCTCCTCTTGTTGTTTTTCCACATCCTGTGTCATCACCCGCTGCTCTTCCGCCATGCCAGATAGCACTTGAGCGGCCGATTGGCCGCTCTTGCTACTTGACTGAAGAGAAGAAGGAGTGACCGATGAGGGAATTCCAATGTCATTGGCCATATCGTCGCTCCTTTTCTATCTCATCACTACCCGTTAACCCAACAGGGACAGCGCAGATTGCGGTCTTTGGTTAGCTTGCGCCAGGATACTTGAAGCAGCCTGCTGCAGGATGTTCTGCTTGGTCAGGTTGGCGGTTTCTGTCGCAAAGTCCGCATCACGGATACGCGAACGTGCTGCACTCAAGTTCTCGGACACGTTGGACTGGTTGCGAATGGTCGAGTCGAAACGGTTTTGGACCGCACCAAGCTCTGCACGTTTGCTATCAACCGCCTTGATCATGTAGTCGAGGTTGGCCATAGCAGACTGGGCGCCACTGGCTGTTTTGATACTGTTCATGTTGGCAACAGTTACAGCAGTTGTCGCAGCGGTTACCTTGTACGGCTCTTTACTACCAGTAGAACCGGCGGCGATGGTGGCACTGCCTTTTGATGCGCCAGCAATACCGCTAATGGTAAAGGCACTGGTCATCTTGAAGGTAATGGTCTGGGTAGCATCCGCACCGACCTGGAATGAGCCTTTATATTTACCGTCCAGCAATTTCTGACCACCGAACGTGGTATCACTGGAGATGCGATCAATCTCGGTTGTCAGTTGATCGTACTCTTGCTGCAATGCAACGCGGTCATCCGTATTGTTGGAACCGTTGGCTGATTGCTGCGCCAGAGTCCGCATCCGCTGCAACATGGAGGTTATTTCATCCATGGCCCCTTCTGCGGTCTGGGCTACAGAAATACCATCGTTTGCGTTGCGGTTACCCTGGTTCAAGCCGTTAACCTGTGAAGTCAAACGGTTGGAGATCTGCAAGCCAGCAGCATCGTCTTTGGCGGTGTTGATGCGAAGACCGGATGCCAATCTGGTATAGGAGGTATCCAGAGACTTGTTGGTATTCATCAAGTTACGCTGGGCGTTCAATGATGAAATGTTGGTGTTGATATACATGGCCATAAAATATTCTCCCGAAGAACATGCGACTGCAGGTTGCGTCGTCTAAACAAAACGACGTCCCACCGTTTGAAGAGCAGGTTGAACATTCCTGTCTCTTCTGGCGGGTGTCTGTTTGAACGAACAGGTCACCCGCAGTAGTGCAAACGTTGGATTCCGAACACCCCTCGATTGCTTCACTTTATTTAACGGCAGCGCAGATACAAGCTTTAGGAAAATTGTTGCCTAAAGCGGCAAGTTTTCTCCGGCAAGCGGCAACAGAACATCAATTGAGCAGCATCACCATGCAAATCACCGCTGATGATGACCTCGTTTACGGGATAAGATGCGTTGGCACGGTTCATGCTTTGAACTGACAGAGTGACGTCAATTTGGCGACACAATAAAAAGAGGCCGGTAAACCGGCCTAAAGATGAGCATATGCTCAGGAGAATATGACCAAGCGTGACAGAACTGAACAGCTGGACAACACTTGGCATTACTAGTAGAGATTATATCTCTCCCGATAGAACAGAGTGCGACCCGAACACCCCTTTGTTCCATCTCTTGACCAGGGCGGCCTGAACAACCGCCCTGTTTTCTTTTGTTAGCCTTGCAACAGTGACAGTGCAGACTGCGGGCGCTGGTTTGCCTGAGACAGAATGGTCGATGCGGCTTGCTGCAGAATGTTCTGCTTGGTCAAGTTGGCGGTCTCGGTCGCGAAATCTGCATCGCGGATCCGTGAACGCGCGGCACTGACGTTTTCTGAGACGTTCGCCTGGTTGCGAATGGTTGAATCAAACCGGTTCTGCACTGCACCCAATTCAGCTCGCTTGCTGTCTACAACTTTAATCATGTAGTCGAGGTTGGCCATAGCAGACTGGGCCGAACTCGCCAACTTGATGCTATTCATGTTTGCCACAGTCACTGCGCTGGTTGAGGCCGTTACTTTGAAAGGCTCTTTGCTACCAGTTGAACCGGCAGAGATTGTTGCATTGCCCTTGGCTGCCGAAGCCATACCTGCAATGGTAAACGCAGTGGTCATTCTGAAAGTAATGGTTTGAGCAGCATCAGCACCAACCTGGAAAGAGCCGACATAACCACCGTTAAGCAATTGCTTACCACCGAATGTGGTATCTTTTGCAACACGATCAATTTCGGTCATCAGCTGGTCATACTCTTGCTGCAACGCAGTACGGTCATCAGTGTTGTTAGAACCGTTGGCTGATTGTTGAGCCAGGGTACGCATACGCTGCAGCATGGAGGTCACCTCATCCATTGCACCTTCCGCAGTTTGCGCTACCGAAATACCGTCGTTGGCGTTGCGGTTACCCTGATTCAAACCGTTCACCTGAGACGTCAAACGGTTGGCGATTTGCAGACCCGCGGCATCATCTTTGGCACTGTTGATACGCAAGCCGGATGCCAGTCGAGTGTAGGAAGTATCCAGTGATTTGGTCGTATTCATCAGGTTACGCTGCGCGTTGAGTGATGAAACGTTAGTGTTGATATAAAGGCCCATGACTATTCTCCTAAGCTATTAAATTTACTCTTCTATTTGCTCAGGCTTTATTATTTTCTGTGCCCGATGCGTCTTATTTAACGGCTCGTTTTTGGATGTCTTTAGCATTTTTTTCAACGCTTCATCGCATTAACGCCGCTTACCTTATATATCGGCGGGTCGGGGGGATACTTAAGGAAAAAATCGGACCTAAACCTGTGATGGGCTCAACCTTCTAAAGCCCGTCAGCGGCGGAGAGCTGCGGGCACGCACGAGCCTCACCCGGTTCATGCCGCGAGAAAAAATCCGTCCCGACTCTCAATTTTGTCGAGCACTGTTGGCGATTGGGCTCACCAGCCCCTAAAATCGCGGCCCCATCAACAATTTGGCGTGAGTTGTTCTCCATGCAGACACTGGTTGAGCAGATTGTTTACATCAGCGACATGTTTGGTACTGCGGTATTCGCGTTTTCAGGGGTATTGGTGGCTGGCCGACTCAGGATGGACGGGTTTGGCGTCATGGTTTTGGCGGCGGTCACTGCCATCGGCGGCGGCACCATCCGTGACATGATCCTGGGAGCCACCCCCGTGTTCTGGGTGCGCGATCCCCTCTATATCTGGGTCGTCATTGCGACGGCGCTGATCGGTATGTGGATGGTCAAGCTGCCCCGCAGGATGCCCTGGTATGTGCTGCCGGTGGCGGATGCCTTCGGGCTAGCCCTCTTTACCGTTATCGGTGCCCAGAAGGCCCTCAATTTCGGCACCCCAGGGCTGATTGCCGTGATCATGGGCACCATGACCGGGGTTGCCGGTGGCATGATCCGCGATGTACTGGCGCGGGAGGTTCCCATGGTGCTGCAAAAAGAGATCTATGCCACCGCCTGTATCCTCGGCGGCATTCTCTATACCCTGGCGCTGGAGGCGAACATGGACAGGGTAACGGCCATGCTCATCTGCATGACGGCCGTGTTTGGCCTGCGGGTAGCTGCTATCTACTGGCATCTGTCGCTGCCCACCTTCTCGTTGCAACGCAATTGAGAGCAGGCCCACAGCGTCATCATGTCGCTGTGGGCCACGCGTTGAACCAAATAGGCTTTTCTGTTGTCATAGAAGCAGTCGTTGTTAGCCGGAACTTCTCATGCGCAAAATCGGTATGCTTACCACCCTTCTCCTGGCGAACGTGACGGCAGCCCACGCCGAAGCACAAGTGGTATTTGGACGACTGGCCTCGGCGCCGGTGCAGCAGTTCAACCAGCAGATACGCCAGGCAAGCCATCAACAGCAAAACTGGGTTAATGACTACCGTGAGGTAGCTCTGCGATTCGTCGGTCATGGTGACACGCCCAGCCGCATCCATGCCCAGCAACTGGACAATGACTTGGTGCTCTCGGTCGCCCTCGACGGCAGCAAGAGTGACATGATCTACATCCTGACCCTCTATCGCAGCAACAACCTGTGGCAGATGCGGGAGGCAGAAATGGGCTGGCGTTGTCAGGGGCAAGACTCCTTCACTCCGGTTCCCTGTCCCTGATAGTCATTGCTCACTCTGTGAAATAAAAAATCCGGCACATTGGCCGGATTTTTTATTGAAGGTGAAAAACACGCTTACGGGCGGTACACCTTGACGTTGTCAAAGCCCTTCTCTTTCAGATAGAGCGCCTGTAGCTTGCTCATCACGCCGCGATCACAGTAGAGCAGGTAGGTCTTCTCTTTGGGCAGATCGCCAAAGGCGGTGGCCAGCTTGAAGAAGGGGATATGCAGTACTTCACGATCTTCCACCACCAGCGGCTTCTCGTCGTGTTCGTCGGCAGAGCGGATATCCAGGATCACCTCGTCAGCACCCAGCACCTGAGTCGTTTCCACCTCTTGCACTTCAGCGGCAGTCTCTTCACCGATACGACGGATATCGAGGTAACGGGCCTCAGAGACCACCTTGTCCAGAATGGAGAAGTCAAAATTGGCCTCTTCCTCTTCAATGCGGGAGAGCTCGGCCTTCACGGTCGGCTTCTTGGAGATGACACCGCAATACTCCGGCATGGTCTCGGCGAACTCCAAAGTGCCGATACGGCGGGCTTCGTTGATGATATCCGGCTTGTCCCAAGTGATAAGCGGGCGCAGGATCACCTTGTCGGTGACCCGGTCGATGACGTTCAGGTTGGTGAGAGTCTGGCTGGAGACCTGACCCACACACTCACCGGTCACCAGCGCCGGGATCTGGAATTCATCGGCCACCTTGGCGGCAGCACGCATCATCATCCGCTTGAGCACCACGCCCATCTGACCGTTGTCGATCTTCTCGAGGATCTCGGCGACCACCGGCTCGAAGTCCACAGCGGTGAAACGCACCCGGTGGGATGAACCGAAGCGGTTCCACAGGTGATAGGCCACCTGCTTGACGCCGATTTCGTGGGCAGCACCGCCCAGATTAAAGAAGCAGTAGTGCACCCGGCAGCCGCGCTTGATGAACTGGAACGACGCCACACCGGAGTCAAAACCGCCGGAGAGCAGACTCAGCACATCTTCCTGGGTCGCGATGGGCATGCCGCTCAGGCCCTGATGGATGGCGCTGACGATAAAGAGCTCCTCACCGTCGATCTCGAGGTTGATCTTCACATCCGGGTTCTTGAGGCGCACACCATTGCTTTCGCAGTGCTGATTCAATCCACCGCCCACGTAACGCTCAACCTCGAGGGAGGAGAACTCATGCTTGCCGTGGCGCTTGGCGCGCACGCAGAAGGTTTTGCCCTTGAGCTGGTCGCCCCATACGGCTTTCACCTGCTCGAAGATGTCGTGCAGATCGGTAAACTTGCTGGCCTGAACCTCGAGGAAAGCCTGAATGCCCGGAATACAGGCCAGGGCTTCGATAGCCTGCTCGCGGAACTGGTCATTGCGGGAGCTCACGATCAGCTTGTCCCAATCCATCCGTACGCGGGCATCGTCGTCGAAGCGGCGCAGGACATTGCGGATATTGCCCTGCAGGATCTTGATAAAGCGCTGGCGAACCGACTTGCTCTTGATGGTGATTTCCGGGAACAGCTTGATAATGAACTTCATGGTAATGACTCGGGTGACCTTGATTTAAGGGCGCGAATTATATCAGAACTTTGTGGCCAGCGCCTACTGGATGAGCGTTTGCTCACATTACCCCACGCAGTGTTTGCCGTGCAGCGCCAATCTTGCGTATATTCCCGACCCTGCGCCTCGCCAGATTTTTGACAACAGACTGATCCGATGAAGACCTACATCTACTACCCCGGCATGGAGGTACGCGACGAGCTCTGGCTCAAATTTGCCCTGCTCTATCTGGAACGGCTCGCCTTCGTCTTCACCGTCAGCGAAAAGAGCGGTCTCACCGCCCTGCTCGATACCCTTCAACAGCAGACCGATCTGCTGGCCGAGCGGCCCGATGCCGCCTTCTTTGCCGCCATTACCCCGCAACTGGAGAGCCAGATAAGCGGCCTGGTGGCCCCCGATTTCGTCCGCCACAAGGTGTTTGGCAACAAGGAGCTGATTGGTCGCTGGCGTCAGGAGGCCAACCACGACTGCTTCTGCCCGGATCAGGTGGGGCTGGAGCGGCTGCACGGCTTTTGCCTTACTCACGGCTTTGCGACCCGGGATGAGGGGGGGATCAGAATGGCGCGACGCTTTGCCAACCTGATCTCCATGCGCCTTGCCCGTGAGTGGGCACTCGCCAATGACGGGGCGCTTATTACCGATCACGACTATCTCGACCGCCTGCTCCATCTGCTCGAATCCCGCTACCACAATCGCGGCGGTCAGGATTGCTTCCTCCTCGAGATCCCGTTGCAAGTGCCCACTCACCTGGCCGACATTCCGTTGGCAGAGCTGATTGCCCTGCGCGGGCGCAGCGGCTTTCGCCAGCAGTTGGCCGAATATCATCTGGCCCTCGACAACCTGCTCACCATGCTGGGTAGCGGCTATGCCGACCCGGCGGCCCTGACCCGCTTTGAGCAGGCTCAGCAAGGGCTCAATCAACTGCTCGGGCCCGAGACCCTCAGCATGCCACTCACCACCCTGGTCAGCACCAGCCTGCCCGCCGTAGCCATGCTCCACCAGTTAAAAGCGAGCCATCCCGAAAGCAACCTCATCTTCCATCCCATCAAAAAGAGCCACTTTCACCAGCGCAAGAGCCAGCACTTCTTCACCCGGCTCGGTCATCTGCGCCAACAGGGCTGAATTGGCGGAATGAAAAAGGGGTTGGCATCTGCCAACCCCTCTCCTTTTCTGCGGCCTACCAATCATCACCCCGGTGATTGGCCCGCTCTTGCGCCTGCCTGCGGGCCTCCATCGCCCTGTCACGGCGGATATTGGCAGGGGTACAGGCAAACTGTTTCTGATAACAACGCACAAAACTCTCGGAAGCTGGTTCGAAAGGTGAATAGAACCCGGTACGTTCAGGAGAAACATGGTGATCACCATGATTGGTAGTGGCACAGCCCGAAATCATCAGCACCAGCAAGGGACACAGAACACGCAGCAAAAGAGAACTCCCGATTGGATTTGAATGAATTCGTAATTATTCACAAATTAATTCATCCAATCAAATATTGATGCATTTCAAATGGTTAATTACATTCGCCTCAATGGCTGTCGGCAAAACGCTCAACGGGTGATGGTGCTGGCATCACCGTCAGGATGCACCACGCGAAACTCGATACGATCGCTGTTGCCCGCTTCATCCACCACCACCAGCTGATAGCGCCCCGCCACACTCAGCACCTGATCCCCATCCCAGCGCAGCCGCTGGCCGTTGAGAAACCAGGCTGGCTTGCCGACACCACCCAGCACCTTGGGCTGCAATCGGTAACGCTGACTGCGGATAAGGTTGCCCTCCCCCAGCGTCACGATGCGGATGGGGGCCTGCTGCTCGGCGCTCTGCCCTTCCCCAGCACAACCACTTGCCAACAGCGCCTGACGTCGCTCGCCGGGCGTTCGCCACGGCTCCAGTGACAATGGCCAGAGGGCCCGAAAACCGGATTGCGCCGCATCCTGGCAGCGTGCCAGGGTCGGCTTGCCCGCGGCGGTCAGTGCGACCTGACGCAGTGGCGAGGGCCAGTCCATGGGATCCGGCAAGGTGGGAGGATCGCGCCCTTCCAGCAACCAGGCGCTCTGGCGCTGCAAACAGGCCTCAGGCAGGGTCGCGCTCATTTTGCGCCCCAGCGGCCAGCAGATCTCGGCTTCGCTCACCGTGTTGGGCTGTGCCGGCAGGGGGCTGTTGTCGGCCAATCGCGAGTAGACCGAAAGCAGCAGCGGCACCGCTGCGCTCTGGCCGTAAAAACCGGGCAAAGGGGTGCCGTCGGGGCGCCCCAGCCAGACGCCGATGGTCCAGCGACCGGAGACCCCCATGGCCCAGCTGTCGCGATAGCCATAGCTGGTGCCGGTCTTCCAGGCCAGTCGGTTGACCCTGCCGGTTGCCTCGCTGGCAAAAGGCTGATCCGCCCGTCCCTGCGCGCTCAATATTTGCCAGATGATCCAGGCCGCTCCCGGGCTCAGCAAGGGGCGTGACACCGCCTGCTGCCCCGCCAGCCAGACCGGCATCGCCACCTGCCCCTGCCGGGTCAGCGCACTGTAGAGCGCCACCAGTTGCTCGAGCCGAATGCCCGCAGCCCCCAGCGCAATGGCCGGATTGGGTTTGTCGGAGAGCGCCAGCCGCACCCCGGCGTTGTCGAGGCGGCTGACCAGCTTGTCCGGCCCCAGCGCCTCCAGCACCTGCACCGCCGGCACGTTGAGGGATTGCTGCAGCGCCTGAGCCAGCGTCACCGGCCCCTGAAAAGCGCCGGAAAAGTTGGCGGGGCGATAATCAGAGCCCAGCCTCGGCGCATCAGAGAGCAGGGAGGCCGAGTGCACCAGCCCCTCATCCATAGCCAGACCGTAGATGAAGGGCTTGAGGGTGGAGCCGGGAGAGCGGATTGCCTGCACCATGTCGAGGTAACCGTGGCGACGCAGGTTGCCATATTCGGCGCTACCCACATAGGCGCGCACCGCCATGGTTTTGTTATCTACCAAGAGTAACGCCGCTGAGGTCTGCTCGGGGAAACGGCGGATATAACTCGCCACCCGTTCCTCCAGCCAGCGCTGTAGATCCCCGTCGATGGTGGTGTGCACCAGCGCCCCGGTCTGATTATCGGCGGCGAGGCGGGCAAAGAGCGGCGCCTCCATCGGCGTGAAGTGACCGCGGGCCAGCACCGGCTCGATACGTCCCTCCAACCACACCGGCTCGGGCCAGACGCCTTGCGCCACTAACCGCTGCATCACCTTGTCGCGGGCGGTGCGGGCTCGCTCGGGATGCCGGTCCGGCCGGTTGCGGCTGGGAGCCTGTGGCAGCACCGCCAACAGCGCCGCCTCGGCATAGGTCAGCTTGGCCGCACTCTTGCCAAGGTAGGCAAAACTTGCCGCCTGCACCCCCTCCAGGTTGCCGCCAAACGGCGCCCGGTTGAGGTAGACGGTGAGCAGGGTGCGCTTGTCGTAGTGCCACTCAAGCTGCAGTGCGCGCGCCATCTGGCGCAGCTTGCCGGGCACGCTCCGGTGGTAGGGTTCGATAAGACGCGCCACCTGCATGGTGAGGGTCGAGCCGCCCGACACGGCGCGCCCGTAGCGCAACCACTGCCAGACCCCGCGCACCATGGCCACCGGATTAACCCCGGGATGACGCCAGAAGTAGCGATCCTCGTAACCCAGCAACGCCTCGATATAGCGGGGGGAGACCTGCTCCAGGGTCACGGGGTAGCGCCACACGCCGCTGGTATCGGCAAAGGCGCGCAGCGGTCGCCCTTTCATGTCGAGCACCACCCGTGCGTAGGCGGGGTCAAGTGGCGGCGGCGGGAAAATGCGATCCAGCGCCAGCAATGACAGGAGCAGTGCGACAACTCCCAGCACCGAGAAACGCAGCCAGCGTGGCAAACGACCAAGCCAGCGCCAGCCAGCGCGGCCACAGCGACCCAGACTCAGCCAGCCACGCAGCCAGAAAGTGAGCGGGCGAACCCGCTCAAGGGGGGGAATGTTACTCAGAGATACGCACCTCGTGGATATCCTCACCCACTGCCCGCAGCTCGGGCCGGTACATATCCTCCACCTGGGTCGGCGGCACCTGATAGCGACCCGGCGTCACTGCACGCATCAGGTAGACCAGTTGCTGGTTGCTCCCCTCGCTCAGATCCAGCGCTGCCGTGTAGCGGTCATCGCGAAACTCCTGATGCTTGAGATAGTCGTTCCACTCACTCTGCCACGCCGGTTTCCCCTCGATGGAGAGCTCTTCGAGCTTGATGCTGTTGCCAAGGGCCGGGTTCTCCAGCTCGAAGCCAGCGGGCACCATCTCCACCAGCAGGGCATCGGGCACCGCCGACTCGCTGCTGACGTTGAGCCGCACCACCACCAGATCGCCGACCTTCACCTTGGCCGGGTCAAAACGCTGACCATCGCTG
The DNA here is from genome assembly GCF_040908025.1 of Aeromonas sp. R9-2. Classification (NCBI taxonomy): domain Bacteria; kingdom Pseudomonadati; phylum Pseudomonadota; class Gammaproteobacteria; order Aeromonadales; family Aeromonadaceae; genus Aeromonas; species Aeromonas sp. R9-2. The sequence goes on from NZ_JBFOCX010000025.1 coordinate 148,834, forward strand.
TTGAACCAGCTGCGGGTCACGCTTATCCCCTGACTCAACCGGGTAGGAGCCTGCTCGGGGTAACCGATCAAGGTGCGCTGCACATAGAGGGAGCCCTTGCCCTCGTTAGTGACGGCGCTCGCCGCCAGCGCCTCGGGGGTGCCCTGCTGTAGCGGAGCCGAACCGATCAGGGATCCACTGCCAAGAGAGGAAGTTACCTTGGCCTGCCAGTCGACGGCCGGATCGAAGCGGGCGAGTCGCAACAGGGCGAGCCGCTCCTGAGTGCTGAGCCACTGACGGTGAGCCAGGGTGTCGGCCACCTTGGCGCTGAGATCAGGCCAGCGCTCCGCAGCCAGCTTGTGCTGGCGTAGCAAGGAGAGCTCGAGGGCTCCATCGCGTAACTGCGAACCGTAATCCCCGAGATAGTCGTCACCACGCTCGGTCACCAATGCCCGGCTGAGGGCCTTGGCGGCATTCTGCTCATCCCCCATGGCCGAGAGCGCCAGCGAGAGGTGCAAGAGCGGCAAACCGGAGCGAGCGTGATCAGCCTGCTGCTCCCAGATAAGGCGCAGGGTAGCGAGCGGCGCCTTGCCCACCCGGGCCAACACATAGGCACTGTAAGCCTGATAGGCAAGTCGGCTGTGCTCGGGGGCACTGCTCCAGCGCTCGCCATACTGGCTGTCGGTGAGATAGCTTTGCAGCCGGTTCAGCGCCTGATTTAGCATTGCCTCCGGCACTGCGTCGCCCACCTCCTTGCGCGCCAGCAGGTAGTCGGCGGCATAAGCGGTGAGCCACTGCTCCTCGTCGGAGCGACCATCCCACAGGCCAAAGCCACCGCTTGGCAGTTGCAACCGCTGCAGCCGTTGCAGCAGGGCGCGCTGCACATCCGCCTCACTCGCCGCTTTCTTGCCCTCTGCGGGTTTGCTCCAGGCGGCCCGCTCATCGGCCGTGGTCAGCAAGTAAGGCCAGGCCCGCGACAAGGTCTGCTCCAGACAGGCGTAGGGGTAGTCAGCCAGCGCCTGCCACTGGACTGCCGGATCCCAGGGCGGAGTGCCGGAGAGGCTGAGCACCCCCTGCAGGTTGGAGCGATCCAGCCCGACCAGCTCAGCTGGCGCAAAGCTCATCTGCTGGCCGGGAGCCAGCATCTGGTAGCGCTGGCGAGTCTCGGCCGGCCAGGGGGAGCGCAGCGGCAGAGTCCAGTCGCGGCTGATGGCAAAATCCTTGCCGCTGGCCGCCAACTGCAGGCTTGCCACGCCGCTTGCCCCGGTCACGGTGAGCGGCAGGGTCAGCCACTGCTCCTCGCCATTTTTAAGGGCCAGGGTGCGGGGCAGCTCGCCGTTTGCCTTGAGCCCACCATTGAGGGTCCAGACAAGGGAGAGGGTCTGATCCTCGCCGCTCATGTTGCGCAGCTGTACCAGCGCCCGGGTCTCATCCCCTCTGGCGCCAAAGCGCGGCCAGCCAATCTCGGCCACCAAGGGGGCGACCACCTTGACGGCGCGCTCTGCCTCCCCGACCTGCTGTTCGTTCCAGGCCAGCGCCATCAGCGCCAACTCGCCGTTGAAGTTGGGCAAATCGAGCGGGATCACCGCCTTGCCGCTCTCATCAAAACTCACCTCGCCGCTCCAGAGCGCGGCTATTTCGACCCGGCTCTCCAGCGCACCGCCCTTTTTCAGCGGCGCCCGGTCACCCCCGTAGTTGAGGCGGGCCAGCTTGCCATCTTGCGGCGGGATCACCTGGCCATAGTTGTCGAACAAATCTTGGGCGAAGCGCTTGCGACCAAAGAAGATCTCGAACGGGTCGAGCGGCTGATAATCGCTGATGTTGAGCACGCCCCGATCCACCGCGGCCAGCACCACGCGGCCCTGACTGTTGGGGGTGGAGGTGGCGGTCACCTCCAGCCGGGTAAGGGGCACCGCTTTGTCCGGCGCGCTCAGGGTAAGCGGCAGACGGCGCGCTTCCCGATCCAGGGTGAGCGGCACCAGGCCGACCGAGCGCAGGCTCTGCCCCTGCTGCTTGCCGACTGGTTTGGAGGCGCTGTCTGGCGCGGCGATTTGGGCCGAAATATGCAGATCATGACGCTGCCACTCGGGGCTGACCGGGATCTCGAACTCGCCGCGTGCATCCTTGGCATCGCCACCGTCCCCCTTGAGCTCGATGCGCTGCCACCAGCGCAGACCGTCACCATCTTCCACCATCAGCAACCCCTTGCCAGGGCGCGGGGCCACCAACGTCACTTTGGCCTTGTCGCCCGCCTGATAGGCGCGCTTGTCGAGGGTGATGGCAATCTTGTCAGGCCGCGCCTGCTCGCCACCGCCGCCCCAGGCGTAACTGCCGATCTCAACCCGCAGGCTGGATTGATGGCCCTGACTATTCTCCACTTCCAACCGATACCAGCCCGCCGCCAGTTGCAGCGTGAGCGGAGTCGGCCCCTTGCCATCCAGCTGCAGGGCCTGCTCCTGCTCCAGATAAGGCTGGCTGTTGAACTCGTACTTCCACCCCTCGCCATCGGCGTAGTGCCAGTAGTAGTCGCGGTACTCGTTGATAAGGCGCACCTTCACCTCCCCCGCCACCGGTTGGCCTTGCTCATCGAGGTTGAGGATCTGGAAGGGGAGCGGCTTGCCCCCTTCCACCCGATCCGCCACGAAATCGGCCTTGAGTGCCGGCCACTGGCTGCCCGCGGGCCAGCCATACTGGGTGCGGCTGCGATTGACGGCGCGGCCACCGGGCTCGGAGAGCGACACCCGATAGGCCACCTCCAGCGGCCCGAGGGTGCGCACCCCATCGAGTTCATCTTGCAGCGAAAAAGTCCCCTGCCCCTGCGCATCGAGGGTGAGACTGAGGGGCTCGAGATCCTTGGCCTGCTCGGCGAGCAGTACGTCACCCAGCGTGAACTCCTGCCACTGGGTAAAGGGCATGGTGGCGCGGCTGATCTTCACCTCTGCCTTGGCCTTGGTGGCGCTCGCCGGTGCACCGTAGAGATAGTCCCCTTGCAGCGGCAGGCTGAGGGAGGCGCCCAGATCCGTCACTTCACCATCCGGCCCCTTGCCAAGCTGCAGTTTGAGCCGCTCCGGCAAAAACTCCTCCACCAAAAAGGGCCACTCGAAACGACTACCAGCGGCGGTCTTGAGGTTAATGGTCCAGCGCCCGAGCGGCGCATCATCCGGCAGGCGCAGACCGTAGTGGGCCGCGCCAAGATTGTCCGGTAGCAGCCGCTTTTGTTCGAGCAGCTGACCATCCGGCTGTTTCACCTCCAGCTCCACTGCCATACCGGGCAACAGCTGGCCATCTTGGCCCTTGAGCAGGATCTCGCTGTCGAGCCGCTCGCCGGGACGATAGAGATCGCGCCCGCTGAACAGATAGAGCTGCTGGGCCTGCCAGGGCTGGGTGCCGAGATCGAAGGTGGAGAGATCGAGCGCAGCCCCATCGAGGCGCAGCACCGCCAGATGGTTGCCCTGTTCGGCCAGCAGCAAGCGAGCCCCCTGCACCTGATCAAAGCGGCGATGGCCCTGCGGATCAGTGGTTTGCACCTGCAGCCGGTTGCCCTTCTCGTCGAGCAGGGAGAGCTGCACATCCTTGAGCGGGTCGGCGCTGGCCAGGGAGCTCACGAACACCTCCAGCTGATCGCGGTAACGGCGGGCACTGAGCCCCATGTCGCTCACCGCGAAATAGGTGGTCTCCTTGCGCCAGTCGTAGTTGCCAAGGGGCGACATCACCGCAAAGTAGACGCCAGCCTCGGCCAGCTGCGGCTCCTTCACATTAATGAGGCGGGTCTCGCGCCGGTTGGCATCGAGCTCCAGCGCATAGCGGCCGCTGAATACCCGCTTGGCCCGCTTGGTGATCTGCTCAAGCTCCCAGTTCCCCATGCCAGCACCGGGGCGATATTCCGCCAGAAAACGGGGTAGATACTCGGCATCGACCCGAAAGAAGTCGATATTGACCTCATCCACGTTGACCGCGCTGATGGGCAGGCGCAGCTCGTCGCGCAGCGGCAATACCATGCCGCTGGCGGTAAACGAAGCCCCCGCCTCCAGCGGCCGGGTTTTGAGGGTCCAGCTCTGGGGGGATGGGCCCAGCCCCGCCTTGAGGCTCACCTCATAGCTTTTATCGGGCTGCACGTTCGGGAAATAGAGGGTGCGACCATCGTCGGCGAGGATCCACTCCCCCTGCACCTGCTTGCCCCCCTCGCTGACCGAAAGCCAGCTCTGCCAATTGGCCTTGGGCGCCAAGGAGCCGGAAAAGACCAGCGCCAGCGCTGGCGCATCGCGGTATTGGCGGGCATTGGCCTGCACTACAGAAGTTGGCGCCCCGGCCTCCTGCTGGGCTGTGGATTCTGTGTTCGATATTTGGCTGGTGGGCTTGTCAGGGCCGCAGCCAGACAGCAAACCGACCACCCCGCAAAGCAGCAGGGCCGAGCAGCGGCGGCGCAGAGCGCCGGTTTCAGCGGTAGAGCGGTGAGAAGCAGAGGGAGAGTCGAAGAGGCGCATAAGTTCCATCCCGAGTTGGAGCGCTGCAAACGCAGCGTGGCTGGAAACAGGATAAGGCATCCTGCTCACCCGACACAAAGCTCATTACCCGAATGGGCACAATTGAGCGCCCCTGCAGCACGAGAACCCCCTTGCCCACTGATCCAGTGCGGCAAGGGTTGTCATCTAGTCGTGGCTGGTCTCGTTTTTTGCTCCGCCTTTGAACCAGCGAAACAGGATGGCCATGACGGCCGCCAGAAACAGCACCAGCGAGGTAATGAGCAGGGCCCGGGTCAACAGTTCGCTGTGGTGGAGAAAGAAGGGGGTATTCATCGCCAGCTTGCCCACCAAACTGAGGCAGAGCGCCCACATAAAGGCACTGGCAAAGCTGGCCACGCACATCCGCAGCACGCTCAGGCGGCCAATCCCCATCAGCATGGGGGTCAGCACCCGCACAAACGGGATAAAACGGGAGGAGAACATCGCCAGAAAACCGTACTTTTTCAGCAGCCGGGTCGCCTTGGGCAGGCTGTCGGGAGGCAACATCCGTTCGATATGATCCATAAAGCGGGTGCGCTGCAGTGCCCGTCCCTGCCAGTAGGCGAGCACGGAACCTATGCCAGCAGCCAACGGCAGATAGACAAGAGTCACTTCGGGGCCAAACCCCCCCATGCCCACCAACCCACCGGCCAGCAGTACCAGGCTGTCCCCCGGCAGGGGCAGGAAGACGAATGCGGACTCCAGCAGCAGTACCAGCATCAGGCAACTGATCAGCAGGGGTACCGCCTGCATCTGAACCAGGGCGTCAAAATCCTGATGCCAAATGGCCATCAGCATATCCAGCATGTCACTCTCCCTACTACACGGTTCATCATGAACGAGGCAGGGGTTATAGCACCCATCCCCTGAACAAAACGTTAATTTTGTCCGGCACAGGAAATAAAGTGTGTCGAAATATTGCTGCAATTAGGGAATGCAAGGAGGGCGAAAAGCAGAAACAAAAAGCCCCTCATCTTGCACGCACAAGGGAGAGGGGCAAACAGGCACAGAAATAAAACGGTTACTCGGCGGTGGCCATCTGCCAGGTTTTGAAGCCGCCGGAGAGATTCTTCACTTTAAAGCCGTGTTGGCTCAGCAGGCGACAGGCGACATGGCCGCGCAGCCCGACCTGACAGCTGATCAGCAGCTCTTTCTCTTTGGGCAACTCATGGAGGCGACCACGCAACTCGTCGAGGGGGATATGCAGCGCCCCCGGAATCCGCCCCAGCTTGTCGAGCTCTGGGCCATTGCGCACATCCACCACCAGCTGATAGGGGTTACGAGCCTGCACCTCGGCCACGTGGCAGAGCAGGGTGTCCCCTTTCAGGTGGTTGCTTGCCACAAAGCCCGCCATGTTGATCACATCCTTGGCCGACCCAAACGGCGGCGCATAGGTAAGCTCCAGATCCTGTAGATCAAACACGGTGAGACCGGCGCGCTGGGCCACCGCCAGCACGTCGATGCGCTTGTCGATGCCATCCTTGCCGATGGCCTGGGCGCCATAAATCTTGCCATCCGGGGCAAACAGCAGCTTGAGGCTGACCGGATGGGCGCCCGGGTAGTAACCGGCGTGGCTGCCCGGGTGGACATAAACCTTCTCGAACGGCAATCCCAGTTGCACCAGTCGCTTCTCGTTGAGGCCGGTGCTGGCCACCGCCAGATCGAACAGCTTGCAGATGGCGGTCCCTTGCGTCTTCTTGTAGGTTTCGCTTCGGCCCAGCATATTGTCGGCGGCGATGCGCCCCTGCCGGTTGGCGGGGCCCGCCAGCGGGATCAGCACAGATTCACCGGTGACGAAATCAATCTCTTCCACCGCATCCCCCACCGCATAGATAAAGGGATCCGAGGTGCGCATCCCGGCATCCACCTTGATGCCGCCACGCGGACCCAGCTCCAGCCCCGCCTTGGCGGCGAGCAGGGTTTCCGGCTTAACGCCGATGGCGAGGATCAGCAGACCGGTATCAAGATGGGAACCGTCATTGAGGGTCAGGCGCAGGCCACCGCTTTTGGCGGTCGGCACGGCGGAGGTCTTCTCGGCAGGCAGATCCAGACTCTCGATGGCGGTGAGGCCGGTGCGCAGGCGCAGGTCGATCCCCTCTTCCCGGATGCGGGCATGGAGCATGTTGGCCATCTCCTTATCCACCGGCGCCATCACCTGGTCGGCCAGCTCCAGCAGGGTGACATCCAGCTTGCGCTGATGCAGCGCCTCCATCATCTCCAACCCGATAAAGCCGCCGCCCACCACAGTGACGTGGCGCGGCTGATCGTGGTGCAGGGCCGCCAGAATGCGATCCATGTCCGGGATGTTGCGCAGGGTATAGACATGGGGGCTGTCGATACCGGGGAAGGGAGGACGGATCGGCGCCGCCCCCGGGCTCAGCAGCAGCACATCGTAATGCTCGCGCTGCTCTTCACCGGTTTGCAGGTTGCGCACCAGCAAGGTCTTGCCCGCCTTGTCGATCTCAATCACATCGTGGAAGACCCGCACATCGACGTTGAAACGGCGCTTGAAACTCTGGGGGGTCTGCAGCAGCAAGGCATCCCGATTGGGGATATCGCCCCCGATGTGATAGGGCAGACCGCAGTTGGCGAAGCTGACAAACTCGCCCCGCTCGAACATCACGATCTCTGCCTCTTCACTCAAACGACGAGCACGAGCCGCCGCCGATGCGCCCCCCGCGACACCACCGATAATCAGGATCCGTTTCATCTGCAAGACTCCTCATACATGATAATGGGCAATAAATTAGACTTTTCTAATTTAGAATTCAATGAAATTTTGTTTCACACCATTTTGCAGTATTCTTGCAACCCCGACGGTTGCTTAACAGGATGTTGTTTGTTCATGTCGTCTACCGCACTCAGTCATCTTCCTCCTGCCCTCCAGACGCCGCTTTTTTTCCGTCTGGACCTGCGCAGTCAACGGCTGGTCGCCCTGACCGACGTGATGCAAACCCCGCTCTACTGGCTCGACGAACCGCGTGCCCCCTGGCCTGCCCAGCTACCCGATGCCCTGCGCCTGCCCATCGAACAACTGCTGGCCAACGGCCATGGCGGCAAGATCACAGTGCGCTTTGCCAGCCAGTTGTGGCATATCGCCCTCGCTCACGAGCAGGATGGCTTCTGGCTCATCTGTCTGCAGAACCTTCGCCAGGAGCCCATCGCCGATCTGGCATTGCAACTGCCGCGCCTCAGCCAGATGGCGAGCCAGCAACAGTATGCGCCCCTGCTCGAGGCCCTTAAAGAGAGTTTGGGGGCCGATCGGCTCATCCTCTGGCACTATCAGGCCAACGGCGATCTCGGCAGCGAGCAACTCACCCCGGTGTTCACCCTGGGGGTCGAGGCGCTCTACCCCATTCGTGGTGACAGCCGCTATATCCGCGCCCTGCGTACCCGCAAATCGTTGAGTTTCTCGGAGGCTGCCCATCAGCCAATGCTGAGCAATCACCTCTATCTGACCAGTGCCGGTGTGCGCTCACGCCTCGATGGTGCCCTGCTGGAGCAGGACAAGCTGTTCGGGGTGCTGAGTCTGGAGTATCTCGATCCCACCCCGCTTAGCGAGGAGATGTTGCAGCTGGTGCGCAGCAGCGCCCAGCTGCTCGGCCACTGGCAACCGCAACCGGAAGAGCACCGCGCCGAGCTGGCCCTCCCGCCCGAACTGCACCAGCAGACCGGCATCGACTACTGCAAGACGCTGGTAAACTGGGCCATGAGCGCCAGCGGTGCCCGGGTGGGCTGGATCGGCGAGTTCCAGCCCCGCGGTCAGGATCTCTGGATCATCCCCCGCTGCGTCATCAACGAGGAGATCTGCTCCACCCTCAAGCCCATCCAGCTCGACCCCGGCCCCGCTCAGGAGCTGTTCCAGCATGGTCAGGCCATCTATGTGGAAGATCTGCCCGTGCGCTATCCCAAGGCGACCCGGCTGCTCGCCCTCAATGCCAGCGCCTACATCGGCATTCCACTCCATGGCCAGAGCGGCGCCCCCATTGGCCAGATCACCCTGCTGCTCGATACCCCCCTTGAGGAGCCCGAACAGCTGCTGGATCTGTTGAGCAGCCAGCACGAGCGGGCCGCCATCGAGCTCAAGCGCCTCGCCACCGACGATGCCCTGCGACTGGCGGAAGTGGCCTTCAATACCCACGATGGGCTGATCGTGATGGATCACAACGGCATCATCCTCAAGGTCAACCACTCCTTCAGCCGGATCACCGGATTTGGCGAGGTAGAGGTGATCGGTCACTCCATTCGCAAGCTGCGTCCCACCTACTACGGGGATCATCTCAAGGAGGATGTCAGCCGCACCGTCAACGAGCAGGAGTTCTGGCTCGGGGAAGAGCGCTGCCTGCACAAGGATGGTCACCTCTTTCCGGTGCGCTTGATGGTGAACGGCGTCAAGGATGAGCAGGGAGAACTGAGCCACTTTATCTGCAGCTTCTACGACATCACCCAGGAAAAAGAGGCGGCCAGACATATCGAGCAGCTCGCCTACTACGACGATCTCTGCGGTCTGCACAACCGCCGCAGCCTCAACCATATTTTGCAGCAGACCCTGAGCGCCCCCAACGGCCAGTGGGGCGCCCTGCTGCTGGTCGATCTCGACAACTTCAAGTCGATCAACGACTCCCTTGGTCACGCCTGCGGCGATCTGTTGCTGCAGGCTGTGGTGCAGCGTTTCAGGGAGCTGCCCCAGGACAATCTGGTGCAGGCGCGCATCTCGGGGGATGAGTTTGCCCTGCTCTTTACCCAGCTCGGACAAGGCGAGGTCACCGCCAAAATTCTGGCAGAGCACTTCGCCCGCGAGCTGATGGGGCTGTTTCGCACCCCGTTTGACATCGGCGATCACAAGCTGCACTGCAGCGCCTCGGTGGGGATCAGCCTCTTCTCCGGCAACGAGACGGATCATCTGGTCCTGATGCAACAGGCCGACACCGCGACCCACATGGCCAAGCGCGCCGGTCAGGGCCACTACGTCTTCTTTACCGAGGCGATGGCCCAGCACGAGAAAAATCGGCTGACCCTTACCAATGAACTGCGCGATGCCCTGCGTCATCACGAGCTGCAACTCCACTACCAACCGCAATACCGGGTCGACAATGGTTCGCTGTCGGGTATCGAGGCGCTGCTGCGCTGGCAGCGCAGCGACGGCACCATGGTGCCACCCGGGGAGTTTATCCCCATCGCCGAAGAGACCAGCCTGATCCTCGAGATCGGCTACTGGGTGATGAAGACCGCCTGTGCCCAATACAGCTTCTGGCTCAACCGTGGCCTGCAGATCCCCCATCTGTCGGTCAACGTCAGTGCCCGCCAGTTCCACACCCAGGGCTTCGTACAACAGGTGGAGTACATCTTGCGCGATACCGGTGTGCCCCCCTCCCGCCTGCTGCTGGAGGTGACCGAATCGGTAGTATTGGAGAATCGGCAGGAGAGTATCGCCAGAATGCGCCAGCTCAAGGAGCTCGGCATCCTCATCTCCATCGATGACTTCGGTACCGGCTACTCGTCGCTGGCCTATCTGCGGGATCTGCCCGCCGATGAGGTGAAACTGGACAGAAGCTTCATTCAGACCCTGGTACACAGCGAACAGGACAGAGCCATCGTCAAGGCGATACTCGATCTGGCCCAGGTATTCCGTTTTACCGTCACCGCCGAAGGGGTGGAAGAGGAGGCGCAGCTGGCCATCCTCAAAGCGCTGGGATGCCAGCATTATCAAGGGTTTCTCACCAGTCGGCCGCTCACCGTCAAGGGGCTGGAGCAGCTGCTTGGCAGCCGGGCGCCGGACTAAAGGTGTAGGATCAATAGGGGTTTATGTAATAAAATGACGGCCTGCTCGAATCGTTGGAGTTGTTTATGTCTGTCATTAATCGGATCCCTGCCGTTGAAATCAGCCAGCCAGCCGGAGCTCACGGCACCGTTGGCCGGATCCATTCCGTCGAAACCTGCGGCACTGTCGATGGCCCGGGAATACGCTTTATCGTATTCATGCAAGGCTGCCTGATGCGCTGCAAGTACTGCCACAACCGCGATACCTGGGATACCGAAGGTGGCCGCGAAGTGACCGTACCGGAGTTGATGAGTGACATCACCAGCTATCGCCACTTCATGAATGCCTCCGGCGGTGGAGTGACAGCGTCCGGCGGTGAAGCCATGCTGCAACCGGCTTTCATTACCGAACTCTTTACCGCCTGCAAAGAGAAAGGGATCCACACCTGTCTCGACACCAACGGCTTCGTCCGTCATCTCGACGAACAGGTGGACAAGCTGCTCGACCAGACCGATCTGGTGCTGCTCGACATCAAACAGATCAATGACGATAAACACATTCCGCTGACCCACGTCAGCAACAGATACACCCTGGAGTTTGCCCGCTATCTGGCAGCCAAAGGCAAGACCATGTGGATCCGCTACGTGGTGGTGCCAACCTGGAGCGACGACGACGAGAGCGCCGAAGGGCTGGGCCAGTTCATCGCCGAGCTGGGCGAAAGCGTGGAGAAGGTGGAGCTGCTCCCCTACCATGAGCTCGGCAAACACAAGTGGGACGTGCTGGGCGACCCGTACGAGCTGAGCGGGATCAAGCCCCCCAGCAAGGAGACCATGGAACGGGTCAAGGGCATCCTCGGCAAGTACCACAACAACGTCAAATATTGATGGTAAAAGCAGGCTGACTCGTCAGCCTGCTCTGCTATGGGGCGGTCGGGAAGACCGCCCGGACTCAACTGCATGAATGGACGACAAGATGAGTGAAGGACAACTCGCCGCCCTCCTGATCTGGCTGGTACTGCTGGCCTTCAGCCTGCGCCGCTCCCTGTGGCAGACCCTCCATGACAACCCCCTCTATCAGCACCTGTTGCTGGGGAGTGCCATCGCGCTGGTGCCGCTCTGGTATCTAAGGGCCGGTCTGCATGAGGGGCTGGAGGTCCATTTTCTCGGGCTCACCTCCCTCACCCTGCTGCTTGGCTGGCGGCTGGCGCTGCTAGCCCCCTGTCTGACCCTGCTGGTGCTCGGTTACTTCGGTGTCACCAATCTGGCCGATTTTGGCTGGCAAGCGCTGGTGGGCATCGCCCTGCCGGTAGCCACCAGCTGGCTGCTGTTTCTGGCCAGCTGGGCCTGGCTGCCGCGCCATCTCTTTGTTTATATCTTCGTTGCCGCCTTTCTCGGTGGCGCCATCACCATCTCGGTCAAGGTGGCCGCCAGCGCATTGCTGATGGGGCTAAGTCACAGCTACCCCTGGCACACCATCACGGCGGATTACCTCTCCATCTGGCCACTGCTGCTGTTCCCCGAAGCCCTGCTCAACGGCATGGCGATGACGGTGCTGGCCATCTACCGCCCTCACTGGGTCAATACCTTCTTCGACCGCACTTATCTGGGCAAGTAGCTCTCTCTTTCCTGATCTGCGCCCATAAAAAAGGAGAGGCCATCGCCTCTCCTTTTGGTATTCAACATGTTGCCAAATCCCGGCTTAGTGCAGCTTCAGGGTCGGGCGCAGTACCCGGTTGATGCGACCCACCAGCATGATGAGGCCGGTCTTGACGTAACCGTGCAGGGCGATCTGGTGCATCCGGTAGAGGGAGATGTAGACCAGACGGGCAATGTAGCCCTCGACCATCATGGAGCCGCGCATCAGGTTGCCCATCAGGCTGCCTACGGTGGAGAAGCGGCTGAGGGAGACCAGCGAACCGTGGTCGTGGTAGAGGTAAGGCTTCATCTCGCCGCCGCTCATCTTGGCCAGGATATTCTTGAACGCCTGGCTGGCCATCTGGTGGGCAGACTGGGCGCGCGGCGGCACGAACTTGCCATCCGGCTGCGGGCAGGCGGCACAGTCACCGATGACGAAGATGTTCTCATCACGGGTAGTCTGCAGAGTCTCTTTCACCACCAGCTGGTTGATGCGGTTGGTCTCAAGACCGGCGATATCCTTCATGAAGTCAGGTGCCTTGATACCGGCCGCCCACACCATCAGGTCAGCTTCAATCAGCTCGCCATCCTTGGTATGCAGACCTTCGGCAGTCGCTTCGGTGATCATGGTGGCGGTACGCACATCCACACCCAGCTTGACCAGCTCCTGATGGGCGGCGCCGCTGATGCGCTCCGGCAGAGCCGGTAGAATGCGCGGGCCCGCTTCCACCAGGGTCACCTTCAGGCTGTCGGTGGTGAGGTTCTTGAAGCCGTAGGCGTAGAGCTGCTCGACCGCGTTGTAGAGCTCGGCAGAGAGCTCTACGCCGGTGGCGCCGCCGCCGACGATCGCAATCTTCACTTTGTCGCCCGGCTTATATTCGGTGGCGAACTGCAGGAAGCGGTTCATCATGCTGTTGTGGAAACGGTGCGCCTGGGAGGGGCTATCGAGGAAAATACAGTGATCCTTGATGCCCTTGGTGTTGAAGTCGTTGGAGACAGAACCGATGGCCATCACCAGATAGTCGTAGGGCAGTTCGCGCTCGTTGACCACGATGTCGCCATTGTCGTCGTGGATCGGGGCCAGCACGATGCGTTTATCGTCACGCTTGATATCGGTCAGGGTGCCGAGCTGGAAGTCGAAACCGTGGTTCTTGGCGTGAGACTGGTAGCTCAGGGCATCGATGCCCGCGTCCATGGAGCCGGTGGCCACTTCGTGCAGCAGGGGTTTCCACAGGTGGGTGCGGTTGCGATCGACCAGAGTGATCTTGGCCTTGTTCTTCTTGCCAAGCTTGCGACCCAGACTGGTGGCCAGCTCCAGGCCACCGGCGCCGCCGCCTACAACGACAATATTCATCATGATGATTTTCCTCGGTTCCTCAAAACGAAAGGGAGCCATTGGCTCCCTAAAACGAAATCGGTCGACGTGATGGATCAGGCTTCTTTGAAGGCCTTCATCCGCTGCAGATGATGCGAGATATTTTTGAACTTATGAGTCTCGCGCTCATCCCACACGATGTCGTAATAGTTCTTCAATTCACGTTCAGTGTCCCGATTATCGCGCACTTCATCCTGAACGGAAAGGATACACAGGCAGTTTCCTGAATTTTTCTTACGAAATTCAGTTACACACTTGGTACCGATATCGTCATATTCTTCCGGCCGGTCGATCTTGCCCTGCATGTTCTCTTCCGGATGGAGGTTGGGGTTGAAGATCACCTGGCGAATGCCGCACAGAAAGCCGATCCGCTCGCTCCAGTAGCCACCAAGACCCACGCCGCAGATCAGCGGTTTGGGATCGGTACTCATATCGAGCTGTTTTTTCACTTCCTTGAGCAGATGGCTCATATCATGACGGGGGTGAACCGTGCTGTAGTGCACGAAACGCACATCATCATCAATAAACTGCAACTGCAGCACTTTCTCGTGATTGCCTGGGCTGGTGGCATCAAAGCCATGCAGATAGATGATCATGGATAAGACCTCAGGATCTGTGTCGGTTTTATCGAAACTACCCCAGCGGCGGCCCCGTGCGCCACCAAAACATCCAACTTTCTTGCTTTGGATCACGCCCCCGCCCCCGATTGCGCCCTGCGGCCCGCGAGCGCCGTCACATGCAGAGGGGCGCATTGCGAGCAACGTTATGGTGCCCGGCTATCAAAGTGAGATCGCCAGACCGATAATGATAAACCCCTTACCAATCTGAGATGCCCCCACCTCCTTCCCCTGCCAGCAACCGGACACTTATCTGGCCGGTATGTGACTCATCCCGCAAAAACAAGGCGTTATCGCCAAACGTTTTCTCTCGTGAGCGGCGTTGTGCATGTTTTGTGCACTGACCTGTGCTGCACCGGCTCCCTCTCACTACTGCCGAGGGATCTGGCACCGCTGTCAATACACGAGATCAATGACCGGGAAAGCTGCGGCTTTCACTATCTTGCCTGTAGCAGTTGCGCGGGCTTCAAGGAGTGATCTGTTCATGAACGAGACCAATCCCCCCTCCCCCCGATCGGGTGCGCGCAAGCGCCCGGTGGATGATGAAGTGGAGCGCATGCTCCCCATGGGCCAACTCTTTACCCTGGGCCTGCAACATGTGCTGGTGATGTACGCCGGCGCCGTGGCGGTGCCACTGGTGATTGGCGGCAGTCTGGGGCTGCCCAAGGATCAAATCTCCTACCTCATCAGTTCGGATCTCTTCTGCTGCGGCATCGTCACCCTGCTGCAATGTGTCGGGATTGGCCGCTTTGCCGGGATCCGGCTGCCGGTCATCATGTCGGTCACCTTTGCCGCCGTGATGCCGATGCTGGCCATCGGAGCCAACCCGGATCTGGGGCTGACGGGCATCTTCGGCGCCACCATAGCCGCTGGTATCATCTCGACCCTGCTGGTGCCGCTGATAGGTCGACTGATGCCGCTCTTCCCCACCGTAGTGACCGGGGTGGTTATCACCTCCATCGGGATCAGCATTATGCAGGTGGGGATCGACTGGATGGCGGGGGGCAAGGGTAATCCGGAATATGGCAGCCTGCGCTATATCGGCACCAGCTTTCTGGTGCTCGTCTTTATCCTGCTGGTGACCCGCTTCACCAAGGGCTTTTTCAGCAATATCTCGGTGCTGCTCGGGATCATCTTCGGTTTCGCGGTGGCTATCGCCATGGGCGAAGTAAGCCTCGATGGCCTCGGCGAGGCAGCCTGGTTTGCCCCCATAGTGCCCTTCGCCTTCGGCTGGCCCACCTTCGATCCCATCTCCATCGCCACCCTGACGGTGATCATGCTCATCACCTTTATCGAATCCATGGGGATGTTTCTGGCCCTTGGCGACATCGTCGGCCATCCGGCCAGGCGCGGTGATATCGTACGCGGGCTGCGGGTGGATGGCATCGGCACCATTATTGGTGGGATATTCAACAGCTTCCCCCACACCTCCTTCTCCCAGAATATCGGTCTGGTGAGCGTGACCGGGGTATCGAGTCGCTGGGTCTGCGTGATGTCGGGGGGGATCCTGCTCGCCTTTGGCCTCATCCCCAAGATGTCGGTGCTGGTCGCCTCCATCCCGCCCTTCGTGCTGGGGGGCGCCGGTATCGTGATGTTCGGTATGGTACTGGCCACCGGCATTCGCATCCTGGCGCGCACCGATTACAACAGCAACCGTCACAATCTCTATATCGTCGCCATCAGTCTCGGAATTGGCATGATCCCGACGGTCTCCGGGAATTTTTTCCAACAACTTCCGGCGCAGCTACAACCGCTTTTTCATAGCGGTATCCTGCTGGCCACCATCAGCTCGGTGCTGCTCAACCTCTTCTTCAACGGCTATCAGCCAGATCTGACTCACCAGCCCCGTCCCCTGTTCGTTGGTCCCATCAAACCGCAACAAAAGCAGGCATAACAAACAGGCCCCCGGACAGCGAGACTGTCCGGGGGCCTGTTGTTCATATCACCGCTGACCTAATCAGGCAGGCAACTGCGCGAAGCGTTCTACCGCCTGCGCTACTTGTGCCAGACTCCCCTGCCAGAAGGCGGCCTCACGGATATCCTGCCCCAGATGCTTGGCTACCAGCTCTTCGGCGCTCATCCGACCGGTATCGCGCAACAAGGCACGATAGGCCTCGGCAATGCCCTCTTCCCCCGCCGCCTTGCGGCTCATCAACTGCTGATAGACCCCGAGGCTGAACAGATAACCGAACAGATAGGGGTAGTTGTAAAAGCCAAACCCGGCGATGGAGAAGTGCGCCTTGGCCGCCCAGAACATGGGGTGATAGCGGGTCAGACTCCCCTCATACCAACGCCCCCATGCCTCGTCAGTCAGCGCCTTGAGCCGCTCTGCCGGCACATAACCCTGCGCCCGCTCTGCCACCAGCGCCCGCTCGAAATCGAAGCGGGCCGGGATATTGACCAGGAAGGTGGCAGCGCCATCGGCTTCGGCCCAAGCGATGACCAGCTGCTCTTCCGTGCTTTGCGCCTGTTCAAACAAGGCGCTACGCACCAGGGTTTCGGCGAAGATGGAGGCGGTCTCCGCCAGCGTCATGGGGTAACGGCGCTGGCTCATCGGCAGATCGCGAATGACCCAGTTGTGCCAGGCGTGGCCCAGCTCATGGGCCAGCGTGATGACGTTATCCATGGTGCCGGCATAGGTGACGAAGACCCGCGGTTCGACCGGTTCGGCAAACTTGGTGCAGTAGGCGCCGGTGCGGCGATTTGGCGTGGGCGCCGCATCAATCCACCCCTTCTCGGCCATCATGCGGGCAAATGCACCCATCTCGGGATCGAATCGGCTAAAGGCATCAGCAATCAACTCGATCGCCTCATCAAAAGGAATGTCACGGCTGCTGGAAGCTGGCGGCGGTGCAAAGAGATCCTCCGGCCCCAGATCGTCGAGACCAAGGCGCTCGGCCATCAGCTCCAGCGCCCGCTGACCCAACCCACGGGCTCGCCAGGCTTCGCTCATCAGGGCATCGAGGGTGGCACGCTCGATATGGCTCTGGTGGCAAGAGAGATCCAGCGCATCGAGCACACGGGTGTTGCCGCGTTGGCGGGCCAGCTCCAGCCGCCAGCCGTTAAGGGCATTGAGGATAGCGGCAACCGTCTCCTGCTCTCCCTCCCAGCCGGCGCTAATGGCATCAAAGGCTTCTAAACGCAGCGCACGTATCGGGCTGGAGAGCAGATTGCTCGCCTCGGCCAGCCCCATCTCGCGGCCATCAATGGTTAAGCGGATCTTGCCCACCAGATCGTTATAGAGGTTGCCCCAGGCGTGCAAGCCATCGGTGCCCAGACCAATCACCAGTTGCTCCGCCTCCACCGGCAGGCGCTGATCCTGCAAGCGACGCTCATGGCGCAGGCGGTACGCCTCTTCACCGAGCAGCGGATCCCTCATCAGCGCGGCGAATTCCTCTTCCGGCAACGCCAGCATCAGATCTTCCACCGGCGCGAGCGTCTTGAACAGATCGGCAATGAGGGCGCGGGCGCGGGATGCCAACTGCTTGGCCTGCGGATCCCGCGCATCCTGACTGCCGCGGCACGCGGCCAGAATGGCGACGTTCCAGCCGATATGGCGAATATCACGGGCGCGCAGCCGCACTTCCCGCAAGAAATCCAGCAGCGCTGCGTCATCGCCGCGCACCACGTCCAGACCTGCCATATAACTGGCCAGATCTTCCAGCGCGTGGCGGGCGGCGCGCATGTCCGCTTCCAGCTCGGTGCTGTCGAGACCCGGGTAGATATGGTCGTTATTCCACTGTTGTTGATACATAGCTTCTCGCAAAGACCTTCATCGGGAGGCGCAACAGACCTGCGGGCAGCAAGTCCGAAACCGGGCAACCCGAAGGCCAAAAAATGAAGAGAGGAAAAAAGAGACAATGGCCCGCAAGCTCGCTTATCCCTTGGCCGGGGCAAGACGGCTCACCAGCGTCACCACGGCAACCAGCAGCAGACCCGCCACCACACCGGCCACGGCGTTGAGCAGCGTCGGCGTCACCGCCGCCAGTACGGCCCCTACTGTGGGCAGGGTGGCGACAACAGCGGCAGCACCTTCAATCAGGTGATGGGCAAAGGGCCAGCCATGCACCAGAATGCCACCGCCCACCATGAACATGGCGATGGTACCGACCAGTGCCAGCAGGTGCATCAGACGGGGCGCCGTCACCAGCAGTCCCTGCCCCACCGCGCGGCGCAGGGCGCTGCCATCGGGCTTTTGCAGCAGATGCAGACCGATGTCATCGAGCTTGACGATCAGCCCCACCAACCCGTAGACCCCGATGGTCATCAGCAGGGCGATGCCCGCCACTACCGAGAGCTGCAGCGCGAGGCTTGCTCCCTGTACCGTGCCAAGGGCGATGACGATGATCTCGGCAGAGAGAATAAAATCGGTGCGAATCGCCCCTTTTACCTTCTGCTGCTCGAAGGCTACCAGATCATCGGGAATGGGGGCTGTATGTGCCTCCCCCTCGCTCACTTCATGGGGCAGGAACTTGTGGGCCAGCTTCTCGGCCCCCTCAAAGCAGAGGTAGGCACCTCCCAGCATCAAGAGCGGCGTGATAAGCCAGGGCACCAGGGCACTGATGGCGATGGCGGCGGGCACCAGAATCAGCTTGTTGCGAAATGACCCCTTGGCCACCGCCCACACCACCGGCAGCTCCCGCTCGGCACGCACCCCGGAAACCTGCTCCGCGTTGAGGGCCAGATCATCCCCCAACACCCCGGCAGTCTTCTTCGCCGCCATCTTGGTCATCAGCGCCACGTCATCAAGCACGCTGGCGATATCGTCGAGCAGGGCCAACAAACTGGTTCCAGCCATATCAAAGATCCCTTATATCAGTGAGAAACGTCTTCCCGAAAAATGTCTCGCGCTTGTTCACCACGACCTTGGTCATCAGCGCCACGTCATCAAGCACGCTGGCGATATCGTCGAGCAGGGCCAACAAACTGGTTCCGGCCATATCAGAGATTCCTTATATCAGTGAGAACAACACCGCGAGAGAGGTGTACGTCCCGATAACCACCAGGGTCAACAGGACCACCTCATGGCGATCGCAGGCCATCATCGGCCGAGCCAAAAATCCGGCGCTCGCCATCGGGGGTTACGTCTTGCGGGCAAAAGATGGCACAGTGTAACGAGAAGCCGCCGTTTCGGCAGCACCCCTGAGCCATTTGTTCCTGGTTCCCTCTGAATCACCTCAAGGAGTTCCCATGCAACCCTGGCAACCTCTGCTCGATTTCTGGTTTGGCGACGAAGCCGATGATGTCCTGCGGGCCACACGGCAAGCCCCGCTCTGGTGGGGAAAAAGCAGCGAAACGGATGCCCTGCTGGCCAAGCAATTTGGCGCGCAAGCAGAGGCGGCCGCCAACGGGGAGCTGGCCGACTGGGCCGATCTGCACCACGGCAGGCTAGCGCTGATCCTGCTGCTCGACCAGCTGCCGCGCAATATCCATCGCGGCACGCCTGCGGCCTTTGCCCAGGATCCGCTGGCCAGGGATCTCTGCCTGAAAGGGCTGTCCATCGGGGCGGACAAATCCCTCTCACCACTGGAGCGGGTCTTTTTCTATCTGCCGCTGGAGCATGCCGAATCCCGCGAACAGCAGGCCCGAAGTGTGGCCCTGTTCGAGGCACTCGCTGCCGAGCAGGCTGGCACACCGTCGCAAGCAACCTTCGCGGGCTTTGCCGACTTTGCCCGTCGTCATCAGGTGATCATCGAACGCTTTGGCCGCTTCCCCCACCGCAACGACATTCTGGGTCGCACCAGCACACCGGAAGAGGCGGCATTTTTGCAGCAACCGGGCTCAGGCTTCTAAGCAAGCCATATAAAAAATCCCCGCCAGCTGGCGGGGATAGCAGATGGATAACAACTCTCGGCGTTACTGAATGCGATAGCGGGATATCTGCTGGTGGATGCTCTCTGTGGTGACATTGAGTTCCTCGGCGGCGGCTGAGGTCTCTTCCGCTGTGCTGCTGGTTTGCTGCACGACCTGAGCAATCTGCTCCACCTGATGAGCGATCGACTCGGCGGCCGAACTCTGCTCGCGGATGGCATTGGTGATCTCGCCCACCTGCTCCATCACCCGGTGCGACGCACTGCGGATTTCGGCAATAATGGCGCCACTCTCGGTCGCCATGGTGACCCCCTGGCTCACCTTCTCCTCCACCAGATGCATGCGGGAGACCGTATTGTTCGACTCCTGCTGGATTGCCTCTACGGTGGCGGAGATCTCCTGGGTGGATTGCGCCGTCCGCTCTGCCAGTTTGCGTACCTCATCCGCCACCACCGCAAAGCCACGGCCGGACTCTCCGGCCCTCGCTGCTTCAATGGCCGCGTTCAAGGCCAGCAAGTTGGTCTGCCCTGCCACATCACGGATCACGTTGACCACACCGCCAATGCGCGAAATGCCCTCACCTAGCGCAATGACCTCGGCCGAGGCCTGCCGAATGGAGTCGGCGATCTCGTTGATGGCATGAACGGTGCGCTCGATGGTCCGGCCCCCTTCGGTCGCCAGTTGTCCCGACTCGTTGGTGATGCGGCTCGTCTCCTGAGTGCGCTGGGAGATATCTGTGATACTGACCGTCATCTCTTCCACACCGGCGGCGATCAGACTGGTGGCATCATTGGCCTGATTAGCCGAGCTGGCCAGGTGTTGCGCTGCCTGAGAGAGGGATTCGGCAGTGCTCTTGATCTGCAAGCTGCCTACGGAAAATTCGGTAAATGTCTGTTGCAGCGTATCGAGCAGCCGATTGACCGCATTGAGGGTCAGACCAATCTCATCCTGCTGTTTCACATCTGCTCTCAGGGTAAAGTTGAGGTCGCGCTGGATCCGGGTCAGGATATCCATGGCAGTGCGAAGGGGATTGGCCACCTGATTGAACAACCAGACAAACAGCCCCATCGTCAGCACTGTGGTACCACCGGCGATAAACAACAGAGTTTGCAGGCTGTTGTCGTAGTTCTCCTGACCCTGCTTCTTGAGCGCCAGTCCCAAATCCATATTGAAGTTGACGTGAAGCTCGATTGCCTTGGCAAACTGCTGGAACAGTCCGTATGCCTCTCCCGACAGCATGTCTCTGGCTTCATCGTTCTTGTTTTGGCGGGAGAGCTGCAGAACCTTGTCTATCTCCTGATAATATTGCGCGACAATACGTTGATCATCGTCGGTCAGGCGCCGATCTTCATCATTGGAGAGCATCTCAGCTTTGTATTTGTCGAGCAGTGAAGTGATCTGTCCCTGTATCTCGGTGATACCCGTTTCGATCTGCTGCATCCTGCTTGAGTCGGTATTGAGCACATGTGTCTGCACCAGCGAGTGCAATTCATAGAAATCAGCCTGCACTTCCTTAATCAGCGAAATACTGGGCACCGTATTGTCCGTCACATAGCCTAAATCCCGGTTGGCCGAATCGAGGCGGTTGATACTGAACCAGCTGAGAAAAATGAGCGCAAGGATAACCAGCAGGGCTATCAGTTGCAGTCGACGAGCAATATTCATAACCGTACACTCCAGATGGAAACTATCTAGCAGTGTAGACGAGCCATAAACAACAACGGCCCGCATTGGCGGGCCGTTGTTGTTTATTTTTCATGGCGTTGTGATCAGGCTTTGGCTGGCTCACTCTCGCCCAGCGCGACGGTTTCACCCAAGCTGTCTTCGGTCTTGGCAACCACGCTGGCGGCGATGGCGTTGCCCAGCACGTTGGTGGCAGAGCGGCCCATGTCGAGGAAGTGATCGATCCCCAGCAGCAGCAGGATGCCAGCTTCCGGAATATGGAACTGGTTCAGGGTGGCGGCAATCACAACCAGAGAGGCGCGCGGTACCCCGGCCATCCCCTTGGAGGTGACCATCAGCAGCAGCAGCATGGTGATCTGCTGGGCCATGGAGAGCTCGATGCCATACGCCTGGGCAATGAACATCACCGCGAAGGTGCAGTACATCATGGAGCCGTCGAGGTTGAAGGAGTAACCCATCGGCAGCACGAAGCTGGCGATGCGCTTGTCACAACCGAACTTCTCCAGACGATCCAGGGTCTTCGGATAAGCCGCTTCGGAGCTGGCGGTCGAGAAGGCGAGCAGGATGGGTTCGCGGATCATCGCCAGCAGCTTGATGACGCGACCACGCAGGAAGACGCTGCCCATGGCGATCAGCAGCAGCCAGAGGCAGGCCAGCGCGATATAGAACTGGGCCATAAAACTGCCGTAGGTAACCAGAATACCCAGCCCCTCTTTGGCCACCATGGCGGCGATGGCGCCAAACACCGCGAACGGCGCAAAGTTCATCACATAACCGGTCACTTTCAGCATGATCTCGGCAGCGCTGGCCATCAGCACCACTACCGGCTTGGCCAGATCGCCGAGCGCGGCGGCAGCCAGACCGAAGAAGAGGGAGAAGACCACGATCTGCAGGATCTCGTTGGTGGCCATCGCCTCGACCACACTCTTGGGAATGGCGTGGGTCACAAAATCTTTCAGAGTAATGGCACCGGCAGCAATGCCCGAGCTGGCGGTGTCATTGGGCAGGGAGAGCGAGAGACCCACACCCGGCTGCATCAGGGTCACCATCACCAGACCCAGGCTCAGGGACATCAGGGAGGCAAGCATGAACCAGCCGAGGGTCTTGGCACCGATACGCCCCACGGTGCGGGTGTCACCCATCTTGGCGATACCGACCACCAGGGTAGTGAAGACCAGGGGAGCGATGATCATCTTGATCAGGCGCAGGAAGATATCGGTCAGGATCGTGATGTTATTGGCGAAATCCGCAGCCTGATCTGCGGCAAACATCCGATAGCCCTGGCCGGTGAGGATGCCAAACATCATGGAGATGAGGATGGCGACCGTCAGTTTATTCATTTTCATGGGGGAGTCCCGGTTTTGATTGGTGCAAGCCGTAAACAGTGGCGTGGGAGCCACTACAGTCCGTTTTTGTGATCCGAGCCGTTGATTCCTGGCGGCTGGTATGCTGGGAGAATGCCTAAAAGCAGGGGGTAAATCTAGAGGCTTTATCCAGAATTTTATCCTGCCATTAGGTGTATGTGATATAGATCTTGCAAACCACCAATATTAATCACTGTTTATTTTGATTTCGGCGAGATATTTCGCATTCAGAGTTCGTTCATCGAGTGCCCGTGACAACAGGCGAAAAGTGAGCAGCGCCGAGATGGTATGCTGCACCTGCATCTGGGCCATAAAGAGATCCGGTTCATCTTCGTCAAAGCCGAAGATCGGCCGTGATGGGGTCACCCTGACGGCATCGCGGTTAATGGTCAGCTCATCGACCTTGAGCCAGGAGTAACCCTCTGCCAGTGCCAGCTCCCCTGCCCGCTTGAGCACATATTTGCGGGCGGTCTCCCTGTCCACCAGATCGTTGCCGACAAACTCCAGCTGCCACTTGTCAGGGCCAAGCCGGGTCTGGGAGAAACCGGTCTGGCCGTTCCAGAATGACTTTTCACTCTCGTAAGGGGTGGCGCAGCCCACCAGCAGCAGGGTGAGCATCAGCAGACAACAGGGTTTAGATACGGATGCAGACACGAGAGGCCTCGCCAGGCAAATGAGCAACAGAGTCGTTACTACACCATAAAGCGCGGTGGCTGCACAATCGACTCACGCCAGCAGCGACCTGCACGCATCACCACTGCACGCCTGTGCGGCAAATCGCAGGCAAAAGAAAAGGCCTTGTCGTTTGACAAGGCCTTTACCGGGGAATTTGGTCGGTGTGAGAGGATTCGAACCTCCGACCCTCTACACCCCATGCAGATGCGCTACCTGGCTGCGCTACACACCGACGGAGTCAGCTCGGCTGACGGGGGCAGAGTTTATGGAGATGACCCTGCCCTGTCAACAGGGAAACGCCGCCAATTCCTAAGCCACGGTGCGTTCGCCTGCTTTGCGAACAATCAGCGGTTAAAGGTCAGCCGCTTGCCCAGGATCTGGTCAGTCACCTGCCCGTTTTGCCAGGCGATCTGGCCGTTCACCAGCGTCATCTCCACCGTGCTGTGGAAGCGGTAGCCGTTGAAAGGCGACCAGCCACAGTGGTAGAGGATGTTGTCATCGTTGACCACATAGGGCTTGCCCAGATCCAGCAGCACCAGATCGGCGAAATACCCCTCGCGGATATAACCGCGATCCTGCACCTGGAAGCGCTCGGCCACCGCATGGGAGGTCTTCTTGACGATAGTCTCCAGGGTAAACACGCCGTTGTGGTAGAGCTCCAGCAGCGCCTGCAAAGAGTGCTGCACCAACGGCACGCCGGACGGCGCCTTGAAGTAACTGTTCTGCTTCTCTTCCCAGGTGTGGGGCGCGTGGTCGGTGGCGATGATGTCGAGCACATCGTTGCGTACCGCATCCAGCAGCGCCTGCTGGTCGGCGGCACTCTTCACCGCAGGGTTGCACTTGATCAGGCTGCCCTGGGTCTCGTAATCGGCTTCATTGAAGAAGAGGTGGTGAACGCACACCTCGGCGGTGATGTTCTTGTCCTTCAGCTCGCTCAGGTCGTGGCTGGCGGTAAACAGCGACAGCTCCTTGGCCGAGGTCAGATGCAGCACGTGCAGCTTGGCACCGTACTGCTTGGCCAACGCCACCGCCATGCTGGAGGATTTGTAGCACGCTTCGTCGCTGCGAATGCGGCCGTGCTCGCCCATCGGCACATTCTCGCCCCACTTGGCCCGTGCCGCCTCTTCCGCCTTGGCGATGGTCGGGGTGTCTTCGCAGTGGGTGACGATCATCACCGGACTTTCGCGGAAGATGGCCGCCAGGGTCTCCTGATTGTCCACCAGCATGTTGCCGGTCGAGGAGCCCATGAACACCTTGACCCCGCAGGACTGCTTGGGATCGAGACGCTTGATCTCTTCCAGGTTGTCGTTGGTGGCACCGAGATAGAAGCTGTAGTTGGCAACGGAGGAGTTGGCGGCGATCTGGTATTTGGCTTCGAGGGCGTCGAGGGTGGTGGTCTGGGGATTGACGTTGGGCATTTCCATGAAACTGGTGGTGCCACCGGCGACGGCGGCGCGGGATTCGCTGGCGATAGTCCCCTTGTGGGTCAATCCCGGCTCCCGGAAGTGGACCTGATCATCGATCATTCCGGGGATGAGATGGCGACCTGCGGCATCGATAACCAGCGCATCGGGCGCCTCGAGATCCGGGGCGATGCGGGCAATCCGTTCCCCCTCGATCAACACATCGGAGGCATAGATGCGGCCTTCGTTGACCAGGGTGGCATTCTTGATAAGCAGTTTGTTCATGGGGGGTTCCAGTTCCTTTGCCGATAATCGCGGGTCATAATAGCGCAAAACTGCCCTTTCTCTGTAGCAAGGCCTGACTGATGAAGTTATTTGTAAGAGATTTGACCGTGATCGACTCCAGCTACCTGTGCGAACGCCGCGGCATGGTGGGCGAGAGCTGGCTGGTAGATATCGAAATGAGCGGTGAGCTCAACGAGATGAGCATGCTGCTGGACTTTGGCCGGGTAAAGAAGCTGATCAAGTCGATCATCGATGAAGAGGTGGACCACAAGCTGCTGGTGCCGACCGAGTGCCCGCTGATCCACGTCGAGACACTGGATGGTGACGAAAGCACAGTGGATCTGCTGCGCCCGGGTCGCTCCATCCATCTGCGCTGCCCATCCCAGGGCTTTGCCTTTATCCCTGCCCCGCAAGTTGATAAAGAGTCGGTGACCCGCTACCTGCTGGCGGTGCTGGCCAAACGGCTGCCGGGCAATATCAAGGATCTCTCCCTGACCCTGCGTCAGGAGGCGATCACCGGCGCCTTCTACCACTACAGCCACGGCCTGAAAAAGCACGATGGCAACTGCCAGCGCATCGCCCACGGCCACCGCTCTCCCATCGAGATCCACATCGATGGCGAGCGCGACCAGGAGCTTGAGCTCAACTGGGCCGAACGCTGGGGCGATATCTACCTTGGCACCGAGGAGGACAAGGTGGCGCTGACCGAGCTCGCTTTGAGCCCCCGCGCCAATGCCCAGCTTGGCGAGCATCACACCGGCTTCAAATATGTGGCGCCGCAAGGGCTGTTCCAGCTGGCCATTCCCAGCGCCGAAGTGGAGATGATCGACACCGACACCACGGTCGAGCTGCTGGCCTGCTACATTGCTCGCGAAGTGAAGAAGATGGTGGGCGACAAGTTCGTCAAGATTGTCGCCTATGAAGGGGTCGGCAAGGGCGCGATTGCCTACGCCTGATCCCCTTGTCGCTGCCGCAATAAAGAGAAGGCCCCGCATCTGCGGGGCCTTGTTGTTTCAACTCTCGACCATCAGGCGCTGAGGCGGAAGCGCTTGACCAGGCTCTCCTGCTGCTCGGCAAGGGAGTCCAGCTGCTGGCTGGTCTCGGCCACCCGCTCGATCCCCTGATAGTTGAGATCCGAGATATCGGAGATGCGGTTGAGGTTGGTGGCGATATCGGCGCTGGTGGCCTGCTGCTGCTCGGCGGCAGAAGCGATCTGGCTCGACATGTCGCTGATCAGCACCACAATCCCCTGAACCTCCTCCATGGCGTTGTTGGCGTGAGAGCTCTGATCCACGCAGCTGTCCATCTCGCGAGAGCACTCCTGCATCACGGTCACCGCCTTGGCTACCCCCTGCTGCAGGTTCTCGATCATGGTCTGGATCTCGCTGGTGGACTGGGCGGTGCGGCCCGCCAGACTGCGCACCTCATCGGCCACCACCGCAAAACCGCGCCCCTGCTCGCCGGCCCGCGCCGCTTCGATGGCGGCGTTGAGGGCCAGCAGGTTGGTCTGCTCGGCAATGCCGCGAATGACATCGAGGATATTGCCGATCTGGCTGCTCATGGCGCTCACATCACCAATCACCTTGCCGGTCTGTTGCAGCTTGCCCGCCAGTTGATGAGTGGTGGTGATATTGCCTGCCATCACCTTGCGTCCCATCTCGGAGGCCTTCTCCACATCCTGCACCCGCTCCAGAGTCTGGTTGGCAGCCTGCGCCACCTCCCGCACCGAGGCCTCCATCTGGGTCATGGCGGCGGCGACCGAGGCGGTCTCCTGCCGCTGTTTCTCCAGATCCGCCCGCACTGATTCGGTGGTGTGGCGATTGCCGTGGGCGGCATCGTTAAGCTGGGCCGACGCTTGTGAAAGCTGCGCCAGCACCTCCCCCATCTGGGCAATCAGCAGGTTGATCTGGCTGCCCAGCTGGCCAAATTCGTTCTTGCTCTGAAAACCGATGCGCTGGGTCATGTCGCCCTGAGTCACTTCGGTCAGCACCCGCAGCAACTCCCTGAGCGGACGGCGAATGGCCTTGCCCAGGGTATAAGCTACCAGCATGGCGATCAGGATGGCGACGACGATGCTGGTTCCCTGTGTCAGGGTGCTCTGGCTCTGTGTGGCTTTGGCGTGCTGAATGCTTTGACTCATCAGCTGCTGACTCTGGCCGGTGATCCGCTCAAGCCGGTTCTGGATTTCGACGATCAGGGCGCTCGCCTGCTTGCTCTTCTCCCGCATCTGCTCCTGCTGCTTCATCAGCGCCAGATACTGGGAGAGCACGCCTTCGCTTGCGGTGGTGTCGCGCACAAAGCCGTGAACATAGTGGCCCATGTCGTTCTCGAAGTTCTTCAGCTCCCCCTGCAGATCCTTGATGGTGCTGTTGAACCCCTCGATCTGCATCTTGTTGCGCTTGAGCGCCCCTTCGATGGGGGCCGGAATGGTCTGATTGAGGGCGTCCATGGTGGAGAGTTCGATGGCGGAGAGCTTGGTGGTCAGGGTCTCGGAGAGCATCTTGATAAAGCTGTCGTCGATGGTGACCATCATGTCACCCAGACTCTTCTTGAACTGGGGCAGACTGACCTGAAACTGCCCCTTGGCCAGATTGACCTTGTGCAGTCGGGTGAGCAGCGCCTCGTGTTCACCGGGCAGGGTATCGGTCAGTTGCAGGTAGCTGTCGACCTGCTGGCTGAGGCTGCTCATCTCCCCTTGCAGTTCGGGGTGGTGGGCCACCTGCTGGCGCAAGACGTCGAGGCTCTTGCCCACCGCGGCCTTGGCCTGTTTCAGTTCGGCCACTTCGGCCGGCAGTTGTTTGGGGTCCTGCTCGGTGAGCACATCCCCCAGCCACTTGTTGGCGCTGAGCAGGGTGATCTGGGTCTGGCTGCTGGCAATCACCAGCGGCATAGACTGCTGGGTAACCTGCTCCAGCGCGTTCCCCAGGGTCTCCTGACTACGAAATGTGAGCAGTGAACTGGCCACCATCACGGCCACCAGGATCGCGAAGCCAAGGTAGACTCGCTGCAAGATGGAGAGATCCGACATTGTTTGTTTCATTATTGTCCCGCTGTATATGCAAAAGTCCCTTGCCTGAGTACCCCGTCCTTTTGATACCCTGCAGACCACCCTGAACAGGCGCTGCAGATGACGTCCCTCTGGCTATCGGTATTTTTAACAATAACTGAAGGGAATGGGACATCAGCTGTGTCAAATGTCGGCTTGTGTCACACTTGGCGTGCTGCTCGCCCCCCTTTCGGGAGCCGCTTGGGGTTCTAGTTCAATTTTCTGTTTCATATAAGGGAGTTAGCCATGGCGCAAGAAACCATTTTCAGCAAAATCATCCGTAAAGAGATCCCCGCCGACATCCTTTATCAAGACGATCTGGTCACCGCATTCCGGGATATCCAGCCCAAGGCCAAAACCCATATTCTGATCATCCCCAATGTACTGATCCCCACCGTCAATGACGTGGAAGCCGAACATGAACTGGCCCTTGGCCGGATGTTCACCGTGGCCCGCAAACTGGCCGCCGAGGCTGGCATCGCCGAAGATGGCTACCGCCTCATCATGAACTGCAACCGCCACGGCGGGCAGGAGGTCTACCACATCCACATGCATCTGGTCGGTGGCCAGCCGCTGGGACCGCTGCTCAGCCTGTAATGAATCGCCACGCCTCAACCTGCCGCAGCGCCCTGTTGCTCTGCGGCGCCCTGCTGTTGCTGGGAGGCTGCGCCTCCCGCTGGCAGGATATGTTTGTCTCCTACTCCGATCAGATGGTGCCCCTGCGCAACCAACTGCTGTTGCGCCATGCCGCCGAGGCGCTGCCCGAGGTGCGCGACTCCACCCTGGGGGATGACACCTTTGTGCTGGATCGGCTCGAACAGGGGCGCATTGCCTGGCTGGCGGGTCAGGATGCGGGCAGCAAGCAGGCGTTCACCGCCGCCGACAGCCGCCTTCAGTGGGAAGACAATCAGGCCGAATACCGGCTGAGCCACGGTCTGGATCAGGTGGGCAGTCTGCTCACCAACGATCAGTCGATGGCCTATCGTACTCCCGATTACGAACGCACCATGCTGCATCACTATCTGGCCCTCAACTATCTGCAACGGGGTGATGCCGATGGCGCCCTGGTGGAGGTGCGTCGGGCCAATCAGGTGCAGGAGCAGGCCCTGAAACGGCGAGCCGATGAGGTGCGCAAGGCGAAGGATGAGAGCGAAGAGGTCGAAGCAGAAGGCGAGATGCGCCAGCTGATGTCGCGCGGCGCACCGGATCTCGACCGGTTGATCGGCAAGGTCAAAAACGGTTTTCAGAACGCCTACACCTTCTATTTTTCCGCCGTGCTCTATGAGGCGGCCGGGGATCTCAACGATGCCTGGGTCGACTATCAGCGCGGCTACCAGATAGCGCCGGACAACCGCAGCCTGCAAGATGCCTTGCTGCGTCTGGCGCAGCTGCGTGGCTCACCGGACGAGATCCGCGAGACCGAGAAAAAGATAGGCCGCAAAGCACCGCCGCTTGCAAAAGATCAAGGCCAGCTGGTGGTGCTGTTTGAAGATGGTTTGATCCCGGCACGGCGCGAACTGTTCCTGCCGCTGCCCATCTCCACCTCCCGCGGCGATTTTCGCACCTTTACCGTCGCCATCCCCTATTACGATAATCGGGCCAGCGACACCGGCCCGCTGACGCTGGAAGTCGGCAAGCGGGCCTGGCAGACCAGCGAGCTGGTCAGGCTGGAAGCGCTGGCCGCCAAAGATCTGCAGGAGCGGCTGCCCGGCATGCTGACCCGCCAGGCGCTGCGACTGGTGGCCAAGGAGCAGATGCGCCGCACCGCCGCCAAAGAGGGAGGCGATGTGGGCAATATTCTGGTGGGGATCTTCAACACCCTCTCCGAGCGGGCCGATACCCGCAGCTGGCTGACGCTGCCAGCTCAGGCATCGAGCTGGCAGGGGATGGTGCCGGCAGGTGACATCAATCTCACCCTGGGCGCAGGGACGGCGCAGCGGCAATTGCCGCTCACCATCCACAAGGGACGCACCACCCTGGTCTGGGTACAGCGCCTCGGCGCCGGTCTGACCACCCGGGTGATGCCGCTCTGAGCAGATGGCGAAGAGAGATGAGCAAGACAATTAACCGGGCAGGCTCACACGCGGCCCCACTCACCCCGATTAAGGAGAGCAAGATGAAAGCATACGGGTTGGCCCTCGGGCTCGCGCTGCTGCTGACCGGCTGTGCCACCAACACCTCCGGCGTGGCGCTCTATGGCCCGGCGGGCGGTGCACCCACGCTGGAGCAGCATCAAAACGTCAACGTCACCCTGACCGAGCTGAACCGCCGCCAGCAAAATGGCCTGCTGCAGGTCAATGTGGCCGCCGCCAGCACCCAGCGCGGCGATAACAAGCTGCAATATATCTTCTATTGGTATGATGAGGCCGGTCAGGAGGTCGCCAGCGATGGCCGCGGCTGGACCCCCATCAAGCTGCATGGCTATCAGACCCGCACCCTCTCGGCCCTGGCGCCCAGCCCGGCGGCGCAGGGTTACCGGATTTACGTACGCGAAGTGATTGAGGAATCCTACTGATGAAAATGAATCATGCCCTGCTGATATTGACCTCTGCATTGCTCTTGGGCGGCTGCTCCAGCACCACCGTGAGCTATGGCGATCCCACTGAAACCGAAACCGTCACCGTCGATTACGGCTCAAGCGACCTGCAGGCCATCGCCGACAAGATGGCGGACTCCATGCTCGCCTCCCCTGCCACCAGCGAGATCACCGCAGGCGGTCGTCCGGTGATGTTTATGGACTCCATCCGCAACAAGACCTCCGAGCACATCGATACCGAAGCCATCACCGACACCATCCGCACCAAGTTGCTGCGGGCCGGCAAGTTCCGCTTCGTCGACATGAGCAAGGTGGCCGCCGTCAAGCAGCAGCTCGAATACCAGCAGAGCAGCGGCATGGTGGATCCTGCCTCCATGGTGCGTCTGGGCAAGCAGACCGGTGCCCGCTACATGGTCTATGGCAACCTCGCCAGCATCGTCAAGGACAATGGCAAGGTGAAGGATGTCTACTACCAGATGACCATGAACCTGATGGATCTGCAAAACGGCGAACTGCTGTGGGCCGATCAGAAAGAGATCCGCAAACAGGCGAAGAAATCCACCTTTGGCTGGTAACAGGCTCCCGGTGACGGGCAACTGTGATCCGCTACTGGCCAGCCTGCCCGCCCCCTGGCGGGAGGGGCAGCTGGAACCACTCGGGTTAGGCCTGACCAACTGCAACTATCGACTGCGCCTCCCCTCGGGGCGCAGTTACTTTTTGCGTCAGGGCCACCCCGACCCGGTGCGCCTTGGCATCGACCGTCCCACCGAGTGGCAGCTTTATCAGGGGGCGATGGCCGAAGGGCTGGCGCTGCCTTGCCACTATGGTGATCCCGCCAGCGGCCTGATGCTGCTCGAATGGTGCGATGAGCCAAACTGGGTGCACGCGGCACCACCGGAAGCCGATCAGCCCCGTCTGCTGGCTGAGGTGCTGCGCAAGCTCCATCGCTTGCCGCTACCTGCGGTTGTGATGGCGGTGCGAGCCCACGCGGCGGGCTATCGCGCCCGACTGGCCCGCATTCCATCCTGGCTGCCCGCCCTGGAGCGGAGCTTGCTCGCCAGCAGTGAGCCAAATGATTGCTGGCGCCCTTGCCACCATGATCTCAATCCGGCTAACTTGTTGGGAAGCAAACCCTGGGTCATCGACTGGGAGTATGGCGCGGCAGGTCACCCCGGCTTTGAGCTCGCTAGCATCCAGCGCACCCATGAGTGGCCCGCCGAGCGGCGCGACGAGCTGGAAGCTCACTATCTGCAGGCCCTGCCGCGCCACAAGTGGCCCGATTTTCAGAGCGAGGCATTTTTACCCTGGGTCGACTATATCGGCCTGCTCTGGGCCCTGCTGATGGCAGAGCAACAGCCCTCACTCGACTATGGCACCCTGATCGCCATCAACCGGCAACGACTGGAGTAACAGATGATAAACAAGGTGCGCTGGCACAAGCCGAAAACCTGGGGTCTGCTGCTGATCGGCCTGCTGCTGACCGGCTGCTCCACCCGGGTGATCTACTACTGGCTCGATACCGCCATCATCTGGCAGCTGGATGACTACTTTGCCCTCTCCTATTCGCAGAAGGATCTGCTCAGCCGCGAAGTGAAGGGGCTGATGGCCTGGCATCGCCAGCACGAGCTGCCGCGCTACGCCAGGGATCTCGATGCATTGGCCAAAGCAGTGGCCAGCCCCATGACGCCGGAGCAGATCTCGACCAACCTAGATGCGGTGCAGCAGAGCCTGACCCGCACGCTGGAAAATACTATCCCCCGCGCGGTCAGGCTGGCGCGCACCCTGACCGATGAGCAGGTAGCCCGCTTTATGACCGATCGGGTCAAGCGGCAACAGGAGCGGCAAAAGGACTTTGCCACTGAGCCCAAAGAGCAGATGCTGGCAGAGTTTCGCGACAAGATGAACAAGCGGCTCGAGTTCTGGATTGGCGAGGTGAAACCGGCACAGGCGCCACTGGTGGCCCAGTGGGCCGAATGGCAATACGAGCTGATGCCCCCCTGGCTCGAGTTTCAGGAGTCCTGGACCCAGGAGTTGGACAGGTTGATGAAGCAGCGCCAGAGTCCCGACTTTACCCGCGAACTGACTGACCTGCTGGCCGAGGGGGATGGGCTGATGGATGGCCGCTTTACCGGCTATACCGAACAGTCGCGCCAGCGTACCGTCAACTGGCTGAGCGCCATGAGCCAGTCGCTGGATATCTCCCAGCGGGCCCATCTCTACTCCCTGCTCAAGGGCTACGCCCGCGACTTCAAGCAGATGAGCGGCAGCTGATAGAAGGCACCGAATGGAGCCGTGCGCCCGGGGCAACCTTGTTCAAACCGGGCGCTTATGGTAGTTTGCCCTTTCTATTTATCGGGAATTAACTTTTTGCGCCTTATCGACAAAGTAAAACTGGTGCTGGTAACTCTGGTTATCGCCCTCACCCTGCTTTGTTCCATCACCCGAATGGAAGGCCCGCTGCTACCCGCATCTCCCCAGAGTGAACAGCAGCAGACTCAGGTGTTCAATCAGCTTAGCGACAGCGACGATGGCATCATCAAGTTTGTTGGCAGCCATCAGAATCACCTGCTGCGTCTCGAACAATCCCTGCGCAGTGACAACCAGCCCAAGAGTGTGGTCTACGAGCTGATCCAGAGCTGGTCGGCCCAGGCCATCCTGCTGTTGCTGCTCGGCTGGCTGATGCTGGCACCCGAGCTCTATCACAAACAGAGTTTTCGCGATCGCTTTGGCGCGATCCACCGACGCCATCTACAGCGCCAACATCTGCAATACCGCTTCACCCAGAGCTATCTGAGCGCCTGACCCCGGAGGGGCTGGCACATCCACTGTTTGCTCATCTCCTCTTCCTGACGGATCCGGCTACTGCCTGATCCGCATCTGATACATCCCATTTTTTGCGCCTTGCCGAGCCTTGTTGCTATCGGCCCGGGCACCATTCTCCTGACAGAGGCTTGTTTGCCATGAGAAAGAGCAATCGCACCGTTCTCAACCGCATGAGCAAGTGGCAGTACGCACTGCTGTTGTTGATGCTGTTGACCTTTACCTTTTACTCCCTGCCCACCTTTTTCGGTGAGCAGCCCTCCCTCGGCCTGCACGGACAGCAGCGCCTGACCACCCAGCAACAGATGCTGCTGAGCGACAAACACCTGACACCGGTCAAAGTAATCGAGCAACCCGAGCGGGTCGAGCTGGTCTTTGCCAGCCAGGGCGAACAGCAGCGCGCCAAGCAGTTGCTGGAGCAGCAAGGGGTCGACAGTGCTGCCCTGACACTGGAGTTTCACTCCAATGCGCCGGCCTGGATCACCCGTCTCGGCGCCGACCCCATCAAGCTGGGGCTCGATCTGCGTGGCGGCTCCCAGCTGCTGATCGGGGTGGATGTGGACTTTGTCATCGACAATCAGACCAAGAATCTGGTGGATACCCTGCGCACCCGTTTCCGTGAAGCCAACCTGCGCGGCGCCAGCGTCACGCGCACGGCACAGGGCGCCGTAGCCGTCACCCTGCCGGAGGTGGCCGAACAAGAGAGCTGGCTCGCCATCATCAAGGAGAGTGCCGGTACCCGTCAGGATCAGTGGAAGCTGACCCGCTCCAGCAATGATCTGAAACTGGTGCTGAGCGATGCTGAGCGCACCCTGCTGGTCAACAACGCCGTGACCCAGAACCTGTCGATCCTGAAAAAACGGATCAACGAACTCGGCATCGTCGAAGCCTCGGTGGTGCGTCAGGGGCAGGATGGCATCCGTATCGAACTGCCCGGGGTACACAACCCCAAGCAGGCGAAAGAGGTGATCGGGGCCACCGCCTCGCTGGCCTTCTACGAGGCCAAAGCCGACAGCCACTTCTATATCGCCGATCGCAACGGTCAGGCCGTCGGCATGGCACGCAAGCCGGTACTGACCGGCGAGCACATCGTCGATGCCCGCGCCAATATGGGCGAGATGGGTCAACCCCAGGTCAATATCGTGCTCGACACCCTGGGTGGCAGCAAGATGAACCAGTTCAGCCGCCAGCATGTGGGCAAGCCGATGGCGACCGTCTTCACCGAGTACAAGACCAACGCCCAAGGCAAACTGCGCGCCCAGAGCGAGGTGATCAACGTCGCCACCATCCAGACCGCCCTTGGCAACCAGTTCCGCATCACCGGCATTGGCAGTCTGCCGGAGGCGCAAGAGCTGGCCATGCTGCTGCGTGCCGGCGCCCTCACCGCCCCGCTCAAGATCCTGGAAGAACGCAGTATTGGCCCGACGCTGGGGATGCAGAATATTGAGGCGGGCTTCACCGCGCTGGCCTTCGGCATGGCAGGCATGATGCTGTTCATGATGGCCTGGTACCGCAAATTCGGCTGGGTTGCCATCACGGCGCTGGTCGCCAACCTGTTGATGCAGGTCGGCATGCTGGCAGTGCTGCCGGGCGCCGTGTTGACCCTGCCGGGGATCGCAGGTCTGGTGCTGACGGTGGGCATGGCTGTGGATACCCATGTGCTGATCTTCGAGCGGATCAGGGACCGTCTGCGAGAAGGGGGCTCACTGGCCAACGCCATCGACTTTGGCTATCGCTCGGCCTTCCACACCATATTCGATGCCAACATCACTACGCTCATCTGCGCCGTGGTGCTCTATTCCATCGGCTCCGGGCCGCTGCAGGGCTTCTCCATCACCCTCATTCTGGGTCTGCTCTCCAGCATGATCACCGGGATCTGGGGGACGCGCGCCATCATCAACCCCCTGTGGGGACGCAGCAGCGAGCGCACGCTGAAGGTGTAACGGGACAGCAGTCCCTCTGATGAGCGGCTTTGACTGCGCCATCGGCCATGGATATGGCCGGAGCGGCCAAAGCAGAACACTATTTTCCCGGCGTGTCGCGACACGTTGTGATGGGCCAACAGCCTGATGCTGGCTGGCCAAGGAGAGAATTATGTTGAGAATGATCGTTGCCATGGGGCTGACCCGTTGGCGTTATATTGGCCTGTGGGCTTCCATCCTGCTGACCGTGGCCAGCATCGCCATCTTGCTGGTGAACGGCCTGACACTGGGGCTCGATTTTACCGGCGGGATCCTGCTGGAGTTTCATATCCAGACCCTGAAAGAGGCCCATGAGCTCAATGCCATGCTGGTCTCCCCGCTGGCGGGAGCCGTTGAGCTCAGCTCGGCCGGTATTCCCGGCGAGTGGCTGATCAAGCTGCCCCCCCACGAACTGCCCTGGCCCGCGGCAGATCTCGCCACCATGCTGACCCAGCAGTTGGGGATGCCGGTCGAGTTGCTGCGCACCACCATCGTCGGCCCTCAGGTGGGTGCCGAGCTGTTCCAGCAGGGGATGCTGGCGGTGCTGGTCGCTTCGCTGGCGATGTCGGCCTATCTGGCGTTTCGTTTCGAGTGGCGTCAGGCCATCGGAATCCTGCTCTCGGTAGTCCATGACGCCATCGTGGCACTGGGACTGCTGTCACTCTTTCAGATCGAATTCGATCTGAACATCATCGCCGGCTTGATGGCGGTGATCGGCTACTCCCTCAACGACAGCATCGTCATCTCGGACAGGTTGCGGGATCTGCTGAGCTCGCGTACCCAGATGGGCATCCACGAGTGCTCCGATGTGGCCATCAAGGCGACCTTCAGTCGCACCATGATCACCTCGGGCACCACCCTGTTTACCGTGGGCGCTCTGTTGCTGTTTGGCGGTGACGCCCTCTACGGCTTCTCCTTCACCCTGTTTGCCGGGATCCTGGTGGGCACCGTATCCTCCATTACCGTCGCCTCGACCGTGCAGGAGCTGCTTGGGCTCACCCCTCAGGCCTACCAGAAGAAGA
This sequence comes from Aeromonas sp. R9-2, assembly GCF_040908025.1. Lineage (NCBI taxonomy): Bacteria > Pseudomonadati > Pseudomonadota > Gammaproteobacteria > Aeromonadales > Aeromonadaceae > Aeromonas > Aeromonas sp. R9-2. The sequence goes on from NZ_JBFOCX010000025.1 coordinate 185,308, forward strand.
GCGAGGAGCCACTGGCCAACGCAGCTTGAACCTTGTTAATCAGGCCCGACTCACCGGGTCTCAACGAACCGGGCCCCTGCCAACCATTGGCAGGGGCTTTTTCCATCCCTCCTCTCGGTCTCTCGCCGCCCCTTTTGTTGCTCGGCTCGCCTCAATTGACAACTGACCATATTGAAAGCAATGACGGATCAACCCGTCATTTTTAATAACAAAAAGGTCATTTTATTACATCAGAAACCATAAAATGTGACTGAAAGCACTTTCTTGAGGGCTCAAAGGAGGCAACATTGTAGTGATTTATCTACAAAGGGATATGAGATGTTGTTACAACCTGCCAATACAGCAAAATCCAGACAGTTGCTGAACGAGACCATGGCTTTGGTACTCGCAGGAGGGCGGGGTAGTCGCCTCAAACAGTTAACCGACAACCGTGCAAAACCTGCCGTTCATTTCGGCGGCAAATTCCGCATCATCGATTTCGTGCTCTCCAACTGCATCAACTCCGGCATCCGTCGGGTCGGTGTCGTGACCCAGTACAAATCCCACAGCCTGTTGCGCCATCTCCAATCGGGCTGGTCTTTCCTGCGCTACCAGATGAACGAGTTTATCGATCTGCTCCCTGCCCAGCAGCGGGTGGATGAGGTGAACTGGTATCGGGGTACCGCCGATGCGGTCTACCAGAATCTGGATATCATCCGCGATCACGCCCCCAAATATGTGGTGGTGCTGGCAGGCGACCACATCTACAAGATGGATTACGCCGCCATGCTGCTCGATCACGTCAATATGGGCGCCAAGGTGACCGTTGCCTGCATCGAGGTGCCACGCAGTGAAGCAAGCGCCTTCGGGGTAATGGCGGTGGATGATGATCGCAAGATCAATGCCTTCGTCGAAAAGCCCGCCAACCCGCCCGCCATGCCGGGCAAGGCCGACACCGCGCTGGCCTCCATGGGCGTCTATATCTTCGATGCGGAGTATCTCTATCAGCTGCTGGAAGAGGACATTGCCAACGAGCAGTCCCATCACGATTTCGGCATGGACGTGATCCCCCGCGTGGTGAAAGAGGGCACCGCATTCGCTCACCCGTTTGGCATGTCCTGTGTCGGCTGCTGTCCGGATCGCCGCCCCTACTGGCGCGATGTGGGCACCGTGGACTCCTTCTGGGAGGCCAATATGGATCTCGCTTCCGTCACGCCTGAGCTGGATATCTACGATCAGGACTGGCCCATCTGGACCAGTCAGAACATGACTCCTCCCGCCAAGTTCGTGCAGGACCGAAACGGCCAGCACGGCATGACCATCAACTCCATGTTTGCCGGGGGCACCATCGTCAGTGGCTCTTTCATCCTGAGTTCGGTGCTCTTTACCAATGTGCGGGTCGACTCCTTCTGCACCCTGGATCAGGCCGTTATCTTCCCGGGTGTGGAGATAGGTGCCGGTTGCCGACTGCGCCGGGTGGTGATCGACAAGGGGTGCAAACTGCCGGAAGGCACGGTGATCGGTGAAAACGCCGATGAAGATGCACGTTGCTTCCACCGCTCCGAGCAGGGCATAGTGCTGGTCACCCAGGGGATGCTCACTCGCCTGAACAAAGAGCTGCAGGGAAAACAGAAGCGCTGATCCGCAGCCAGACGGGGTACCCCTTCCTACCGCAAAGGGAGCCATTATGGCTCCCTTTTTCTATGGCTGACCAGATAGCCACCTCACCCATCATTGCCATCGCGTTGCAGTCTCCCAGAGATACCATTTACTGTGGGTAAACAGCTGGGCAACGCAGCCTTCACGCCCTCAAGCTGTAAACATTAAATTACACAAAAACCATTAAGCCTCCGAAAAACCCTCTGTATTATTCCTGTTCGCACTATATAGCAGCTCCTTTATCTGACTTTTTAGCGGTAAATCCGCTAGTTTCACTTGATTGTTTGCTTTTCCTTGGTAAGGTGAGGGCGGTTGCGTAACAAAGCAGGTACCAACGTAAACATATCGGTACAATCGCTTTTAGCTTAATACAGTAGAGAGAATGAAATCATGCAAAGAGACCCCCTGAACAACATCCACATCCAGTCCGAACAAGTGATGATCACGCCTGCCCAGCTCAAGGAGAAGTTACCCATCTCCGACAAGGCGCTGGCATTCGTGCAAGGGGCCCGCAATACCATCGCCGACATCATTCACCGTCGCGATCACCGGCTGCTGGTGATCTGTGGTCCCTGCTCCATCCACGACATGGACGCCGCCAAAGAGTACGCAACCAGACTCAAAGCGCTGCATGATGCCTATCAGGACTCTCTCTACATTGTCATGCGGGTCTACTTTGAAAAGCCGCGCACCACGGTCGGCTGGAAAGGCTTTATCAACGACCCCAATCTGGATGGCACCTTCGATGTGGAGCTGGGGCTTCATCGTGCCCGCGAGCTGCTCTGCTGGCTGGCGGAGCTGGAGTTGCCGCTGGCTACCGAAGCGCTCGACCCCATCAGCCCGCAATACCTGGCCGAGCTCTTCTCCTGGTCAGCCATCGGCGCCCGCACCACCGAATCCCAGACCCACAGGGAGATGGCGTCCGGCCTCTCCATGCCGGTCGGCTTCAAGAACGGCACCGACGGCAACCTGGGGACTGCCATTAATGCGCTGCAAGCGGCCTCCTCCCCTCACGCCTTTATGGGGATCAACCAGCAGGGCCAGGTTGCGCTGCTGCAGACCCAGGGCAACCCGGATGGCCACGTGATCCTGCGCGGCGGCAAACATCCCAACTATGACTCGGTCAACGTGTCACTGGCGGAAGAGGCGCTGGAGAAAGCGGGCCTGCTGCCGAGCCTTGTGGTGGATTGCAGCCACGGCAACTCCAGCAAGGATCACCGTTTGCAGCCCAAGGTGGCCGACAACGTCATCCACCAGATCCAGGAGGGCAACCGCTCCATCATCGGGGTGATGCTCGAATCCAACCTGTTCGAGGGAAACCAGTCCAGCGAGCAGCCCAAGGAGCAGATGCGCTACGGGGTCTCCATCACAGATGCCTGCATCGACTGGGACACCACCGCTACCCTGCTGGCCCGCTGCCACAACCAGCTGGCTGACCCTCTCAAGGGCAGAACTGCACGGTAAGCCGTGGTATCTTGTCGTAACCTATTGAACAATCGAGGTATCACCGCTGGTGGCATCAAACCGCTCATGCCGTGATACCTTGTTGCATCTTGATTTTCAGGGCGTCGCCGCTGCGGCGCCAGCAGGGACTGGATATGGCTGAAGAGTTGAATGTACTCAGGGACAAGATAGATGCGGTGGACAAGCAGCTGATCGATCTGCTTGCCGCCCGTCTGGCCCTGGTGGGAGAAGTGGGTGAGGTAAAGAGCCGCCACGGCCTGCCCATCTATGCACCGGACAGGGAAGCGAGCATGTTGGCCCGCCGCCGCGCCGAGGCCGAGCAGTTGGGGGTGCCCGGCGATCTCATCGAAGACGTGCTGCGCCGGGTGATGCGCGAATCTTATGCCAGCGAGAAAGATACCGGCTTCAAATGCATAAAGCCGGACCTTGGCAAGGTGGTCATCATCGGCGGTCAGGGCCAGCTTGGCCGCTTGTTCGGCCATATGTTCAGCCTCTCAGGCTATCGGATCGAGACGCTGGAACAAGCCGACTGGCCGCGCGCTGACGAGCTCCTCGCCGGAGCCGGTCTGGTGATGGTGGCGGTGCCCATCGATATCACCTGCCAGATCATCGACCACCTCGGCAACCTGCCCGCCCACTGCCTGCTGGTCGATGTCACCAGCGTGAAAGCAGCGCCGCTTGAACATATGCTGGCGGTGCACCAAGGGCCGGTACTGGGACTGCACCCCATGTTCGGGCCGGATGTGGCGAGTCTCGCCAAGCAGGTGATCGTCTGCTGCCAGGGTCGTGACCCCGCCGCCAGCCAATGGCTGCTGGATCAGATGACCATCTGGGGCGCCCGCTTGCAGCAGGTGGAAGCCAAGGCCCACGATGAGGCGATGACCCTCATTCAGGCACTGCGTCACTTCGCCACCTTTGCCTATGGCTGGCACCTCTCCCGGGAGCAGGCCAATCTGGATCGCCTGCTGAGTTTGAGCTCTCCCATCTACCGGCTGGAGCTCGCCATGGTGGGGCGGCTGTTCGCTCAGGATCCCCACCTCTATGCCGACATCATTTTGTCGTCACCGCAGAATCTGGCGATGATCCGTCGCTACTACCAAAACTTCGGCGAAGCGCTGGGGCTGCTGGAGCGGGGGGACAGGGACGGCTTCATCGAGGCCTTCTCGCAAGTTTCCGGTTTCTTCGGCGAACATGCCGACCAGTTCCTGCGTGAAAGCCGCATGCTACTGGCCCAGGCCAACGACCGCCGCCAACACGGCTAATCCTGCAAAAGTAGTAACAACTCATGCCACTCGGAAGGAGCCGCCACCGTTCATGACTGGATGCGAGCCAAAGATCTCCATTGGAAGGGGCGATTAAGCGTGCGGGTTGCCATTAACAATGGCAACCCGCTTTGCAACTAGTCTCGAAGCAAACCCAGTCCTACCTAATCGTCGCCATCTGCCGCACGCATCGCTGCTCCCTGTCATCCACCCGCTTGGCAAACCAGGCGGTGGTGAGGTTGCGGGTAATTTTCGGGCTCTTTAGCTGAATGCCGGGCAGGATGGCGCGGGGCAGTCGCTTGCCCGCTTGCTTGTCGGCCAGGGTAAAGATGCGATGGTATAGATCGGTCTCGGCAAATTCGGCAGTATCCCCTTTGCGCAGACTCTGGTGGATCGCCTGTTTGCTCATATTGACCCGGTTGGCGAGGGTGTAGACGGCAAGCTCGGTGTTGCCCGGCAGATCCGAGTCATAGCGGATCAGATCCCCGTCCAGCGCCAGAGTTTTGCCACTCAGGCGGCTGACGGCGGCCTGAAAGGCGGCATTGCGACTGGCGTACCAGCCGGCGTTGAAATCGGCAAAGCGGTAGAGGGTATCCGGGTAGTCGGCGGGATAACCGAAGATATGTTTGGTGCCAAACCAGATGCCGCCGCGACGGGTAAAGACTTCGTGGCGGATGGAATCCTTGATTGGATAGGGGTAGCCACGGGCGTTGGCCTCGGCAAAGGCGATGCTCACCTGCATCGGGCCGCCTGTATGCACCGGGTTGAGATTGCCAAACAGCGTCTTGCCCATCGGCAGCATGCTGATCATGTCTTCGAAGATTTCACTCATCTCCCGCTCGGTACGCAACTTGTCGATCCGCTCGGCGTAGCTCTTGCCGGTGGGCGAGTTGATGGAGAGCGCGGCCCGCACCATAAATTCGGGGATCAGCAGCTTGGCTGCCCGTGAGTTGATCTCTTTCCAGGCGATCTTGCCAAGACCCGGCACCACGGGGTCGGCCTGATAAGTGGCTTCCTGCTCCGCCACCGCCAGCACGCTACAGACATTGTGATCATTGACCGTCACCCCCTGGGTGGTGAGCGCCGTCACCACGTCGTTGGCCCACCCCTGTTTGTCAGGCACCTGACGGGGCAAGAAGCGCACGATGCGGCTCTTCATATCCGCCGGTTTGCGCGGCTGCATGGCAGGCGGCGTTTTGGGGTTGCTCACGCTCACCTCTTTGGCAGGCGCGGAGGCGGGATCACTGGCACAACCGGCCAGCAACAAGGCAGAGCAGAAGGCAAGAAGACGACAGGAAGGCAAAGCGGTCATAAGCATGTCCATTTTTTGTAGGCCCTACAGGCAGCGCCGCTGGCACTGCACTGACAAGCAAAGTGGGGCCATTGTAGAGGATTGCCTGCCGCAGTTGAAACCCGCGCTCGCAGCATCCCCTCCCCTTGCCAGTTTTTGCCACCCCACGCGCCATCCGTTGTCTGCGATGCGGAACTCATGACCTTCTTCAAGGATTCACCCGGCCCGAACCGAACGGTGAGCGCCTGATAAAAAGAAACCCCCGCCATCGCTGGCGGGGGTTGGTCGTCTGGCAAGGCGGGCAGATGCCCGCTGCAAACTCTTAGCGGTTTTTCACCTTCTGGTGCAGCTCCTGCACCGAGTTGACGTTGGCGGTGGCATCCACACTGATGGCCATGCAGGTGGCAAACGCCTCGTTCATGGTGGTGGTATACGCCACTTTGTTTTGCAAGGCGGCGCGACGCAGCTGCTTGGAGTCCTGGATCGCCACCCGCCCTTCGGCGGTGTTGACGATGTAGGTGTACTCGCCATTCTTGATGCGGTCGAGAATGTGCGGGCGACCTTCGTGCACCTTGTTGACCAGACGCGGGTTGATGCTCGCCTCACCCAGCGCGACGGCGGTGCCGTGAGTGGCATCCAGCTCGTAGCCCAGCTCCAGCAGCTTGGCGGCCAAGTCGACCACCTGCGCCTTGTCGCTGTGACGCACTGACAAGAGGGCACGCCCCTCTTTCGGTACGGCGTGGTTGGCACCCAGCTGCGCCTTGGCATAGGCCTCGGCAAAGCTGCTGCCCACACCCATTACCTCACCTGTGGAGCGCATCTCCGGCCCCAGCAGCGGGTCAACCCCCGGGAACTTGGCGAACGGCAGTACCACCTCTTTCACCGAGTAGTAGGGCGGGATGATCTCTTTGGTGAAGCCCTGTTCTTGCAGCGACTGACCGGCCATCACACGGGCGGCAATCTTGGCCAGCGGAGCACCGGTCGCCTTGGAGACAAACGGCACGGTACGGGCGGCACGCGGGTTCACCTCGATAAGGTAGATGTCATCGCCCTTGACCGCGAACTGCACGTTCATCAGGCCGATAACGCCGAGCTCCAGCGCCAGCTTGCGCACCTGCTCGCGGATCTCGTCCTGAATTTTCTTGGACAAGGTATAGGGAGGCAGGGAGCAACCGGAGTCACCGGAGTGGATACCGGCCTGCTCGATGTGCTCCATGATGCCGCCGATGACCACATCGGTGCCGTCGCAGATGGCATCCACGTCCAGCTCGGTCGCATCGTCCAGGAAGCGGTCCAGCAGTACCGGCGATTCGTTGGAGACGCTTACCGCCTCGGCGAAGTAGCGACGCAGATCCTGCTCGTCATAGACGATTTCCATGGCGCGGCCACCCAGCACGTAGGAGGGGCGAACCACCAGCGGGTAGGTGATACGCTCGGCCAGCAGCACGGCCTGCTCCAGCGCGGTGACGGTGCCGTTTTCCGGCTGCTTGAGGCCGAGGCGCTCGACGGCAGACTGGAAGCGCTCGCGGTCTTCGGCGCGGTCGATGGCATCCGGGCTGGTACCGATGATCGGCACGCCGTTGGCTTCCAGTGCACGGGCCAGTTTCAGCGGGGTCTGGCCACCGTACTGAACGATGACGCCCTTGGGTTTTTCGATGCGCACGATTTCCAGCACATCTTCCAGGGTCACCGGCTCGAAGTAGAGACGATCGGAGGTGTCGTAATCGGTGGAGACGGTCTCCGGGTTGCAGTTGACCATGATGGTCTCGTAACCGTCTTCGCGCAGGGCCAGCGCCGCGTGCACGCAGCAGTAGTCGAACTCGATACCCTGACCGATACGGTTCGGGCCGCCGCCGATGATCATGATCTTGTCGCGGTTGCTCGGGGCCGCTTCGCACTCCTCGTCATAGCTGGAGTACATGTAGGCGGTGTTGGTGGCGAACTCGGCGGCGCAGGTATCTACCCGCTTGTAGACCGGGAAGATGTTGTGGCGGGCGCGCAGTTTGCGCACTTCCCCTTCGGCCACGCCGAGGATCTTGGCCAGACGGGCATCGGCAAAGCCTTTGCGCTTGAGGGCACGCAGGAAGTCGGCATCGAGACCGGCCATGCCGCGCTCTTTCACCTCTTCTTCCAGTTTCACCAGGTCTTCAATCTGTACCAGGAACCAGGGGTCAATCTTGGTCAGCTTGAAGATGCCATCCATGGAGAGACCGGCGCGGAATGCATCGGCGATGTAGAAGATACGGTCGCTACCTGCATCCTGCAGCTCGTGACGGATGCGGGTCAGGGAGTCCGGGGCATTGAGGTCAACCATGGGGTCGAAACCGGTTTTGCCGGTCTCGAGGCTGCGCAGCGCCTTGTGCAGGGACTCCTGGAAGTTGCGGCCGATGGCCATCACTTCACCGACCGACTTCATCTGGGTCGTCAGACGGTCGTTGGCACCGGCGAATTTTTCGAAGTTGAAGCGCGGTACCTTGGTGACCACGTAGTCGATGGCCGGCTCGAAGGAGGCCGGAGTGCGACCGCCGGTGATATCGTTCATCAGCTCGTCGAGGGTGTAACCGATGGCGAGCTTGGCGGCGATCTTGGCGATGGGGAAACCGGTCGCCTTGGAGGCCAGCGCAGAGGAGCGCGACACCCGCGGGTTCATCTCGATGATGACCATGCGGCCATCTTTCGGGTTGATACCGAACTGGACGTTGGAGCCGCCGGTCTCGACACCGATCTCGCGCAGTACCGCCATGGAGGCGTTGCGCATCAGCTGGTACTCCTTGTCGGTCAGCGTCTGGGCTGGCGCGACCGTGATGGAGTCACCGGTGTGGATACCCATGGGGTCGAAGTTTTCGATGGCGCAGACGATGATGCAGTTGTCGTTGCGATCCCGCACCACTTCCATCTCGTACTCTTTCCAGCCGATCAGCGACTCGTCGATGAGCAGCTCTTTGGTCGGCGACAAGTCCAGACCGCGCTCGCAGATCTCGACGAACTCTTCGGTGTTGTAGGCGATACCGCCACCGGAGCCACCCATGGTAAAGGAGGGACGGATGATGCAGGGGAAGCCGACCATCTGCTGCACGCCCCACGCCTCTTCCATGTTGTGGGCGATGCCGGCACGCGGGCACTCCAGGCCAATGCTGCGCATCGCCTTGTCAAAACGGGAGCGGTCTTCGGCCTTGTCGATGGCATCGGCGGTGGCACCGATCATCTCGACACCGAACTCGGCCAGCACGCCATGCTTCTCCAGTGCCAGTGCACAGTTGAGCGCAGTCTGGCCACCCATGGTGGGCAGGATGGCGTCCGGGCGCTCTTTCTTGATGATTTCGCGCACGACTTCCCAGGTGATGGGCTCGATGTAGGTGGCGTCTGCCATCTCCGGGTCGGTCATGATGGTGGCCGGGTTGGAGTTGACCAGAATAACGCGGTAACCCTCCTCGCGCAGGGCTTTGCACGCCTGGGCGCCGGAGTAGTCAAATTCGCAGGCTTGGCCGATGACGATGGGGCCAGCGCCGAGGATCAGGATGCTCTGAAGGTCATTACGTTTTGGCATGAAACTCTTTCCTCTATTTCTTAGGCGCGATACTGCTTAATCAATTCAATAAAGTGGTCAAAGAGACCGGCACAGTCGTGCGGGCCCGGGCTCGCTTCGGGGTGCCCCTGGAAGCTGAAGGCCGGACGGTCGGTGCGATGGATACCTTGCAGGGAACCATCGAACAGGGAGACGTGGGTGGCGCGCAGGCAATCCGGCAGGCTGTTCTCGTCTACCGCAAAGCCGTGGTTCTGAGCGGTGATCATGACGGTGTTGTCATCGAGGCTCTTCACCGGATGGTTGGCGCCGTGGTGGCCAAACTTCATCTTGACGGTCTTGGCACCGGAGGCCAGACCCAGCAGCTGGTGACCCAGACAGATGCCGAATACCGGCGTGTTGGTATTAAGGAAAGCCTTGATGGCCTCGATGGCGTAGTCGCACGGCTCGGGGTCGCCGGGGCCGTTGGAGAGGAAGATGCCATCCGGATTCATCGCCAGTACCTCGGCGGCCGGGGTCTTGGCCGGTACCACAGTCAGGCGGCAGCCGCGGTCAACCAGCATCCGCAGGATGTTGCGCTTGACGCCAAAGTCATAGGCCACCACGTGGTATTTCAGCTGGTCGGCATCCGGGGTGACATGCCCCTTGCCAAGCTGCCAGCTCCCGGTCGTCCAGTTGTACGCTTCACCAACCGTCACCTCTTTGGCCAGATCCATTCCCTTCAAACCTGGGAAGGCGCGGGCCTGTTCGAGGGCATAGGCTTCATCGACCTGTTTCCCGGCCAGAATGCAGCCAGCCTGAGCGCCTTTCTCGCGCAGGATGCGGGTCAGTTTACGGGTGTCGATGTCGGCGATGCCAACGATGTTGTGAGACTTGAGGTATTCGGAGAGGGATTGCTGATTGCGGAAATTGGAGGCAAGTATCGGAAGGTCCCGGATGATCAATCCCTGAGCATGGATCTGACTGGACTCTTCATCTTCGCTGTTGGTGCCGGTGTTGCCTATATGGGGGTAAGTGAGGGTGACTATCTGACGGGAATAAGAGGGATCGGTGAGGATTTCCTGATAGCCCGTCATCGACGTATTGAAAACCACTTCACCAACGGAACATCCCTCGGCGCCTATCGACACGCCTTTGAACACAGTTCCATCTTCCAGCACTAGCAATGCAGTGTGATTCAAGACAACCTCCAGTTATTTAGCTTTAAATTCAGCAATTTACCTGGGTGTTGCGGGCTCGGTTCCGGTCTTGGACAGGACTCGAACCCGGCAGATTTCTGGCAAATTGGGCGCATTCTACTTAAAAAAAGTGGCATTTCAACGTCTTTTCTCAGATGAAATGCATCTAAATTCAATAAAAAAGCAACATTACCCATTATCTATGCACTTAATCGCTTTGCAACCCCCTCCCGCGAAAGAAAAGGAAAAACCACCATCAAAAGATGCTACCAAGCCAGCAATAACGACAAAAACAAACAAAAAAACCAATTAAAACAATGGTTTTTATTTTTACACAAAAAGCATTAATGACAAATTTAACGCTTTTACGATGACAAGAGTGAACATGAAAAATGGAAAACGTTTTTCTGTGCTTGAATTTTTAGTCTTTTCCAGTTCGTGTAAAAAAATGGCTTTATCCGCCATAAAGATGCTCAAATCTGTTACCTGGTGATGACATTCAGGAAGGAAAAATCTGGCGGATAACGCAATAGTGTGATTTATAAGGAGTTCAGTTAAAAATTGCAGGCAGCGTGTCTTTTTACACAAAATCTGGCTGACTGACAGCAAAAACCCCGGCAAGCCGGGGTTTTTCACTGGGGTAGCAGTAGTACGAAAGTGCCGCTCAGAGGCATCACTTGAGATTGAGCACATCCTGCATGTCATAAAGACCGGCCCCCTGCTGACCAAGCCACTTGCCCGCCCGCACAGCACCGTTGGCGAAGGTCAGGCGGCTGGAGGCCTTGTGGCTGATCTCCACCCGCTCGCCGATATCGGCAAACATGACGGTATGCTCCCCCACCAGATCGCCGGCGCGAATGGTGGCAAAGCCGATAGTGTTGCGATCCCGCTCGCCAGTGATCCCCTCGCGACCATAGACGGCGCACTCCTTGAGATCCCGGCCCAGCGTTTTGGCGACCACTTCCCCCATGGAGAGCGCAGTACCGGATGGCGCATCCACCTTGTGGCGATGGTGGCCCTCGATGATCTCGATGTCGGTGTAATCCCCCATCACCTTGGCGGCCTGCTCCAGCAGCTTGAACACCAGGTTGACCCCGACCGAGTAGTTGGAGGCGAACACGATACCGATCTGCTTGCCCGCCTCTTTCAGGGCGGCCTTGCCTGCATCGTCAAAACCGGTGGTGCCGATCACCATCTGCTTGTGGTGGGCCAGCGCAAAGGCCAGATTGGCAAGGGTCACCTCGGGGCGGGTGAAGTCGATGATGAGATCAAACTCATCGCGCACCTTGTCCAGACTATCGCTGATGGCCACGCCCAGATGGCCCAGCCCATTGAGCTCACCGGCATCAAGGCCGATCACCGCCGAACCCGGCCGCTCCAGCGCGGCACCGACCACTACGCCATCGGTGTTGGTGATGGCCTCCAGCAGCACCTTGCCCATACGACCATTACAGCCCATCACGGCCACACGGATCGGATTGTCCATCTCCACCCTCTCATCTCTTTTAATTATGGAAAGAGACCGTTTTACCAGCCCGCGCCGGGTTTGAAAAGCCATGATGCCACCACTCCTTGCTGCGCTCTCCAACGGCAGCGCACACTGGCTGGCCAAGAACTTCCTTTTGGTCACAGGCCGTTTTTCATCGTCTCACTCCATCATTTGGCAGACCGGGTGCCATCTGATAGGTTCGAACGAGTGAAATGCCAGCATAAGCAAAATCAGGGCAACGCCCGTGTCGATATCAAACGAGGTGCAAGGATGAGCGCAGGATTGCTGTTTGCTGTGGGGTTGATATCACTGACCCTGGTCATGCTGGCCGCGGCTCTGCTGTTTGGCGGGCCGAGTCCGGCACCGGCGATGGCCAGCATCAACGACCCTTTCAAGGGGAGTGGCTGGAGCAGCATGCCACCCCTCTCAAGATACCCGGCGCGTGACGGCACGCAGCTGGCCTATCGGCACTATGGCGCAGAGGGCAATACGAAGAACAACAAGGTCAAGGGCAGCGTGGTACTGGTTCACGGCTCTTCTGCCAGCAGTCAGAGCATGCACAAGATGGCGAGCGCCTTTTCGCAAGCGGGATACGACGCCTACGCCCTCGATATTCGCGGCCATGGCGCATCGGGCGACAAAGGCACCATTGCCTACATCGGCCAGCTTGAAGACGACCTGGAAGATTTCATCAAGTCGGTAGCCCCCGACAAGCCTGCAACACTCGTCGGCTTCTCGTCAGGGGGTGGCTTTGTGCTGCGCGTTGCTGGCAGCACGCGACAAACCCTGTTCGAGAGCTATCTGCTGCTCTCCCCCTATCTTGGCCCCACCGCCGCCAACTACCGGCCCAACAGCGGTGGCTGGGTGCGTATCGGCTTGCCTCGCCTCATCGCCCTGAGCATCCTCAACGGTTTCCATATTTCCGCACTCAACCATCTGACCGTGCTGAACTTTGCCCTCAATGATGAGGCGAAATCCCTGCTGACCCCCTCCTACTCCTTCAACCTTGCTTCGAACTTTCAGCCGGAGCGCGACTATCAGCAAAACATACGCAATGTGCAACGCCCCTGCGCCGTGATCGCGGGTGCAAATGACGAAGCCTTTCAAACAGATCAACTTGAACCTGAGTTAAGACGTCTCGGCATCTCCTGGCCTGTCACCCTGCTGCCCGGTATTGGCCACATTCCGCTGACGCTGGAACAGGATGCTCTCGCGACAGCCGTTCAGGCGGTGGAGAAACTGACACAGTAACCACACAGCCCAGGTCTTGTGTCCACGCGTTCTGGAAATATCCGTACCATGCTCACGTAGAGATAGAGAGAGGTGCGGCTGACGTTTGGCAGCGGGAGAAATCCCCAAGATTGCATGCAGAGATCTTATCGTTTCCCTCTTTCCTTATTAAAGGCACGCGATACCCCCAGATACCCGCGGACTGTGCCAGAACAGTAATGAATAATAAACAGCACTAACTTCTTTTTCCGAATATTATTTTGATATCTCAATAACACCAGAATCATCAAACAAAAACACCTATCCATCTGGACGTCTATCTTGACCAGGCGATGTTGACTCACTACTGTGGGCACCCCAATGCGGCAGGATGCCCGCCCTGTTTTCCCCCTATCCCTATCCGATACAGGTACAAAGCAGTTTATGACAGGAGGTCATTGTTCAATTTCAGAGGAACACATGATCCAGATCCAACCCAGTGCCAGGGCCTTGTTGCCACTTCTGGTTTTTCTCGCACTCTTTATCGGTACCGGTACCTGGCTGACCCTGCAGGGGGTCGAATTCGCCTTCTATCAGCTGCCCGCTCCGGTTGCTGCCCTGCCTGCGGTGATGCTCGCCCTGCTGCTTGGCAAAGAGAGCTTCAACAGCAATCTGGAGACCTTCTTCAAGGGGGTTGGCCACAGCAATATCATGGCGATGTGCCTTATCTATCTGCTGGCGGGCGCCTTTGCCAGCGTGGCCAAGGCCACCGGCGGGGTTGATGCTACTGTGGCGCTGGGTCTCTCCCTCATTCCCGGCTGGGCGCTGTTGCCCGGGCTGTTCCTCATCTCTGCCTTTATTGCTACCGCTATGGGCACCTCCATGGGCACCATAGGTGCCGTGGCGCCGGTCGCGCTGGGCGTGGCGCAGGCGGCCGGTATCGATCCGGTGCTGATGGCAGGTACCATTCTCTCCGGCGCCATGTTTGGCGATAACCTCTCCATCATCTCCGACACCACCATAGCGGCCACCCGCAGTCAGGGGTGCGAAATGAAGGATAAGTTCCGCGAGAACTTCAAGATTGCCGCCCCTGCCGCCATCGCAGTGATCCTGCTCTATCTGACCCTGGGGTCAGTGGGTGAATCCCCTGCCAGCGGCAGCGCCATCGAGCTGTTCAAGGTGATGCCTTATCTGCTGATCCTGGGGCTGGCGCTCGCCGGAGTGAATGTGTTTGTGGTGCTGGGGATCGGCATTCTGGCCGCCGGAGTGGTAGGCATGATCAACGGCTACGCCATCGGTCAGTTCAGCAAGGATATCTATCAGGGCTTTACCGGCATGCAGGAGATCTTCCTGCTCTCCATGCTGATCGGCGGCCTCGGCGCCCTGATGGAGCGTCAGGGTGGTCTGGCCTGGATCAGTGAGCGCATCAGCGCCCTGATTGCCCGTTTCACTCGCGAGCACAATGGTGAACAGAACGAGAAAGCCGCCGAGCTCGGCATCGCCGGGGTGGTGAGCCTCACCAACCTGTGCACCGCCAACAACACGGTGGCTATTATCGTCGCCAGCAAGGTAGCCCGGGATCTGGCCGAACACCACGGTGTCACCCCGCGCCGAGCCGCCTCCATGCTCGATATTTTCTCCTGCGTGGTACAGGGTCTGATCCCTTGGGGCGCACAGGCGCTGCTGCTGGGATCCATCTTCGCCCTGTCGCCGTTGGCGGTAGTAAGCATGAGTTTCTACCCGATGGCACTCGCGGTAGCGGCACTCATTGCAGTGTTTGTGAAGCACCAGATGCGCGGCAAAGCTGACAAGTAACAGACCAGAGGCTGGCGCGCCGACATGCTGTCAACAGGGGCCACACCCTGGCCCTTGTTGACTCACTATCGGACCCGCCAGCATTTATCCCACCGTCCCGGGCATCAACCGTCCGGGGCGGGAGTTCCCCTGTTCCCCTTAACGTCAAGAGTGAATGTGCTAAGGTAGAGCGCGTTCAAGCCATCGATGCGCAGCTATACCAGAGGTTCCCCATGCATGAGTCCCAACCCGAACGTCAATCCCTGCGCCAACTGGTTCGTCAACGCCGCAAAAATCTGAGTCCGGCCGAGCAGCAAGCGGCGGCCCAACAGCTGCTGGCCCAGTTCAAGCAACACCCCGAGATCCTCGCCGCCAAACGCATTGCCCTCTATCTGGCCAATGACGGGGAGATCAACCCCTTGCCCACCATCCATTGGCTGTGGGCCCAGCACAAAGAGGTCTACCTGCCGGTGATCCACCCCTTTACCCCGGGTCACCTGCTCTTTTTGCGCTATACCGCCACCAGCCCCATGGTACGCAACCGCTACGGCATCGAAGAGCCGGAGCTGGATATCCTGCAGGTGGTGCCCCACAGCACGCTCGATCTTATCTGCACCCCGCTGGTTGCCTTCGATGCCCAGGGTAATCGCCTTGGCATGGGGGGCGGCTACTACGATCGCACTCTCGCCATCTGGCATGAGCACAAGCTGGGGCCCAAGCCGCTCGGCATTGCCCACGACTGCCAGCAGGTGGATGCGGTCCCGCAAGAGGAGTGGGATGTGCCGCTGCCCCAGATCATCACTCCGAGCCACTGCTGGCGCTTTGAATAAGCTGTTTTTGGCAGGCAGCCCCTGCTTTGTGCGCGCAAACGCAGAATAATCAGGTAAACGATTTACAAAGTCCCTCTTTTTGCCCCGGAACGTGAGCAACAAGGTCGCGACGGGGTACCGGGTTGGATATAATGCGCCCGCTTTTTTCTTAAGGAACGATCATGACTCAAGATGAAATGAAGAAGGCGGCCGGTTGGGCTGCGCTCAAGTATGTGGTTCCCGGCACCATCGTCGGGGTGGGCACCGGCTCTACCGTCAACCACTTTATCGACGCGCTGGCGACCATGAAGGACGAGATCAAGGGGGCGGTATCCAGCTCCGTGGCCTCTACCGAGCGCCTCAAGGGCTTCGGCATCACCGTATATGATCTCAACGAGATCGACGCCCTCTCCGTCTATGTGGATGGCGCCGACGAGATCAACGCAACCCGCGACATGATCAAGGGCGGTGGCGCAGCCCTGACCCGCGAGAAGATCGTTGCCGCCGTAGCTGACAAGTTCATCTGCATCATCGACAACACCAAGACCGTCGACGTGCTGGGCCAGTTCCCGCTGCCGGTGGAAGTGATCCCGATGGCCCGCGAATACGTGGCCCGCGAAATTCGCAAACTGGGTGGCAACCCGGTGTGGCGTGAAGGGGTGGTCACCGACAACGGCAACCACATTCTGGATGTAAAAGGCATGGCCATTACCGACGCCAAGGCGTTAGAAGTACGACTGAACGCCATCGTTGGCGTGGTCACCAACGGCCTGTTCGCCGCACGCGGCGCCGACGTGGTCCTGATCGGTACGCCGGACGGCGTGATTACCCAGTAATCCCGACACCGGTAGCACAGTGCAGCGGTATTCTCCCTCGCCCGCCAGCGCCACTCTGCAACCTCTGACGCAGCAGCGGCGTTGATTGAGCCCTAGGATGGGATATGACCCAAACATTGCACTGTGAATAAATGACGGCGCCTGATGGCGCCGTTTTTATTTATCCCTCAACAAGTTGCATACGGATGTTTACAACATTCGTTGATAACTTCAAAGAATTTGACTTTCGTCACAAATATTCCCTCTCCCAAACGTTTTTGCTACTTTACGGTTTTCTTCGCACACCAAATCTGCACTTACGTTTGCACATACAGAGGGATCGTCATGACTGCCAAGTTTTCGTTGGACAAGGATAAAATCAAGGTTCTGCTGCTGGAGGGGGTTCACCCCAACACCGTAGAGACCTTTCGTGCCGCAGGTTACACCAGTGTGGAGTATCTCAAGACCTCGCTCTCCGAAGAGGAGCTGATCGAGCAGATCCGCGACGTCCATTTCATCGGGCTGCGCTCCCGCACCCAGATCACCGAGAAAGTCCTCGACGCCGCCAACAAGCTGGTCGCCATCGGCTGTTTCTGCATCGGTACCAACCAGGTCGAGCTGGAAGCGGCCCAGATCCGCGGTATTCCGGTCTTCAACGCCCCCTTCTCCAACACCCGTTCGGTCGCCGAGCTGGTACTGGGCGAGATCCTGCTGCTGCTGCGCGGCATCCCCGAGAAAAACGCCAAGTGCCATCGCGGCGTGTGGGAAAAACTGGCCAACCGCTCGGTGGAAGCGCGCGGCAAGAAGCTCGGCATCATCGGCTACGGCCACATCGGTACCCAGCTTGGCATCATCGCCGAAAGCATCGGCATGAAGGTTTATTACTACGATATCGAGAACAAGCTCTCGCTGGGTAACGCCATTCAGGTGCCGAGCATGGTCGAGCTGCTCAATATGTCTGACGTCATCAGCCTGCACGTGCCGGAGACAGCCTCCACCAAGAACATGATCGGTGCAGAGCAACTGCGGATGATGAAACCGGGCGCCATCTTCATCAACGCCGCCCGCGGTACCGTGGTGGATATCGATGCGCTGGCTGACGTCATCAAAAGCGGCCATATCGCCGGCGCCGCCATCGACGTCTTCCCGGTCGAGCCCAAGTCCAATGACGAGGAGTTCCAAAGCCCGCTGCGTGGGCTGGAGAACGTCATCCTGACCCCGCACATCGGTGGCACCACCCATGAAGCGCAGGAGAACATCGGGCTGGAAGTGGCCAACAAGCTGGTCAAATACTCCGACAATGGCTCCACCCTCTCTGCCGTCAACTTCCCGGAAGTGTCGCTGCCGGGCCACAAGGGCTCCAGCCGCCTGCTGCACATTCACCGCAACCAGCCGGGCGTGATGAACCAGATCAACCAGATCTTCGCCGAAGAGGGGATCAACATCGCCGGTCAATACCTGCAGACCAGCAGCCATATCGGTTACGTGGTGATCGACGTGGAGACCGAGCACAGCGAGAAGGCGCTCGCCAAGCTCAAGGAGATCAACGGCACTATCCGTGCCCGCATCCTCCACTGATAAACCCTTATCTGCGCAGCAAAAAGCCCGTCGTGATGACGGGCTTTTGTATGAAGCAGAACCTCAAAGCAGCGTGATGGCTTACCACCACCCCAACAGGTTGCGGCCTACCAGCGCCCCCCACACCAGGGCATTAAGGGCCAGCGCGATAAAGACGGCGGCAGAGCCCAAATCCTTGGCGCGACCGGAGAGCTCATGATGCTCGGAGCCAACCCGGTCTACCACAGCTTCGATGGCTGAGTTGAGGATCTCGACGATCACCACCAGCCAGCTGATGACGATAAGCAGCAGGATCTGGTTGAGGGAATCCCCCAGCCAGAAGGCCAGCGGCATCAGCAACAGGATCAGCATCAGCTCCTGCCGAAACGCCGCCTCGTTAATCCAGGCTGACTTGAGCCCCTTCATGCTGTAACCGGTTGCATTGATGATGCGGGTGACCCCGGTTGCCCCTGGCTTTGCCACGCTATCTACCTCATTTGGAATCGATTTTGGCCTCACATCCTATCAGAGCCCCCCAAGGTTTCAATCGGTGGACTTTTGCTTTATTTTATCTCTTTGCTTTTTCGCCCCTTGCGGCTGACACCACCCACTCGAGACTTGAGTTGTATGTCCATTCACACAGATGAATTGCGCACCCGTCGCCTGGAGTCACTGATCACTCCGAGCGAGCTTGCACACGCGTTTCCGATCACCGATACCATTGCCCAGAATCTGCTGGATGCCCGTCGCGAAGTGGAAGCCATTCTGGCCGGAGACGATCAGCGCCTGCTGGTCATTGTCGGCCCCTGCTCTATCCATGATCCCGCTGCTGCTCGCGAGTATGCCCAGCGCCTCAACGCCCTGCGCGAGCAGTATAAAGAGAGCCTCTGCATCGTGATGCGCACCTATTTCGAGAAGCCGCGCACCATCGTCGGCTGGAAAGGGCTCATCAACGATCCGCGCCTCGATGGCAGCTTCGACGTCAACGAAGGGCTGAAACTGGCGCGCAAACTGCTGGTCGACATCAACGAGATCGGCATGCCCACCGCCACCGAATTCCTCGATATGGTGACCGGCCAGTATATTGCCGACCTCATCACCTGGGGCGCCATCGGCGCACGTACCACCGAATCCCAGGTACACCGCGAGATGGCTTCGGCCCTCTCCTGCCCGGTTGGCTTCAAGAACGGTACCGACGGCAATACCCGCATCGCCATCGATGCGGTGCGCGCCGCCCGTCACAGCCACATCTTCTATTCGCCGGACAAGGACGGCAAGATGACCATCTACCGCACCGCCGGTAACCCCTTTGGTCATGTGATCCTGCGTGGCGGCCACCGCCCCAACTACGACACCGCCAGTGTCGATGAAGCGTGTGAAGCGTTGGCCGATGTGGGCCTGCCGGAGCGTCTGGTGGTCGATTTCAGCCACGGCAACAGCATGAAGGATCACCGCCGTCAGCTGCTGGTGGCGCAAGATATCTGCGATCAGCTGCGCCGCGGCCGTACCGGCATCGCCGGCATCATGGCCGAAAGCTTCCTGGTGGAAGGGCGTCAGGATGTGGAGAACGGCTGCGCCGCCACCTTCGGCCAGAGCATCACAGATGCCTGTCTGTCATGGAACGACACCGAAACCCTGCTGGCGATGCTGGCAGAGGCTGCACTGGTACGCCTTGCCAAGCGGCAAGCCTGAGCCCCGATGACGAGTATCGGCTGGCAGATAGTCCCCCTCGACGAGACGCTGCTGGCGCAGTGGGCAACCCTGCGCCAGCAGCTGTGGCCGCACCACGCACTTTCGGCCCACCTGCAGGAAGGGGTTGAGATGTTGGCCAATGCACATCTCAACGCCTTTCTGGCGCTGGATGAGCAGAGTCAGGCGGTAGGCTTTGCCGATGCAACCCTGCGCCACGATTACGTGAATGGCTGCAACAGCAGCCCTGTGATGTATCTGGAAGGGGTCTATGTGCAACCGGCCTCGCGCCAGCGTGGGGTGGCCCAAGCCTTGATCGCTCAGGTGGCGCAGTGGGGCCGCGAGCTGGGTTGCCGGGAACTGGCCTCCGATGCCGCCATCGACAATCTTGACTCGCAGCAGATGCACCAACAACTCGGCTTTGCCGAAACGGAGCGAGTCGTATTCTTCAAAAAGGCCCTCGGCTGACGCCAGGGCCTTGCTTGTTTCTCACAAACTGGGCATAAACCAGACCCGGCCGCCCGCCTCGATGCGCTCGGTCTTTATCTGGAACACCTGCGCCAGCAGCGCCTCATCCACCAGCTCGACACCCCCTTCGCGCACCACCGCGCCCCCTTGCAGGCAGAGAATGCTGTCGGCCCAGTCGATGGCCAGATTGATATCGTGGATGGCGAGCACCACCAGCAAGCCCTGCCCGGCCAAGGTTTTCAGCAAGCGCAATAGCGCCAGCTGGTGATGCAGGTCGAGCCCCGCCAGCGGCTCGTCCAGCAGCAGCACCTTGCCGGTCGGATTGAGGCTCGGCCACACCTGCAGCAGGGTGCGGGCAATCAGCACCCGCTGCTGCTCGCCCCCCGACAACCGGCTGAAGTCACGAGCCAGCAAGGCTTCCAGCTCCAATGCCTCGCACAATGCATTTATCGCCTCGTTCTGTCTGGCAGGTGCAACCATCTCATCGAGCCCCAGGCTCAACACCTGAAACACCGGAATATGAAACAGCTGGGGCTGACGCTGGGGCAGCATGGCGCGCCGTTTGGCAAGCTCAGGCCAACTCATGTCAGTAAGCACTTCCCCCCCCAGCAGCACTGTGCCATCGGCGGGTAAAATCCCCGCCAGCGCCCCGAGCAGGGTCGACTTGCCACTGCCATTGGGGCCAAGCAGCGCCACCAACTGGCCGCCATGCCAGCGGATATCCAGGGGAGAGAGCCGTCCGGCAATGGCGAGTGCGCGCGCCTCCAGCAGCGGCGCAGCAGCACGAGAAGAAACCGGCATGGGATCAGCGGGTGACATCGGTATCTTGCCTCAACAACGGGTAAATAAGGAGACTGCGCACCCCGACCAAATCATGCAGATATTTATGCAGCACCATCGGCAGTTTGCCTCAATAGCAGATAGATAAAGAGCGGCGCCCCCACCGAGGCGGTGATGACGCCGATAGGCAACTCCCCCGCGCTCAGGGTGGATCGAGCAACCAGATCGGCCGCCAGCAGCAGGGCCCCGCCGCCAAGCGCCGAAGCAGGCAGCAGAAAGCGCTGATCGCTGCCACCGCAGAGCCGCAGCAGATGGGGCACCACCAACCCGACAAAACCGATGACGCCGCACAACGACACCGCCACACCGGTCAGCAGACAGACCGCCAGCACCAGCCGCACCCGCATCTTGTCGACATCCATCCCCATCAGGCGGGCCTGGGTCTCCCCCAGCAGCAACTGTTGCAGCGCCTTGCCCTGCCAGCAGAGCCAACCCAGGGTGAGCGGCAGCACCAGCCACCACCAGCCGAACTGCTGGCTGCCGTAAGAGAGGCTCCCCATCATCCAGAACATGAATTCACGCAAGGAGCCGTCGTCGGCAAAGTACATCAGCCAGGTCATGGCCGCATTGGTGAGGATGCCGATGGCCACCCCAAACAACAGCAAGCGAGCATGACCGAGACGCGCCCGGCGAGCCAGCCGAATGAGCAGCATGGTCACCAGCAGGGCGCCACCAAAGGCCGCCAGCGACAGCCCCCAGCCGGGCAGATAGAAGCCGAGGGACTTGGCCACCGCCATCGCCACCATGGCGGCAAGGCCAGCGCCGCTTGAAACGCCAAGCAGCCCGGGTTCGGCCACCGGGTTGTGCAGCATCACCTGCAACACGGCGCCGCCACAGGCGAGCGCCGCCCCTGCCAAAAGCGCCAGCAGGGCGCGCGGCAGACGCAGCTCCAGCAAGATGCGCTGTTCGAGATCGCCAAGGGGCTGCCAGGGCAGCAGTACAAACTCGCCCCAGACGAGGGAGAAGAGAAACAGCAGCAAGGTCAGCAGCGTCAGGCCACTGAGCCAGCGCCGCTGCCAGCGCTGCTGGCGGGCGATAAGGGAGAGGTACAAGGATGATCCCCGAATAACAAGGCTTCCCCCCGGCCCTGTCGCAGCGCCGGGGGAGAAGCAGGAAAAGGGCATGATAACAGTGGCTTGCCACCCAAGGTCAAGGCTGGTAACGCTTTGCCATCCCCCTTATCTCGCCGCTGGCCACCAGATTTTGCAGCGCCACCAGCAAGGGCTGGCGCAGTGACTGGTGAGGTGAGTGTTTGCTCATCCCCAGATAGAGGGTCACCGGCGTGGCGGGGCGGTAGTCCGCCTTGCCTATCCGGCTGGCATTTCCCTGACTCAGGGCATAGTCCACCTGACAGTCGGTGCCAATCATCAGCGGCAGGTGACCGCGCTGCACCATGCGCAGCAGCTGATCTTCGGTGGGTACTCCGTGCTTGTCGAGGCGGCTGTCACTGTTGAAGGGCTCAAAGTAGGCGGAGTTGAGCACATAGCCCACCTTCACCCCCTGCAGATCTCGGTATTGGTGGATCCGAGCCACATTGACCGGCTGACCATAAAACGCGGGCCAGCACTGGTAGTAGGCAGGCTGCAGATAGTCGATGAACTGCGCCCGCTCGGCGGTATAGGCGAGGCCAATCATCAGATCGACCTGACCGGTCTGCATCTGCTTGAGCGCCCTGCCCCACGGCATCCGCCGTACCTGCAACTCAATGCCGCTCGCCTGTTGCAACCGGCGCAGGATGTCCATGTCGAGCCCCTGCAACCGGCCATCCGCTTGCAGGATGCGAAATGGTGGCCACAGATCAGTGGCTACCGTCAGCGTCGGGGCCGCACGCACCGGCATGGCAAATAACAGTAACAACACTATCCCGCATAACTTGCCCATCCCGTCGCATACCTCGCACGGCTTATCCTGTTGGTTAAAAATACCCTCCCGCACCACGTATGAAAACCCGTGGTTCAGGGATAAAATGCGCCGGATTTTCAAGGAGAACCCTATGAACCCGATTTTCACCAGTATCGGTCTGCTGCTCTGCAGCAACGTCTTTATGACCTTCGCCTGGTACGCTCACCTCAAGAGCATGAACCACAAACCCTGGATCATTGCCGCCCTGGTGAGCTGGGGTATCGCCCTGTTCGAATACCTGCTGCAAGTGCCCGCCAACCGCATCGGCCATACGGTGATGAGCGTGGGCCAACTTAAAATCCTGCAAGAAGTGATCACACTCACCGTATTCGTCCCCTTCTCTATCTTCTATCTCAAGGAAGATCTGAAATGGGACTATCTCTGGGCAGGACTCTGCATTCTCGGTGCGGTCTTTTTTGTCTTTCGCGAGAAACTGACCGGCGCCTGAGGCTGTACACTCAATATCATCCCGCTCATGGCATCTCATTGATCGACGAGGCAAAAAATGGAATTGCGAGACATGTTACAGATCCTGGCCAAGCAGGATGGCTCAGACCTCTATCTGTCGACCGGCGCGCCCCCCTGCGCCAAATTTAACGGCGGCCTGCGCCCCCTCAACGAAACACCGCTTGAACCGGGTGAAGTGGCGCGGATCGCCGCCGAGATCATGGATGGCGAGCAGAAGCAGCAGTTCGAGAAGGATCTGGAGATGAACCTCGCCATCTCCCTGCCCCAGATCGGCCGCTTTCGGGTCAACATCTTCAAGCAGCGCAACGAAGTCTCTCTGGTGGCCCGCAACATCAAGACCGACATCCCCCGCTTTGAAGATCTCAAACTCCCGCCGGTGTTGCTCGACACCATCATGGAGAAACGTGGCCTGGTGCTGTTTGTCGGCGGTACCGGCTCGGGTAAATCCACTTCGCTGGCGGCGCTTATCGACCATCGCAACCGCAACAGCGGCGGCCACATCATTACCATCGAGGATCCGGTGGAGTTCGTTCATCGCCACCGCAAGAGCATCATCAACCAGCGGGAGGTTGGCGTGGATACCCGCAGCTTCCACGCCGCCCTGAAAAACACCCTGCGTCAGGCGCCGGACGTCATTCTTATCGGCGAAATTCGCGATCGCGAGACCATGGAGCATGCGCTGGCCTTCTCCGAAACCGGCCACCTTGCCATCTCCACCCTGCACGCCAACAACGCCAACCAGGCGCTGGATCGCATCATCAACTTCTTCCCCGAGGAGCGCCGCCCCCAGCTGCTCAACGATCTGGGCAACAACCTCAAGGCCTTTGTCTCCCAGCGATTGGTGAAAACCACTGATGGCGGCCGCCGGGCCGCGGTGGAGATCATGCTCGGTACCCACACCATCCGCGACATGATCAAGCGCGGTGAATTTGGCGGCCTCAAAGAGGTGATGGAAAAATCCAAGGCCCTCGGCATGGTCACCTTCGACAGCGCCCTGTTTGATCTGGTGGTGGAAGGGGTAATTGAGGAAGAAGAGGCGGTGAAGAACGCCGACTCGGCCAACAACCTGCGCCTCAAGATCAAGCTGTGGAAGGAGAAGGGACAGATTGCCAGCAGCAGCGATGCCACCGGCTGGAGCCTCGAACCCACCAAGGACGAGAAGGGCGATTTTTTCTAACCTGTCCCTCGAGAACCCCGGGCCCGCCCGGGGCTCTCTTTATCCAGCACGGCTGACCCGACTTAGCCCTCCGCTCACGCAGGTCACTGCCAATCAGCACCAACGGCGAACACGCTGGCAATACGCCACATACTCGTCGCCAAAACGGGCGCGCAGCAGCCGCTCCTCCGGCATGATCTGAAAGCGGGTCAGCCAGGCCACCAGCACGATTGGCCCAACCCAGACCCAACTTCCACCGAGATAACAGCCCCAGGCGGCCAGCCAGCAGAGCAAGCCCAGATACATGGGATTGCGGCTGACACGATAGACGCCACAGGTCACCAGACGACTGGTGTGCTGCGGTTTGGTGGGGCTGACCGTGGTCTGGTGGTGACGAAACCGTTGCAGGGCACCAAAGCCCATGATGGCCCCCGCAACTACCAGCATAGCCATCAGCGCCATTGCCCAGATGCCGGGCTGACTCTCCCCTCTTAGCCACCACATGGCCCCGGCACAGAGCAGAAAGATCAGCGGTGGTGGCAAACGTAACTCAAGATTGACCATTTTCTTCCCCTGACGAGTGTCGGCCGAACCCGTGTTGCGGTAGACTCCCAACCAGTCAGCGCCTGTTGAGAGTGACAAAGATCATAATAATAACAACAAGTTGTGGTTAAACCACCACCAATGTGGCCGACCCCGTCCAAACTATCCAACGCGAATAACAAAAAGGAATCACCATGCACAAGAAAACTCTGCTGGCTACCCTGATCTTCGGCCTGCTCGCGGGCCAAGCCGTTGCGGCTCCCTATCTGCCCCTTGCGACGGATCATCGCAACGGCCAGGAGCAAACCGCCAGCAACGCCTGGTTGGAAGTGGATCTGGGCGCCTTTGAGCACAATATCCAGACCCTCAAGGATCGCCTCGGCGACAAGGGCCCGCAAATCTGCGCCATCATGAAGGCCGACGCTTATGGTCATGGCATCGACCTGCTGGTCCCCTCCGTGGTCAAGGCAAATATCCCCTGCATCGGCATCGCCAGCAACGAAGAGGCGCGCGTCGCCCGCGAGAAGGGCTTTACCGGCCGTCTGATGCGGGTGCGTGCTGCCACCCCGGATGAAGTAGAGCAGGCCCTGCCCTACAAGATGGAGGAGCTGATCGGCAGTCTGGTCAGTGCCCAGGGTATCGCCGATATCGCCCAGCGCCACCACACCACCATTCCGGTGCATATTGCACTCAACTCCGCCGGCATGAGCCGCAACGGCATCGACCTGCGTCTGGCCGATGCCAAGCAGGATGCGCTGGCCATGCTCAAGCTAAAGGGGATCACCCCAGTCGGCATCATGACCCACTTCCCGGTGGAGGAGAAAGAGGACGTCAAGATGGGGCTGGCCCAGTTCAAACTGGACTCCCAGTGGCTGCTGGAAGCGGGCAAGCTGGATCGCAGCAAGATCACCATCCACGCCGCCAACTCCTTCGCCACTCTGGCCGTGCCGGACGCCTACTTCGACATGGTGCGCCCGGGCGGCCTGCTCTACGGCGACTCCATCCCCTCCCATACCGAATACAAGCGGGTGATGGCATTCAAAACCCAGGTCGCCTCGGTCAACCACTATGCCGCGGGCAACACCGTCGGTTATGACCGCACCTTTACTCTCAAGCGTGACTCCTGGCTCGCCAACCTGCCGCTGGGCTACTCCGATGGCTATCGCCGCTCCCTGAGCAACAAGGCCTATGTGCTGATCCAGGGTCAGAAGGTGCCGGTGGTCGGCAAGACCTCCATGAACACCATCATGGTGGATGTGACGGATCTGAAAGGGGTGAAACCCGGCGACGAGGTGGTGCTGTTTGGCCGTCAGGGTGACGCCGAAGTGAAACAGGCAGATCTGGAGGAGTACAACGGCGCCCTGCTGGCGGACATGTACACCATCTGGGGCTACACCAACCCCAAGAAGATCAAACGCTGATAACACGATATGAAAAAGGGCTCCCGCGGGAGCCCTTGTTGTTATTGCTTAATTGTCTTCCGCGCTCAAGCGGCCTTTTTACGGGTCACAAACAGACTCAGCCCCATGGATGCCAGCAGGATCAACGCGACTACGCCCAGTGCGATACCGGTCGGGATCTTGAAGATATCCAGCAACAGCATCTTGACCCCGATAAACATCAGGATCAGTGCCAGACCGTATTTGAGCAGGGCGAAGCGATCAGCCACACCCGCCAGCAGGAAGTACATGGCACGCAGACCCATGATGGCGAAGATGTTGGAGGTCAGCACGATGAAGGGATCCGTGGTCACCGCGAAGATGGCCGGGATACTGTCCACCGCGAAGATGAGGTCGCTCACCTCCACCAGCACCAGAATGAGCAGCAGCGGGGTGGCATAGCGCACACCGTCCCGCCAGACGAAGAACTTCTCCCCTTCCAGGGTCTCGGTCACCTTGAAACGACGGCGCATCCAGCCCAGCAACGGGTTGTTGGCGAGATCAGGCTCCTTGTCGGACGCCCACAGCATCTTGGCACCGGTCAGCAGCAGGAAAGCGCCAAACAGATAGAGGATCCAGTGGAACTGCTCGATGAGCCAGCTGCCCGCGAACACCATACCGGCACGCATCACGATGGCACCCAGTACCCCGTAGAGCAGCACCCGGCGCTGCAGCTCGGCCGGAATGGCAAAGTAACCGAACAGCATCAGCCAGACGAAGACGTTGTCCACTGCCAGCGCTTTCTCGATGAGGTAGCCGGTGAGGAACTCCAGTCCCTTCTGGTTGGCAATCTCACGGCCCGCGCTGTGATCCAGCCAGAGCCAGATGGCCAGGTTGAAGAGCAGGGCCACGCTGACCCAGATGAGGGACCAGACGCCCGCCTCTTTGAGAGATACCTTGTGTGACTTGCCGCCACCGACAAAGCGTATGTCTATCCATAACAGGACCAGCACTATGCTGAAGAAACCGGTCCACATCCACCATTCACCCATGTTCACTTCTCCCAAAAACGACAAAACCCACGACCGAGAGGCGTGGGTTTGCGTTTGGAGCAGATACACCTTGCCTCTCGGCAAGGTCTCACTTACAGCTGATTTGCATCGACTGCCCGGCTGCCGGGTGCACTGCAGGATATGGGTGCACCGTAATGACGACAAACCGGCGAGAAGTTACTCCCCTTGTTGCGCGGATAGTAGCAGCGGTAAAAGATAACGCCAAGAGGCATCTTCACTGCCGTCAAAAATAAATCGGGGCCCCATCAAGGAGCCCCGCAAGCAGGTTCAACACATCCCCATCAGAGCGGGTCGACCTTGAGGCAGGAGACCGCGTGATCGAAGTTCCCCTCCAGCACGGGGCGGGTCTTGGCGCACTCGGGGCCAGCCACCGGGCAGCGGGTGCGGAACACGCAACCGGACGGCGGGTTCATCGGTGAGGGCAAGTCCCCCTCCAGGATCTGGATCACCTTGTTGCGCTCCAGCTCAGGGTCCGGGATCGGCACCGCTGACATCAGCGCCTTGGTGTAGGGGTGCAACGGGTTGGCGAAGATCTCCTTGCGGGTCCCCAACTCGACGGCGTTGCCCAGATACATCACCAGCACCCGATCGGAGATATGCTTGACCACCGACAGGTCGTGGGCGATGAAGATAAGCGACAGCCCCATCTCCTTTTGCAGGGATTTGAGCAGGTTGACCACCTGTGCCTGGATAGAGACGTCGAGCGCCGAGACCGGCTCGTCGCAGATGATCATCTTGGGCTCGAGGATCAGCGCCCGGGCAATCCCGATCCGCTGGCACTGGCCGCCAGAAAACTCGTGCGGGTAGCGGTTGACCAGGTTGGGCAACAGCCCCACCTTGCTCATCATGGCGCGCACCTTCTCCTTCACCTCTTCCCGTGGCAGGTTGGGATAGAAGGTGATGAGCGGCTCGGCGATGATGTCGCCAATGGTCATGCGCGGGTTCAGAGAAGCCAGCGGGTCCTGGAAGATCATCTGGATCTCTTTACGCTTCTCGCGCAGGGCATTCTGATCGAGCTTGGTAAGGTCGTCACCCAGCCACACCACCTTGCCATCGGTGGCCGGTACCAGACCGATGATGGCGCGGGCAAAGGTCGATTTGCCGCAGCCGGACTCCCCCACCACACCGAGGGTTTCACCCTCATAGAGACGCAAGGTCACCCCATCGACCGCCTTGAGGTCGGACGGTTTGGCCCAGGGCCACGCCTTGCCACTCTTGATACTGAAGTGGACCTTGAGGTCAGACACTTCCAACAGCAATTTTTTGTCGGCACCCATTTAGTTGGCCCCCTTGTTCATGGCATCCGAAACCCAGTGGCAAGCACGCTCCCGACCGTCGTTGAACGGGGTCAGGATCGGTGACTGCTGGCCGCAAATCTCGCTGACCCGGTGGCAACGCTCCTGGAAGGGGCAGCCGGTCGGCAGACGCAGCAGGTTGGGCGGATTGCCCGGGATGGTGGGCAGCACTTCCCCTTCGGTATCGAGACGAGGAATGGCGCGCAGCAGGCCTTCGGTGTAGGGGTGGCTCGGGCGATAGAAGATATCGTCTACCTTGCCGTACTCCATGGTACGACCGGCATACATCACCAGCACCTTGTTGCAGATACCGGCGACCACGCCAAGGTCATGGGTGATCATGATGATGGCAGTGTTGAACTCGCGCTTGAGCTCGTTCATCAGAGTCATGATCTGGGCCTGTACGGTCACGTCGAGTGCGGTAGTCGGTTCGTCAGCGATCAGCAGTTGCGGCCGGCAGAGCAGTGCCATGGCGATCATCACCCGCTGACGCATGCCGCCGGAGAACTCGTGGGGATACATGCCCATCCGCTTGCGTGCTTCGGGAATTTTCACCGCATCGAGCATCCGTACCGACTCTTCGAACGCTTCCGCCTTGCTAACGCCCTTATGCAACATCAGCACTTCCATCAGCTGATCCTGCACCTTCATGTAGGGGTTGAGCGAGGTCATGGGGTCCTGGAAGATCATGGCGATCTTCTCGGAGCGGATCTTGTTGAGCTTGGACTCCGGCAGGTTGAGGATCTCCTCACCCTGAAACTTGGCGGAACCAGTAATTATGCCGTTTTTGGCCAGCAGCCCCATGATGGCAAAGGCCGTCTGGGATTTGCCGGAGCCGGACTCGCCGACGATCCCCAGGGTTTCCCCCGCAGAGAGAGAAAAGTTGAGGTCGTTGACCGCCACCACATTGCCGTCCGGGGTCTTGAACTCGACCCGCAGATCTTTCACATCCAGTAACTTCATATAAAAACTCCTTATCGATCTTTCGTGATGCTTTCCTGTCGATCCGATGCTCGATTAACGATCTTTCGGATCGAGGGCGTCACGCAGACCATCCCCGAGGAAGTTGAAGCAAAACAGGGTCACCACCATAAAGCAGGCGGGGAACAGCAGTTGCCAGATGGCCACTTCCATCGACTTGGAGCCTTCATCCAGCAGGGCACCCCAGCTGGTCATCGGTTCCTGAACACCAAGACCCAGGAAACTCAGGAAGGATTCAAACATGATCATGCCCGGCACCAGCAAGGTGGCGTAGACGGCCACGATACCGAGTACGTTCGGTACGATGTGACGGGTGATGATCTTCCACTTGGAGACGCCACAGACGTGGGCTGCCTCGATAAACTCCTTGCTCTTGAGGCTGAGAGTCTGGCCGCGCACGATCCGCGCCATGTCGAGCCAGCTCACCGCCCCGATGGCGATAAAGATGAGCGCCAGATTGCGGCCAAAGAAGGTGACCAGCATGATGACGAAGAACATGAAGGGGAAGGCGTTGAGGATCTCCAGTACCCGCATCATCAGGCTGTCGACCCGCCCGCCGATAAAGCCGGAGGCCGCGCCATACAGGGTGCCGATGATGACCGCCACCATGGCGCCCATAATGCCGACCATCAGGGAGATGCGGCCGCCCAGCAGGGTGCGCACAAACAGATCGCGCCCCAGACTGTCGGTACCAAAGTAGTGACCCGCTTCCATATCCGGCGGCGACTGCATGGCGCCCCAGTCCGGATCGTCAAAGGTGTATTGGGACAAATGGGGGCCAAAGATGACCGCCAGACCGATGATGGTCAGAATGATCAGGCTGGTCAGGGCCGCCTTGTTGCGCAGGAAACGGCGACGGGCATCCTTCCACAGG
This sequence comes from Aeromonas sp. R9-2, assembly GCF_040908025.1. Classification (NCBI taxonomy): domain Bacteria; kingdom Pseudomonadati; phylum Pseudomonadota; class Gammaproteobacteria; order Aeromonadales; family Aeromonadaceae; genus Aeromonas; species Aeromonas sp. R9-2. Next base: position 216,005 of record NZ_JBFOCX010000025.1, read on the forward strand.
GAGCGCCCCTCTACCACCTCTACTTTTTGCGCGAACGCCTCGACGGCATCGCGTTTTTCAGTTGAAACAACCATGATGAACTCCCGAATTAGTAACGGATCTTGGGATCGATAAAGGCGTAGAGGATATCGACCACAGCGTTAAAGGTGATGGTGAGGGCGCCGACCAGAATGGTCAGACCGAGCACCATGGAGTAATCACGGTTAAGGGCACCGTTGACGAACAGCTGACCGATCCCCGGCAGGCCGAAGATGGTCTCGATCACCACGGAACCTGTGATGATGCCGACAAAGGCCGGGCCCAGATAGGAGACCACCGGCAGCATGGCCGGACGCAGCGCGTGTTTCAGGATGATGTGGCGCAGCGGCAAGCCCTTGGCACGGGCTGTACGGATGAAGTTGGAGTTCATGGTCTCGATCATGCTGCCCCGCATGATCCGCGAGATGGCAGAGATGTAGTACATCATCATGCCGAACACCGGCAGCACCATAAACTGGATGCCACCACCCTGCCAGCCACCGGCAGGGAACCAACCCAGATGAATACTGAAAAACAGCACCAGCAAGGGCGCCAGCACAAAGCCCGGGATCACCACCCCGGCCATGGCCGACGACATCAGCAGATAGTCGATGATGGTGTTCTGTTTCAGGGCCGCTATGGTGCCGAAGGTGACCCCCAGCAGCACGGCGAAGAAGAAGGCCGTAGTCCCGATCTTGGCGGAAACAGGCAGCGCCTGGCTCACCAGATCATTGACGGTAAAATCCTTGTATTTGAAAGAGGGGCCCAAATCACCCTGCACCAGGTTGCCTAGGTAGGTGAGATATTGCATGCCAATAGGTTTGTCGAGCCCATATTTGGCCTCGATGTTGGCGATGACTTCGGGGGGCAGTGAACGCTCGCTGGTAAAGGGGTTACCCGGGGCGAAACGCATCATGAAGAAAGAGACGGTGATCAAGACCAGCAGAGTCGGGATCGCTTCCAATAGCCGTTTAAAAATGAATTTCAACATAGACATTTCCTGTCCTGTACTGCTTCCAAAGGGTCGCGATTGTAATAAAGGCCCACCGTCTGGCGGGCCCTGCTTGTTATGCGACTTGTTGCTTTAAATCAGTGAGCAATGATGTACATATCTTTGCTGTAGAGGTTATCCAGCGGGTTGGCCGGGTAGCCGCCTACATAGGGTTTGACCATACGGGCAGTAACGTACTGGTAGATAGGGGCGATCGGCATGTCCTTGGCCAGGATCTCTTCAGCATGGACGTAGAGCTTGTTACGGGCAGCCACATCGACCTGATCACGGGATGAATCCATCAGCTTGTCGAACTCCGGATTGGAGTACTTGCCGTCGTTGTTACCGTGGGTGGTCTGCATCAGATCCAGCATGGAGGAGGCTTCGTTGTAGTCGGCGATCCAGCCGGCACGACCTACGTCAAACTGACCCTGTTTCTTGGTTTCCAGGTAAGTTTTCCACTCCTGGTTGACCAGGCTCACCTGCACGCCCAGCTTCTTCCACATGGAGGCCACGGCCACAGCCACTTTCTTGTGGTTGTCGTCGGTGTTGTAGAGCAGTTCGAACTTCAGCGGCTTGCTGGCATCGAAACCGGCCTCTTGCAGCAGCGCCTTGGCCTTGGCATCACGCTCGGCCTGAGTCATCTTCGACCACTCGGGCGCTACCGGCTTGAAGCCATCGACGAAGTCCGGCACCAGGGTGTAACCGGGCGTCTGACCCTGCCCCATCACCTTGTCGGCGATCACGTTGCGATCGATGGCATAGGAGAGCGCAGTACGGACACGCACATCGTCAAACGGCTTCTTCTTGACGTTGTACTGGTAGTAGTAAGTACCAACATAACCGGTCACTTTCAGCTCGTCCGGCTTCTCTTTCTTCATCTGCTTGAAGCGCTCGATGGGCATCTGATAGGTGATGTCCACTTCGCCCGCCAGATAGCGGCTCAGGTCGGCGTTGGTAGACTGGATGGGCAGATAGACCACCTTGTTGATAACGGTCTTGCCATCATTCCAGTAGTGCTTGTTGCGCTCCACTTCGACGCGCTCGTTCACCACCCAGTTCTTCAGGGTATAGGCACCGTTGGATACCATATTTTCCGGCTGGGTCCACTTGTCACCAAACTTCTCGATCACCTTCTTCGGTACCGGATAGGTGGTGGTGTGGGAGAGCATGCTGACGAAGTAAGGGATCGCTTTCTCGAGTTGCACTTCGAAGGTGTAGTCGTCGGTCGCCTTCACGCCCAGCGTATCAGCCGGCTTTTTACCTGCGATGATCTCGGAGGCATTGGCAATGGTCGGGATCTCCAGATACCAGGAGTAAGGAGAGGCGGTTTTCGGATCAACGGCACGCTGGAAAGCAAAAACGAAATCGTGGGCAGTGACCGGGTCACCGTTGGACCACTTGGCATCTTTGCGCAGGTGGAAGACGTAGTGCTTGTTATCCTTGGTTTCCCAGGATTCAGCCACAGCCGGGAGAATTTCGCCTTTCGGGCCGGAAGCAACGAGACCCTCGAACAGGTCGCGCAGGATATTGGATTCGACCGTTCCTTCGGTCTTGTGCGGGTCAAGGGTCGCAGGCTCGGAGCCGTTGCCTTTTACCAGTTGCTGGACTTCAGCCAGCTTGGTTCCCGCCGGGACATCGGCAGCCTGAGCCACATTGACGCCACCAAACAGTGCAGCCACCAGCAATGTGTTAATCATTGTTTTTTTATGAGTCATTTCCCTACTCCAACAAGAACATTCCATGCATTTTTTAAAGTGACGGGGTTAAAACCCGCTCCCAGCATAATTCCCTGCCAATTCCGATAATGCAACAGATATTGTCAGGGTAATCGTCATTTTATGGTCAAAAAATCAGCTAGCATGCGCTTTTCCAGTATTAAAACACCAGCAAAGCGCTCATTTTTCACACAAACGACCGATTCTAGAAAAGACCGGGCAAAAAGCAACCAATAAAAAGCCGGTCACGAGGACCGGCTTTCATAAAGCGGAGCTGGCTCACATCAGGCTGGGGAAAACCCCCTTGATACCGGCCACCATGATCTCGATACCCAGCGACATCATGATAAGACCCATGATACGGGTCACCACGTTGATGCCGGTGTTGCCCATGATCTTGAACAGCAGCGGCGCGGCGCGGAAGATAAGCCAGGAGCAGAAAGAGAAGACCACGACAACCACTGACATGCCGAGCAGCTGCTGCCAGTGGCTCTGGCTGGCATAGACAATCACCGAGGAGATGGCACCGGGGCCCGCCATCAGCGGCAGCGCCAGCGGTACCACGGCGATAGACTCGCGCACCGCCAGTTCACCCTTCTCCTGTTTGTTGTGCTTTACCTCGCCCAGCTTGCCCTGCAGCATCGACCAGGCAATCAGGGTAATCAGCGACCCACCGGCGATCCGGAACGATGCCAGCGAGATGCCAAAGCCATCGAGGATCAGCTGCCCCATATACATGGAGACCAGCAGGATCACCATCACCGCGATATTGGCGGTGGTATTGGTTTTCATCCGCTCAGCCTGGGTATGGTGGCTGGTCAGGCTGACAAACACCGGCAACAAACCAAGCGGGTTGATAATTGCGAACAAACCGACAAAAAACTTCAGATACAACGAGACGTCAATTGCTGCCATAGGCGCCTTCCAATAGAGTTTCGGGCCCAGCGGGCCAGTCCATTAATTTCGTGCGTAAATTTACATCATAGCCAGAGCGGGCACCAATCAAATAATCTCACCATTTTGAGGGTTTTTTAGTTAGTTCATCTAATGCATCCGCGCTAACTGGCATAAACCGATGCCAAAAGCCCTTTCTACCGCCCGACACGCGTCAGAACAGTGAGCGCAAGCCTGCTTAATCATGACCAGAGAGTCCGATGATGACTGACCGAATGACCAAGCGACTCGAGAGAATCCAGGCTCTGCCTTCCCACTATTTCAGGCCAGACATCACTTCATTGACTCGGCAAGAGAGCCACAATGCAAAAACCGGGAAAGCGGGCAGAAATGGCCCCCTCGGGGAATAAAGCGGATTAGTCATGGATTAAAACAACAAGCATTTTTGCAACAAACGCTGGAATAAAGTGCGTTTGTCGGTGATTTTGAAACCGATTCACTCATATTTGCTAACCTATACCGCCAAAATAGCTCTGCAATCCTATGTTCGATTGCAATTAACCACTTGATAAATGTGGTTTATTACCCTGCGTTAACAAGCCTCTCACCTTTCCCTTTGATGCACATTCCGATAACATCAGTCAAACAAGGATTGTGAAATAAAATTTCTTTTGTTCTTTTGTTACACATGATCCAGATCAAGTTTTTCTGAGTCAGCCCCGCTCTATAATCGACTCAGAAAGCGATTTAGTAAGGCATGTGAAAAAGCTGTTGCAACGATACCGTCTTGACAGGGCGACTATAATTGCCGGGCATTGCCAACGTCTTACTAAACAGTTTTCAAATAATCAGGAGATAAACATGGCAGTAACCAATTTGGCTGAACTGGATGCACTGGTCGCCCGCGTTAAGGAAGCCCAGCGTGAATTCGCCAGCTTCTCTCAAGAGCAGGTAGACAAGATCTTCCGTGCCGCCGCCCTGGCCGCCAACAACGCCCGTATCCCCCTGGCCCAGATGGCCGTGGAAGAATCCGGTATGGGTATCATCGAAGACAAGGTTATCAAGAACCACTTCGCCTCCGAATACATCTACAACAAGTACAAAGACGAGAAGACCTGCGGCATTCTGAGCGAAGATGATCAGATGGGTACCATCACCATCGCCGAGCCGGTAGGTATCATTTGTGGTATCGTTCCGACCACCAACCCGACCTCCACTGCGATCTTCAAATCCATGATCGCGCTCAAGACCCGCAACGCCATCATCTTCTCCCCGCACCCCCGTGCCAAGAACTCCACCAATACCGCTGCCAAGCTGGTACTGGATGCAGCTGTTGCCGCTGGTGCACCGAAAGACATCATCGGCTGGATCGACCAACCGTCTGTTGAGCTCTCCAACGCCCTGATGAAGCACGAAGACATCAACCTGATCCTGGCCACCGGTGGCCCGGGCATGGTGAAAGCAGCCTACTCCTCCGGTAAGCCTGCTATCGGTGTGGGTGCTGGTAACGTACCTATCGTTATCGACGAAACCGCCGACGTGAAGCGTGCCGTCGCCTCCATCCTGATGTCCAAGACTTTCGATAACGGCGTGGTCTGTGCTTCCGAGCAAGCGGTCATCGTTGTTGATGCCATCTACGACCAGGTTAAAGAGCGCTTTGCATCCCACAAGGGTCACGTGCTCTCCAAAGAAGATGCTGACAAGGTACGTAAAGTCATCCTGATCAACGGCGCCCTGAACGCCAACATCGTTGGCCAGCCAGCCACCAAGATTGCCGAGATGGCAGGCGTGACTGTACCGGCTGATACCAAGATCCTGATCGGTGAAGGCGTCAAGCTGTGTGCAGAAGATGAGTTTGCTCACGAGAAATTGTCCCCGCTGCTCGGTATGTTCCGTGCAAGCAGCTTCGAAAACGCCGTTGATATGGCCTGTGACATGGTCAACATCGGTGGTATCGGCCACACCTCAGGTCTGTACACCGACCAGGACCGCAACGCTGACCGCATCAAGTACTTCGGCGACAAGATGAAGACCGCGCGTATCCTGATCAACACTCCGTCTACCCAAGGCGGTATCGGTGACCTGTACAACTTCGCAATGGCTCCGTCCCTGACCCTGGGTTGCGGTTCCTGGAGCGGTAACTCCATCTCCGAAAACGTGGGTCCGAAGCACCTGATCAACAAGAAGACAGTCGCAAAACGGGCAGAAAACATGCTGTGGCACAAACTTCCGAAATCCATCTACTTCCGTCGTGGTTCCCTGCCGATCGCTCTGAGCGACCTGGAAGGTAAAAAGCGTGCCATGGTCGTAACTGACCGCTTCCTGTTCAACAACGGCTACGCCGATGAACTGGTCAGCCTGCTGAAAGCACAGAATATGGAAGTGGAAGTGTTCTACGAAGTAGAAGCTGACCCGACCCTGGCTGTGGTTCGCAAGGGTGCCGAGATGGCCAACTCCTTCAAACCGGACGTTATCCTGGCGCTGGGCGGTGGTTCACCGATGGATGCGGCCAAGATCATGTGGGTGATGTACGAGCACCCGAACACTGCGTTCGAAGATCTGGCCATGCGCTTCATGGACATCCGCAAGCGTATCTACAAGTTCCCGAAAATGGGCGTGAAGGCCGAACTGGTCTGTATCACCACCACTTCCGGTACCGGCTCTGAAGTCACTCCGTTTGCAGTAGTAACCGATGAAGTGTCTGGTCAAAAGTATCCGCTGGCTGACTACGAGCTGACCCCGAACATGGCCATCGTTGATGCCAACTTGGTCATGGGCATGCCGAAGTCCCTGTGTGCCTTCGGTGGTATCGATGCCGTGACTCACGCCATGGAAGCCTATGTTTCCGTACTGGCTAACGAGTACTCCGACGGCCAGGCGCTGCAAGCCCTGAAAATGCTGAAAGAGTACCTGCCGTCCAGCTACCAGAACGGTGCCAACGACCCGATCGCTCGTGAGAAGGTGCACAATGCTGCCACCATCGCCGGTATCGCGTTCGCCAACGCCTTCCTGGGTGTGTGCCACTCCATGGCTCACAAACTGGGTGCCGAGTTCCACATTCCGCACGGTCTGGCTAACGCCCTGCTGATCAGCAACGTCATCCGCTACAACGCGAACGACAACCCGACCAAGCAGACTGCGTTCTCCCAGTACGATCGTCCGCAGGCTCGTCGTCGTTACGCCGAAGTCGCTGACCACCTGGGTCTGACTGCTGCCGGTGACCGCACCGCAGCCAAGATCGAGAAGCTGCTGACCTGGCTGGACGAGCTGAAGGCTACCCTGGGTATCCCAGCCTCTATCCGCGAAGCTGGCGTGACTGAAGCTGACTTCCTGGCCAAGGTTGACCAGCTGGCTATCGAAGCCTTCGATGACCAGTGCACCGGCGCCAACCCGCGCTACCCGCTGATCAGCGAGCTGAAGCAGGTTCTGCTGGACTCCTACTATGGTCGTCCGTTCACCGAAGCCGCTCCGGTAACTGCTGCCCCGGTTGAAGCCAAGGTTGAAGGCAAGAAGAAATCCAAGGCCTGATAACCAGTCCTGAGATAACAAGCCCGCGCACTGCGCGGGCTTTTTTTATCTGCCACTTATCACAGAGCTCCTCTCTCCAGCCGATTGCGGTAGTGCAGCCCCTAACTTCCCAACCAACCAACCAACCAACCAACCAACCAACCAACCAACCAACCAACCAACCAACCAACCAACCAACCAACCAACCAACCAACCAACCAACCAACCAACCAACCAACCAACCAACCAACCAACCAACCAACCAACCAACCAACCAACCAACCAACCAACCAACCAACCAACCAACCAACCAACCAACCAACCAACCAACCAACCAACCAACCAACCAACCAACCAACCAACCAACCAACCAACCAACCAACCAACCAACCAACCAACCAACCAACCAACCAACCAACCAACCAACCAACCAACCAACCAACCAACCAACCAACCAACCAACCAACCAACCAACCAACCAACCAACCAACCAACCAACCAACCAACCAACCAACCAACCAACCAACCAACCAACCAACCAACCAACCAACCAACCAACCAACCAACCAACCAACCAACCAACCAACCAACCAACCAACCAACCAACCAACCAACCAACCAACCAACCAACCAACCAACCAACCAACCAACCAACCAACCAACCAACCAACCAACCAACCAACCAACCAACCAACCAACCAACCAACCAACCAACCAACCAACCAACCAACCAACCAACCAACCAACCAACCAACCAACCAACCAACCAACCAACCAACCAACCAACCAACCAACCAACCAACCAACCAACCAACCAACTAGCCCCAACCAATCCGTTATCGACATCCCAACCTGTGACTCTGTATTGATGGCCCCCTCTGATAACAAGAGCACGCTCCATCACCTCCTCTCCCCTACCCGCAAAGCAATTACCCTGACGGGCAGATGTAAGCAGCCAACGCCATCTCAAGAGCTAAAGGTGTGATAAACAGGATAAGCGGAGCTTCGCTAACGCAACGCAGCAGAACTGCCGACTGGCATACGTGCAGGGCCACCCGACTGACAGATACAGAGCAATGATAATGCGCAGAGAAAGCGGGAAAGATTGTCAGTGAAGAGAGTTATTGCGCCGATTGCTCAACCGACACATCAGCAGTTGCCACGATGCAAAGATAAAAAAATGGCAGCCATCAGGCTGCCATCGGGAGAGCACGATTCAGCGATCAGAGGGTCGCAGCGACTTCATCGGAGATGGAGCCGTTGTGGTAAACCTCTTGCACGTCGTCCAGATCTTCCAGCATGTCGATGAGGCGCATCAGTTTGGGTGCAGTCTCTGCATCCAGCTCAGCTTCGGTGGAGGGGATCATGGTCACCTCGGCGCTCTGGGCCTTGAAGCCGGCAGCTTCCAGACCGTCCAGCACGGTACCGAAGTCGTTCGGGGTTGTGTACACCTCGATGGTGCCATCCTCTTCAGTGACCACGTCATCGGCGCCCGCTTCCAGCGCGGCATCCATCAGGGCATCTTCGTCTACGCCCACGAAGGTCAGCAGACCTTTCTTGCTGAACAGATAGGCAACGGAGCCGTCGGTACCCAGGTTGCCACCGCACTTGCTGAAGGCGTGGCGCACTTCGGCTACGGTACGGTTACGGTTATCGGTCAGGCACTCTACCATCACGGCAGAGCCAGCCGGACCGTAACCTTCGTATACGATGGTCTCGAGCTGTTCGCCATCGCCACCACCGGCGCCACGCTGAATGGCACGGTTGATGGTGTCGCGGGTCATGTTGTTGGTCAGGGCGGCAGTCACCGCAGCACGCAGACGCGGGTTGTTGGCCGGATCGGCATCACCCAGACGCGCGGAGGTAGTGATTTCGCGGATCAGCTTGGTGAAGATCTTGCCACGCTTGGCGTCCTGAGCGGCCTTGCGGTGTTTGATGTTGGCCCATTTACTGTGACCTGCCATAGAGACTCTCCGTTATTTTTTAAATGTCAGTAACACTGATCATGACTAACCCAAGGGAAACACAGAGGCCGCACGGCGGCGGCCTCCGGTGCCGGTATCGGCTTACTCGTCGCCCTTGACGGTGGTTGCAATCGCCAGCTCACCCAGTTGGGCGGCGTTGGCAAGGCTGGGGGCGTCTGTCATCAGACAGGCGGCCGCGGTCGTTTTCGGGAAGGCGATGACGTCCCGAATGTTTTCGGTGCCGGTCAACAGCATGCTGAGGCGGTCCAGACCGAAGGCCAGACCGGCGTGCGGCGGGGTACCGTACTTCAGCGCATCCAGCAGGAAGCCGAACTTCAGGCGCTGCTCGGCTGGGGTGATACCCAGGATGTCGAACACGGTGGATTGCATCTCGCTGTTGTGGATACGGACAGAGCCGCCACCCACTTCGTAGCCGTTGATCACCATGTCGTAGGCGTTGGCGTAAGCACCCACAGGGTTGGCTTTCAGCTCGGCCGGGCTCATGTTGCTCGGCGCGGTGAACGGGTGGTGCATGGCGGCCAGACCACCTTCACCATCTTCCTCGAACATCGGGAAGTCGATGACCCACAGCGGTTTCCAGCTGTTCTCCAGCAGGCCAAGATCGCGACCCACTTTCAGACGCAGGGCGCCCATGGCATCGCAGACCACTTTCTTGCTGTCAGCGCCAAAGAAGATGATGTCGCCGTCGGCTGCGCCGGTACGGGCCAGGATCTCGCGCACGATGGCGTCAGAGAGGAACTTGGCAACCGGAGACTGCACGCCTTCGATACCATTGGCGGCTTCGTTGACCTTCATCCAGGCCAGGCCCTTGGCACCGTAGATGCCGACAAACTTGGTGTATTCGTCGATCTGCTTGCGAGAGAGCTCGGCGCCGCCTGGGACTTTCAGGGCAGCCACACGACCTTTCGGATCGTTGGCGGGGCCGGCGAACACGGCGAACTCGACGGCAGTCAGCAGATCTGCCACATCGACCAGCTCCATCGGCAAACGCAGGTCCGGCTTGTCGGAGCCGTAGCGACGCATGGCTTCATCGAAGGTCATGATCGGGAAGTCGCCCAGATCCACGTTCAGGATGTGCAGCCACAGTTTGCGGATCATCTCTTCCATCACTTCACGCACCTGCGGTGCGGTCATGAAGGAGGTCTCCACGTCGATCTGGGTGAATTCCGGCTGGCGGTCGGCACGCAGGTCTTCGTCACGGAAGCACTTGACGATCTGGTAGTAACGGTCGAAGCCGGACATCATCAGCAACTGCTTGAACAGCTGGGGTGATTGCGGCAGAGCGTAGAACTTGCCCTTGTGCACGCGGCTCGGCACCAGATAGTCACGGGCACCTTCCGGGGTGGCCTTGGTCAGCATCGGGGTCTCGATATCGAGGAAGCCGTGCTCGTCCATGAAGCGGCGTACGAAGGCGCTGGCCTTGGCACGGGTCTTCAGGTACTTGGCCATCTCGGGACGACGCAGATCCAGGTAGCGATACTTGAGGCTGATCTCTTCGCTGTTGACCTGATTGAAGTCCAGCGGCAGCGGCTCGGCACGGTTGATGATGTTGAGTTCGTGGGCGAACACTTCGATGGCGCCAGTGGCCATGTCGCTGTTGCGCTGGGACTCGGGACGGGTGCGCACCACGCCGGTCACCTGGATGCAGAACTCGCCGCGCAGCTCGGAGGCCAGGGCGAACGCGTCCGGCTTGTCCGGATCGAAGAACACCTGAACGATCCCTTCCCGGTCGCGCATATCGATAAAGATCAGACCGCCGAGATCACGACGACGATGAACCCAACCGCACAATGTAATGGTCTGCCCTGCATGGGCCTCATTGACCTGTCCGCAATAGATAGAGCGCATGGACTTCTTCCTTCGAAATTGTAGAGAGACGGTTAACCTTGGGCCGCCGGGCACGACTGGCAAGCACCGTCTGTCTCACAGCTGGCCAGATTCTTTTTCTTACCCGGTTTGAAATCAGTCTCGTACCATCCGGTTCCCTTGAGCCGGAAGCCTGCCGCCGATATCAGCTTGACCAGATTCGGCTTGCTACAGGCCGGACAGTCGGTCAGGGGGGCATCGGAAAGCTTTTGCAGTTTTGCCAATTCATGGCCACAGACGTCGCAACGATATTCGTAGATAGGCATGGGTCACAAGAAATTGAAAAACAAAAGGGCTGGCATTATAGAGGAAAACCCCCTTTTGGGTAAAATGGCCAGCAGCCTCCTTTCGCCAGTTTTTTGCACTCGATGGCAAAACGCGGGCAAAAAATCGGCACGAATGCACCAAGAGCGAAGAGAATAGCCATCATGAGCCTCTATTTGGGCCTGCCACAGTGGTCCCACCCCAGCTGGCCCGGCCAGTTGCTGGGCCTTGGCGCCAAGCCTGCCGAACACCTCGCCCACTACGCCACCGTGTTCAATTCGGTGGAGGGCAATACCACCTTCTACGCCCTGCCGACCCCCGATACTGTACAGCGCTGGGCCGATGCGGTGCCCGATCACTTTCGTTTCAACTTCAAATTTCCGCAAACCATCAGCCACCAGAGCGATCTGGTGAGCGCAGACAAACAAGTCGCCGACTTTATTCGCCTGCTCGCCCCGCTGCACGACAAGCTGGGGCTGCTCACCCTGCAGTTGCCCGCCCGTTTTGGGCCAGAGGGGCTGGCCAGACTGGCGGCCTTCATCGATCGGCTGCCGCGGGCGTTTCGCTACGCCCTCGAGGTGCGTCACCCCGACTTTTTCGCCAAGGGGGAGGCCGAGCGGGCATTGAACCGGCTGCTGATGGAACAGGGTGTGAACCGGGTGATGCTCGACAGCCGGCCACTCTTCTCGGTGCAAGCAACCACGCCAGCCCTCGTCGATGCCCAGGGCAAGAAACCGCGCCTACCGGTGCATCTGCTGGCCACCGCCAACGCCCCCATGGTGCGCTTTATCGGCCTGCCGGATCCGGCGGCCAATCACCCCTTCCTGCCCAGCTGGCTCCCCCACTGGCGCCAGTGGCTTTCCGAGGGCAAGGATCTCTACCTCTATATACATACTGCCGACAACGCCCTGGCACCTGAGCTGGCCCGCCAGATCACCCGCTTGCTGGAGCAGGAGATGGCCCCCTGGCCGGGGGAAAACGATCGCGCACGGCAGGGAGTGCTGCGCTTTTAGCCAACCCATTCTGCGGCCATCGTTTCGCTGCAAAAAAAGTGCTTTTTTGTGGCGTGGCAAGCCCTGGCGTCAAGACAAACGGCCATCAATCCTCTACACTACCGCCCCAAGTAAGGGTCCGGAACATGGCCCGTACGAACAGGACAGGTCCAAAGGATTTCATGACCAGCCACCCCGTTCGTAAACAGGTGATAAATCTACTCTGATGGGTGTCACCCAACGACTCAATTGAACAATACAGCCGGGTGATGTCCCGACTGTCAGGTTGCGCCAGCATGCATACCAAAGATCAAATTTTTGCCGCCCCGATCGCCCGATTGGGAGACTTCTGTTTTGACGAACAGGTCGTCGACGTGTTTCCCGATATGATCCAGCGCTCGGTGCCGGGTTACAGTAACATCATCTCTGCCATCGGCATGATGGCCGCCCGCTACGCCCAACCCGAGAGCCGACTCTATGATCTTGGCTGCTCACTGGGCGCCGCGACCCAGGCGATGCGTCGCCATGTCAGCCAGCCCGGCTGCCGCATCACCGCGGTGGATCTCTCCCATCCGATGATCGAGCGCGCCCGCGCCCACCTCTCCGGTTTCAAATCCGAGGTGCCGGTGGAGCTGGTGGAAGCAGATATCTGCGACATCGAGATCGAGAACGCCTCAGTGGTGGTGCTCAACTTCACCCTGCAATTTGTCGAACCAGAGAAACGGGCCGCCCTGATCCAGCGCATTCACGATGGTCTGCGCCCGGGCGGGATCCTGATCCTGAGCGAAAAGTTCCGCTTCGAAGATGAACCGGTCAACGAGCTGCTTATCGATCTGCATCTCGACTTCAAGCGGGCCAATGGCTACAGCGAGCTGGAGATCAGCCAGAAACGCACCGCTCTTGAGAACGTGATGCGCACCGACAGCCTGCCGGTGCATCAGGCACGCCTGCGGGATGCCGGTTTCGTCCATCAGGATCTCTGGTTCCAGTGCTTCAACTTCGGCTCCATGATTGCCATCAAATCCAGCGACGCCCAGCCATGATCGACTTTGCCAATTTCTATCAACTCATTGCCAAAAACCGGCTGAGCCACTGGCTGCATACCCTGCCCGCCCAGCTGCACGCCTGGCAACATGACAACCAGCATGGCGACCTGCCGCGCTGGAACCGCGCCCTCAACAAGCTACCGGTGGTCTCCCCCGGCAACATCGAGCTGAAAAGCCGGGTCGAGATTGGCTCGGCCGAGAGCCTTGGCGAAGGGGAGCGCAAGAAGGTCGAGAGCCTGCTGCGCCACTTCATGCCCTGGCGCAAGGGGCCGTTCACCGTGCACGGCATCCACATCGACACCGAGTGGCGCTCTGACTGGAAGTGGGATCGGGTGCTGCCCCATATCAGCCCGCTCGAAGGGCGTTACGTGCTGGATGTGGGTTGCGGCAGCGGCTACCACCTCTGGCGCATGGTGGGTGAAGGGGCCAAGCTGGCGGTCGGCATAGACCCGAGTCCGCTGTTCCTCTGCCAGTTCGAGGCCATTCGCCACTTCGCGGGCAATGATCAGCGCGCCCACCTGTTGCCGCTCGGTATTCAGGAACTGCCGGAGCTGCGTGCTTTTGACACCGTCTTCTCGATGGGGGTGCTCTATCACCGCAAATCCCCCATCGAGCACATCGAGCAGCTGCGCAATCAATTGAAAGATGATGGCGAGCTGGTGCTGGAGACGCTAGTGATTGACGGCGGGGTCAACGACGTGCTGATGCCCACCGATCGTTACGGCAAGATGCGCAACGTCTGGTTTATTCCCTCAAGCCGCGCCCTCAAGCTGTGGGTCGAGCGCTGCGGCTTCACCGACGTGCAGATAGTAGACGAGAATATGACCAGCACCGACGAACAGCGTCGTACCGACTGGATGATTAATGAATCCTTGAGTGACTATCTGGATCCAGACAATCCGGCACTCACGGTAGAAGGACACCCGGCGCCGAAACGTGCCGTACTGATTGCCCGCAAGGCCAAAGACTAGCCGATGGCGATTCAGGAAGTTACACTGACCCAATTCCAGGAAGCACAGTTAAATGAATGACATGAAAAGCAAATTAAAAGGAATGACCCTGCTCTCCCTGCTTAGTCTCGGCGGGTGTGTCAATATGGAAAAAGCGCCTCAGGTCCCTGCTCTGACGCTGGCCGAGCTTCGTAGCGAGCTGAGCCAGAGCGAGCTGCGCCTGCAAACATCCATGGAACAGCAACAGAAGCAGTATGTGCAGCAACAGCACCTGCTGGTTCAGCTCAACACAGATGTCACCAATATGAAAGAGTCCATCAAGCAAGTAGACCACAAGCTCGCCACCCTCCCCTCCGAGCCGCCCAAGCCGATGGCCATCCCCACCGAGAAGTGCCCGGCCCCCAATCAGGGTCACACCATCGATGGCAAGCTGATGGTCGGTGAAGCCGAGTGGATCTGGGTTGATGCGGCCAACGACGCCTTCCAGGCGCGGGTCGATACCGGTGCGACCACCTCCTCCATCAGTGCGCAGGAGATCACCATTTTCGAGCGCAACGGCAAAAACTGGGTGCGCTTCTTCCTGAGCCATCAGGAAGTGGACGACAAGATCCAGATCGAAGCGCCGCTGGTACGCCATGTGCGGGTGCGTCAGGCCTCTGCCGACGATCTGGACCGCCGTCCGGTAGTGCGTCTGGCCGTGCGCATTGGCGACATGACCGAGAAAGCCGAATTTACCCTGAAAGACCGTAGCGACATGACCTTCCCTGTGCTGCTGGGTCGCGAATTTTTGAAAGACATCGCCGTGGTTGATGTGGCCCGCGAATATATCCAACCCAAACCCAAGCTCAAGGATGTGAAATAATCCATGGTTTCCCGTAAGCCGTTCTATTTGCTGGTAGCCCTGCTGTACATTGTCGGCCTGGGGATGACGATCTATCACCATATCGCGTTGGATGTACCGCTGACGCCCGGTGAAAAGCGCCAGATCTGGTCCATCGAAGCCAAGCTGGAGTTCGAGGCGACCGGTGAGCCGGTGATCGCCTCCCTGGCCATTCCGGGCACCCAGCCCGGTTTCACCCTGATGAACGAGAACGCCGCCAGCCCGGGCTACGGCCTCTCCTTTGTTGAGAAAGATGGCGATGCCCGCGCCGAGTGGTCCATCCGCACCGCCTCTGGCCGTCAGGAGCTCTACTACCGCGTCGACATGATGGCGGATGCCCATGCCAAACCGGCCGCCAATCCGCAGCCGCCTGCCATCGAGAAGCAGATCGAGAGTGAGCCTTACGCCACCGCGATGAAGCAGATCCTCGAGCGGGCCCAGGAGCGCTCTGCCGACGGCTACACCCTGACTCGCGAGATCATCAAGGAGATCGAGAAGCAGGAGCAGAACGCCGAGCTGCTGAAAAAGCACAAGAGCCGCGCCAACCTGATCGCCGAACTGCTCAACAATGCTGACGTCCCCACCCGCGTGGTGCATGCCCTGAATCTGGAAGATGGCCGCCGTCGTCAGGAGCTGGTGGATTACCTGCAGGTATTCAACAGCCCGACCGACTACAAGCTGTTCAACCCGCAAACCGGTGAACAGGGTCGTCCGGCCAACCTGCTGCTGTGGGAATACAACTCCGGCGCCCTGCTGGACGTGACCGGTGGTCACAACTCCCGTGTCAGCTTCTCGATGATCGAGCAGGAGCAGCCAGTCAGCGTGGCACTGGCGCAGAAGTTCGAAAAATCAGAGATGATGAACTTCTCCATCCACAGCCTGCCGCTGGAAGAGCAGACCCTGTTCAAGGGCTTGCTGCTGATCCCGATCGGCGTGCTGATGGTGGTGTTCCTGCGGGTTCTGGTGGGGATCAAAACCTCCGGTACCTTCATGCCGGTGCTGATCGCGGTCGCCTTTATCCAGACCTCGCTGGTCACCGGCCTCATCGGCTTCCTGCTGATCGTCGGCACCGGTCTCATCATCCGATCCTATCTGTCGCGGCTTAACCTGCTGCTGGTCGCCCGAATATCGGCCATCATCATCATGGTTATCTCGATGATCGGTATCTTCTCCGCGTTCGCCTTCAAGCTGGGGCTGACCGACGGCATGAAGATCACCTTCTTCCCGATGATCATCCTCTCCTGGACCATCGAACGGATGTCCATCCTGTGGGAAGAAGAGGGCCCGAAAGAGGTGTTCCGCCAGGGCGGCGGCTCTCTGCTGGTTGCAGTCATCGCCTATCTGGCCATGGATAACGAGCTTATTCGTCACCTCACCTTCAACTTCCTCGGCCTGCAGCTGGTGCTGATGGCGACCGTGCTGTTGATGGGTAACTACACCGGCTACAAGCTGAGCGAACTGAAGCGCTTCAAGCCGCTGGTGGACGAGATGAAATCTGGCGTGACCCCGGGTAAGGACAAGTAACCGATGTGGTTCTGGGAAAAATACACAACCCCGTGGAGCCTGTCCCAATCAGGCATCCTCGGCATGAACAAGCGCAACCACTCCTACATCAGCCGCTACAATCCGCGCAGCCTCTATCCGCTGGTGGATGACAAGCTGCAGACCAAGCAAATTGCGCTGGATGCAGGCGTTACCGTGCCTGAGCTGATCGGTACCATCCGTGCCCAGCACGATGTGGGTCGCATCACCGAACTGGTAAAAGATTGGCCGGGCTTCTGCATCAAGCCGGCCCGTGGCTCGGGCGGCAAGGGGATCCTGGTGATCCTGCGTCAGGAAGATGGCCTCTTCTACAAGCCCAACGGCAGCGCCTCTACCGGTCAGGATCTGGAGCGCCATGTCTCCAACATTCTGGCAGGGCTCTATTCGCTTGGCGGCAAGCCTGACGTGGCACTGGTGGAAGGCCTCATCAACTTTGATGATGTGTTCGATGGCTACTCCTTCGAAGGGGTACCCGATGCCCGGGTCATCATCTTCAAAGGGTTCCCGGTGATGGCGATGATGCGCCTCTCCACCGCCGCCTCCGATGGCAAGGCGAACCTGCACCAGGGCGCCGTGGGGGTGGGTCTGTGCTTGCGTACCGGTCGTGCCCTGCGGGCGGTGCAGTTTGGCAATCCGCTGCGCCACCATCCGGATACCGGCCTCGACCTCTATGAGCTCAAGGTCCCACACTGGGATACCCTGCTCACCCTGGCCGCCTCCTGCTACGAGATGTCGGGTCTGGGTTATATCGGTACCGATATGGTGCTGGACAAGTTCCGCGGCCCCATGCTGCTGGAGCTCAATGCCCGTCCTGGTCTTGCCATCCAGATCGCCAACGGTCGCGGCCTGGTGCCCAACCTCAAGACCATCGAGAAACTGGGACAGGTTAAGATGAACGTGGAGCAGCGGGTCAACTTCGCCAAAGACCACTTCGGGATCTTTGAGGAATAGCCCCTCCGCTTGTGAACTGAGCGCGCCTATGGCGCGCTTTTTTTATGGCTCATGTTTGTCTGTCGGCATATCCCCCATCCAGCCATAGGGGCAGCACCTCATTTCGAAACGACGAGTACGCCAGCGAACGGCAGCTTGGAATAGCGATGGAACGATGGAACGATGGAACGATGGAACGATGGAACGATGGAACGATGGAACGAGAAGAGTGTGGCCGCAATGTCAGGAGATAGATAAATCTCAGGTATAAAAAAAACCGGCGCCAAGACGCCGGTTCTTCAAGGAGAGTGCAGCCCGATTACAGGGAGTCAGCATTCTCGGACAGGTACTTGGCAACGCCGTCCGGAGAGGCTTGCATACCTTTTTTGCCTTTTTCCCACTGAGCTGGGCACACTTCGCCGTGCTCTTCGTGGAATTGCAGGGCATCGACCATGCGCAGCATCTCGTCGATGTTGCGGCCCAGCGGCAGATCGTTGACAACCTGGTGACGAACGACACCGTTCTTGTCGATCAGGAAGGAGCCACGGAACGCTACACCGGCTTCCGGATGCTCAACGTCATAGGCTTTGCAGATTTCGTGCTTGACGTCGGCGATCAGCGGGTACTTGACCTGACCGATACCGCCATCTTCCACTTTGGTGTTACGCCATGCATTGTGGGAGAACTGGGAATCGATGGAAACACCGATCACTTCCACGCCACGCTTCTGGAACTCTTCATAACGGTGATCGAAGGCAATCAGCTCGGACGGGCAGACGAAGGTGAAATCGAGCGGATAAAAGAAGACAACGGCAGCTTTGCCTTTGATGTGGGATGACAGGTTGAATGAATCAACGATCTCGCCATTACCCAGAACAGCTGCGGCGGTAAAATCGGGTGCGGGACGGCCTACCAATACCATATTCAATTCCTCTTTATGTGAAGTGAACAATCCGGTGAGGATTGGGCTACCTAGAGCCAAGTCCATCTAATTCAAGCGACAAACTATAGACCCGGTGGTAGATTAGTTAAATCAAATTAAATAGATAGCATTAATCGGGTTTTTCTATGCAACGTTGGCCCAGCCTCAAACAGCTGCAATATCTGGTCGCTCTTGATGAGCACAAGAACTTCAACCGCGCCGCCAAGGCCTGTCATGTCAGCCAGTCGACCCTGAGTACCGGGATCCAGACGCTGGAGGACATGATGAACCTGCAACTGGTGGAGCGGGACCACAAGAGCTTCATTATGACCCCGGTCGGCACGGAAATCGTCGAGCGCGCTCGCAATTTACTCTCCGATGCGCGGGATCTCATGGAGCTCGGGCAACATCAGGGCGGCGTGATGCAGGGGACGGTACGTCTTGGCTGCATTCCCACCATAGCCCCCTTCCTGCTGAGCAAGCTGCTGAAAGAGTGCAGCAAAACCTATCCTGACCTCGAATTGTTGCTGCGTGAAGACACCACCAGCAATCTGCTCAAGCAGCTGGAACAGGGTCAGCTCGACTTGCTGATCCTCGCCCTGCCCATCGAGATCGGGGGATTTCACTGCAAGACCGTCGGCCAGGATCCGTTCCACATGGTGATGCCCGCCAGCATGGCGGCCGGTCTGCATACCCCGTTCGACTACAAGGAGCTGCCCAACCAGAGCATCTTCCTGCTGGAGCGGGAGCACTGCCTCACCGAGCACGCAGTGAGCGCCTGCCGCCTGCGGGACAAGAGCAAGATCAACCCGTTCGCCGCCACCAGCCTGCACACCCTGGTACAGATGGTGGAAGCGGGTCTTGGCACCACCTTCCTGCCGCAGATGGCCATCGATGCCGGCATCCTTGCCAACTCCGATCTGGTGGCCATCCCGCTGCCGGGAGAGACCTCCTATCGCGAGATCGGGCTGGTCTGGCGCCCCAGTACCACCCGGGTGCAGACCTTCTACAAGCTGGCCGAGCTGC
The DNA here is from genome assembly GCF_040908025.1 of Aeromonas sp. R9-2. Lineage (NCBI taxonomy): Bacteria > Pseudomonadati > Pseudomonadota > Gammaproteobacteria > Aeromonadales > Aeromonadaceae > Aeromonas > Aeromonas sp. R9-2. The sequence goes on from NZ_JBFOCX010000025.1 coordinate 235,536, forward strand.
TTAAACCGCTGATCAGCCACAACGAGTGACAACAAACGCCAGCCCTCGGGTTGGCGTTTTTCAGTTCCCCACTACATTTTTCCTCTCGGAGACTAGGTCTGGAGCCAGATCCCTGTTTATGATGGAAAAGTTGTCGCGTGCCCTCCTGCCGCCAGAACGATTTGGCAGGATATGGCGCTCGATAAATGTCTCGTTTGGTAGACCCGTCCGTGGAGAGAGCCCGATGTATCGCAAGCTGTTGCTATCCCTGCTGACTCTGCTGCTGGCCGCCTGCTCCAGCACGCCGGAGCCACCTCCGGCCCCCCGGCAGAGCAGTGCCTTTGATGGCTTCTACCAACAATGGCGCGGTGTTCCCTACCGCATGGGCGGCGCCAGCCGCGCCGGGCTAGACTGCTCCGCCTTCACCCAGCTCGCCTACAGTCAGGTGCTGGGCTTCAACCTGCCAAGAACCACCGAATCTCAGGCCAGCATTGGCAAACCGGTAGATCGCTACCGGCTGCAACACGGGGATCTGGTCTTCTTCAAAACCGGCTGGCAACAGTACCATGTGGGGGTCTACACAGGTGCCGGCGAGTTTATTCACGCCTCCACCAGCAAGGGAGTGATCCGCTCCCGCCTCGACAACGTCTACTGGAACAGTCGCTACTGGCAGGCACGTCGGGTGACCCAGTAACCGCTCAAACGCCTGCTTGCGGCACAAGTTGCGTGCCGATACTCTCCGTCAATCCCTGTCGCGATGTCGGGACACACAACCCGCGCTTATAACTCAATTGGCCCCAAAGCCTGCATATCACACCATTTTGTGATAAGGTGGTGGCCAATTTTTAACACTTTCGCCTTTTTCTCATATGCTCTCTGTCCTGATTGACAACACGCGAGGCGATAACAAGCAACGCGCGGCGAAAGTGGAGTGTGGCGCGACACTGCCGGACGGGTGTCCCACAGCTGCAGTATCAAGGGTTAAATAGATAAGGAGATCGTGCAATGAAACAGTATCAAAGCTGGCTGGGGCAATACCTGATGAGTCGCCGTGACGGTGACCACGCCATGGCATGCGAGATGGCGAGTTCCATCTGCGAGTTCTGGCAGCAGCAGGGTGATGAAAACGAACTGGACAAGTGGCAGCAGATTTACCAGAACCATCTGGAAAAGACCACCTGATCCCGACCGTTGCCTTGCTGCCAGCCATCCGGTGTGGGCAGCAAGGCCACTCGCGACCAACCACCATCAGCCAACCCCTCTCCCCCAATATTCCCGCTACGTTAAACCGCTACCTTCGTTCACCCGCGCTTTACCATCTTCATTTTGCTCTTGCGCACCGGTCTCTATTCATTCCATCTCGGCAGCCATTTCCTGCGCCCAGTCGATAAAGGCCTGGATCTTGGGACACGCCCGGTTGGGCAGGGTCGCCATGTAATAACGCTGCTCGCACTTGACCTCGAGCCCGGGGAAAGGGGCCACCAGCTCGTTGCGTGCCAGTCGCTTGCTCACCAGATTCTTGCGCCCCATGGCGATCCCGGCGTGATTCATGGCGGCGATGATGGCGAGATCCGAGCGATCAAAACCCATGCTCAGCTGACATGCCTCGAGGCTGACCCCGGCGTGGCGAGCCCAGCAGCTCCATTCATCGGTATCCGAGTCAAATCCCCATGCCTGCCGATCATGGAGCAGACGGCACAAAGACAAGTTGGCGGGATTACCGGCAAGCCCGTGCTGCTCGGCATATTCCGGGCTGCAGACCGGCAGCATGAACTCATCCATCAGCGGGTGGATGGCAAGCCGCTCCGGGCTCTTCTCATCGAAATAGAGGGTCAAATCGATGCCATGACCATGCAGGTTGATGTTCTCGTTACCGGTGATGATATTGAGCTCGATCTGCGGATGCAGGCGGGAGAAATCAGCCAACCTGGGCACCAGCCAGCACTGGGCGATGGAGGGACGCGAATAGATGGTCAGGGTACCGGAGAGCTCCTGATTCTTGATCTCCAGGATCTCCTGATTGATGAACTCCAGCGAAGATTTGAGCGCCCAGAACACCCGCTGCCCATCCGCCGTCAGTACCACCTTGCGGTGAAAACGCTCAAAGAGCTTGAACCCCAGCTCCTCTTCCAGCGCGCTGATCCGGTGACTCACGGCACTAGGGCTCAGCGACAGCTCATCAGCTGCCATGGCAAAGGATCCGTGGCGGGCGGCCGCCTCGAAGGTGTGCAGCTTGGCCAGCTGGTAGCCACTCAGCAGCTTGTTGCGCGATATGTAATTATCCCCGTTATACATTCATCCCCCTCTTCGCAATGGCCGCCGATGATACACCCACAGGCCACCTTCAGGATGAAATCAAAAGACCCAAAGAGTGTGATTTCGATAAATTGTGACCAATGTAGCGCCTTTGCATCATCTCATTTCATCCAAGTGGTCGATTTCATCATTTGTCAGCCCCACCTCATTTTCATTCAATAAGCGCATAAACAATCACACACAACAGATGTCGAGGCGCAGTATGAGTTCAGAGGTATGGGTCATCGCTACCTTGCTAAGTAGCATCGTTCTTATCGTGGTCACCATAGTAAAGGGCAAGGTGCATCCTTTCCTTGCCCTGCTGCTGGCAAGCTTCTATGTCGGCACCCTGATGGGGATGGAGCCCCTCAAGATGGTCAGCGCCATGGAAGAGGGCATTGGCGGCACGCTAGGCTTTCTCGCCGCCGTCATCGGTCTTGGCACCATACTCGGCAAGATGATGGAGGTGTCGGGGGCTGCAGAGCGCATCGGTCTCGCCCTGCAGAGATGCCGCTGGCTCTCGCCACAGGTCATCATGGTGCTGGTTGGTCTGGTATGTGGCATCACCCTGTTTGTCGAAGTGGGGGTAGTGCTGCTGATCCCGCTCGCCTTCTCCATCGCCCGCAAGACCAGAACCTCGCTGCTGACCCTGGCCATTCCGCTCTGCACCGCCCTGATGGCCGTGCACTGCATAGTGCCGCCCCACCCGGCAGCCCTCTACGTCACCAATCAGCTGGGGGCTGACGTCGGCTCCGTCATTGTCTATGGCCTCGCGGTCGGCCTCTTCGCCTCGCTTATCGGCGGCCCGCTGTTTCTGAAGCTGCTGGGCAACAGGCTCCCGTTCAAGGTGGTACCCGATGCCTTTGCCGACATCAAGGCCCGCGATGAGGCAACTCTCCCGACCTTAAGCGCCTCGCTCTTTACCGTGCTGCTGCCCATCCTGCTGATGCTGGCCAAGACGGTCGCCGAGCTCAACATGGATCACGCCAGCCACCTCTACACCGTGCTGGAGTTTATCGGCAACCCCATCACCGCCATGTTTATCGCCGCCTTCACTGCCTACTACGTGCTGGGGATCCGCCAGCAGATGAAGATGGAGGGGCTGCTCAACAAGACCGAGGAGTGCTTCTCCTCCATCGCCAATATCCTGCTCATCATCGGGGCGGGTGGCGCCTTCAACGGGGTGCTCAAGGCAAGCGGCCTGGGCGATAGCCTGGCCATCATCCTCTCCCAGCTGGATATGCACCCGATTCTGCTGGCCTGGCTAGTGGCTATCGTGCTGCACGCCGCCGTGGGCTCCGCCACCGTCGCCATGATGGGCGCCACCGCTATCGTCTCCCCCATCATGGTGCACTACCCGGATATCAGCCCGGAGATCATGACCCTGGCCATCGGCTCCGGCGCCATTGGCTGCACCATGGTGACCGATTCCCTGTTCTGGCTGGTCAAGCAGTATTGCGGCGCCACCCTGAACGAAACGCTCAAGTACTACACCACCGCCACCTTTGTTGCCTCCCTGATGGCGCTGGCCGGTACCTTCCTGCTCTCCTATATCGTGTAACAAGACCGAGAACACTATGAAAAACATCGACGTCCAACAGCTCACAGCGCAATTTCCACTGGTGCAATCCCTGATCGCGCTTGAGCCAGTCACCTGGTTCAACCCAAACACCACCACTCTGGCTGCCGGTCTGCCCTATGTGGGGCTCGATAACCACAATGTGGCGGACGCTTCCGCTCGGCTGGCCCGCTTCGCCCCCTACATGTGCGAAGCCTTCCCCGAGACCCGCGCCAGCAACGGCATTCTGGAGTCCGAGATCGCCGCTATTCCGGCGATGCAGGCTACGCTCAACCGGCGCTACGGGGTTGAGGTCACCGGTCGACTACTGCTGAAAAAAGACAGCCACCTGCCCATCTCAGGCTCCATCAAGGCCCGTGGCGGTATCTACGAGGTGCTGACTCACGCCGAACAGTTGGCGATCAAGGCTGGTCTGCTGCGGGAAGAGGATGACTACCGCAAACTGTTCAGCGACGAGTTTCGCCAGTTCTTCAGCCAGTACAGCATCGCAGTGGGCTCCACCGGCAACCTCGGCATGTCTATCGGCATCATGAGCGCCAAGCTCGGCTTTACCGTCACCGTCCACATGTCAGCCGATGCGCGGGAGTGGAAGAAGCGCAAGCTGCGCGAACACGGCGTCATCGTGGTCGAATATGCCGAAGATTACGGGGTGGCGGTGGAACAGGGGCGCAAAGAGGCCGAGCGCGCTCCCAACTGCTTCTTTATCGACGACGAGAACTCCCGCACCCTGTTCCTCGGCTACTCGGTGGCGGGCGAGCGGGTGAAAACGCAGTTCGACCAGATGGGTATAAAGGTGGATGCCGACCACCCGCTGTTTGTCTACCTCCCTTGCGGCGTGGGTGGCGGCCCGGGCGGCGTGGCCTTTGGTCTCAAGCTCGCGTTCGGGGATAACGTCCACTGCTTCTTCGCCGAGCCCACTCACTCCCCCTGCATGTTGCTGGGGGTCCACACCGGATTGCACGATGCCATTGCGGTGCAGGATCTGGGTATCGACAACCTCACCGCAGCCGACGGCCTCGCGGTAGGTCGCGCCTCCGGCTTCGTCGGCCGCGCCATGGAGCGGCTGCTGGCGGGCTTCTACACCCTGAGCGATCAGGAGATGTATGACCTGCTGGGGCTGCTGGCTCGCGATGAACAGATTGAACTCGAACCGTCCGCCCTGGCGGGTATGGCTGGCCCGTGGCGGGTGGCAGCCAATCCCGAGTGGCTCACCGGGCGCGGTTTCGATGCCGCAACCATGGCACAGGCCACCCATCTGGTGTGGGCCACCGGCGGTGGCATGGTGCCTGCCGAAGAGATGGCAAAGTACCTGGCCAGCGCCAAGATCTAGGCTGTTTTGCCACATTTATCTGCAAATCAACCCGCCATCACGGCGGGTTTTCTGTTTTGGGAACAAGGGGATGGGGCAGTTCTGTCGCAATCCATGGCGACAATTTCCCCAAGTTGGTCAGTTTGTGCTAAAATGGCGCTCATTTTTTGACATCTCGCGTCACGTTCGCCGCCAGATTGCCCATTGGGCTCTCTGCCCGGGTCGTGACTTTGCACCATCATGCCTGATGATGTTCCCCCCAGGATGAGCCGACAGGCTCCCGTCAAGGTGGGCACCCTCAAGGGCACATGAGATAAGGAGATCGGGTAATGAAACAATATCAAAGCTGGCTGGGAGATTATCTGATGAGTCGACGTGACGGAGATCACGCGATGGCTTCGGAACTTGCCAACACCATCTGCGCCTTCTGGAAGGCCCAGGGTGATGAAGCAGAAACCAGCAAATGGCAGCAACGCTATCAGCAACACGTAGAGCAGGCGCAATAAGCCCCTTCACTCTTTCGCGATAAAAAAACCGGCGCACATGGCGCCGGTTTTGCGTTTCTGGCAAGCAGCAGATTACATCTGGTCGATCATGTCCTGAGCAAACTGGGAGCAGGAGCGCAGGGTGGCCCCTTCCATCAGACGCTCGAAGTCATAGGTGACGGTCTTGTTGCGGATTGCCGCTTCCATTCCCTTGATGATGAGATCGGCCGCTTCGACCCAGCCCATGTGGCGCAGCATCATCTCGGCGGAGAGGATGAGGGAGCCCGGGTTGACCTTGTCCTGACCGGCATATTTCGGTGCAGTACCGTGAGTTGCCTCGAACAGAGCTACGCCGTCACCAATGTTGGCACCCGGTGCGATACCGATACCGCCCACCTGAGCAGCCAGCGCATCGGAGATATAGTCGCCGTTGAGGTTCATACAGGCGATGACGTCATACTCGGCCGGACGCAGCAGGATCTGCTGCAGGAAGGCATCGGCGATGACATCCTTGATGACGATGGTCTTGCCGGTTTTCGGGTTCTTGAAGGAGCACCAGGGGCCGCCGTCAATCAGCTGGGCACCGTACTCGTTCTGGGCCAGAGCATAACCCCAATCCTTGAAGGCACCTTCGGTGAACTTCATGATGTTGCCCTTGTGCACCAGAGTCACGGAGTCGCGATCGTTGTCGATGGCATACTCGATGGCGGCACGCACCAGACGCTCGGTACCAGCCTTGGACATCGGCTTGATGCCGATACCGCAGGACTCCGGGAAGCGAATTTTCTTCACGCCCATCTCGTTTTGCAGGAAGGCGATCACCTTGTTTGCTTCGGCGCTGTCGGCCTTCCACTCGATACCGGCGTAGATGTCTTCGGCGTTTTCGCGGAAGATCACCATGTCGGTCAGATCAGGACGTTTCACCGGGCTCGGGGTGCCGTCGTAGTAACGCACCGGACGCAGGCAGATGTAGAGATCCAGCTCCTGACGCAGGGCTACGTTGAGGGAGCGAATACCGCCACCGACCGGCGTGGTCAGCGGGCCCTTGATGGCCACGCAATATTCACGAATGAAATCCAGGGTTTCGGCCGGCAGCCAGGCACCTTCGCCATAGACATGAGTCGATTTCTCGCCGGTATAGATCTCCATCCAGGCGATCTTGCGCTCGCCCTTGTAGGCTTTCTCGACCGCAGCATTCACCACATTCAACATGGCCGGGGTTACGTCAACACCGATGCCATCCCCTTCGATAAACGGAATGATCGGATGGTTGGGAACCTGCAGCTTGCCGCTGGCGTCGACTGTGATTTTCTGGCCCTGGGTCGGGATAACTACTTTGCTTTCCATCGGCATCTCCTAACTTCCGTTTGTTATCAACTTGTTTGTTGCGCGCGGCCATCTTAGCCCATTCATTTTCATAATAAAACGACAAGAAAGCATGTCAGACCAAAGAGGTAGCCACCCGCCAGTGCACCGTCACCACGCCTTCCCGACCCAGCCCCGTTATCCCTCCAGCTCGCTGGCCACCGCCTGCGGCTGACTCAGGGAACGATACTGGGAAGGGGTCAAGCCGGTCTTCTGTTTGAACACCCGGCAGAAGTAGTTCACGTCACTGTAACCGCAGCGACTGGCAACCTCCTCAAGACGAAAGCGGTACTTTTTCAGCATGAATTTGGCCCGATCGATCCGCACCCAGCTGATGTAATCGGCAAGGCGCATATGACCCTGCTCGCGAAACAGGTGGGAGAGATGGCTGGCTGAAACGTTGAAGCGGTGGGCAATGGAGTCACGGGTGATGGGACGGTGAAAGTTCTCCTGGATATAGATGCAGATCCCGTGAAAGAGCTCTGCCCCCCGTGGCCGATCCGTGGCGGACTCCAGCAACAGCTGACGGGCACTCGCCAGCAGGGCCTGCAGCAGGTGATCATCGGTGGGGGAGCGACCAGGATCCTCGGTCAGTACGTTCAGCGCCGCCAAAATGTGTTCGATCACATGGCCCGCCCGCGCCATGATGCTGTGCTTTTGCACATCGAAAAAGTCCGGATCTTCACGGCGCTTGCTCACCAGACTGAACCCCAGCTGGCGTTTGCCAAACAGCAGGCTCAGCACCGAGCAGTCGGTGGTCCAGAGCGGCTTGTTCCAGCCGTTGGGAGGGATATAGAGCGCCTGTCCCGGCAATACACTGATCTCTCTGACCCCCTCCTCCCTGTCCCCAATTTGGTTGAGATACTCGCCGCTAAAGACCAGCTCGAGGCGGGGAAAGTTGACCTGATAGCTGAAACTGGGTGGCACCCCCTGTTCACTGGCAAACCAGATTTGGTCAAATGGAACCTGTTCGCTCAGGGCTCCGTCGAGCAGTTGGCTGAAGATGAGAGACATGGTGATCCTGATCAAGAGAGAGGCAAGCGGTTGCGGCGCGCACGACCGCCCATGTTATAGTCCGGTCCACAGCAGTAATGCCACCCTTTTCTGCACCCGATTTTCTTCAAACTAGACGAGGCGTCCCTTATGAGCAGTAGCGATCTGCCCTCCTTTCTGTTGATGCAAAACCCGATTCAAGGCTATGACTGGGGCAGTCATGACTCCCTCACCACCCTGTTTGGCATTCCCAACCCGCAAGGCAAACCCCAGGCCGAGCTCTGGATGGGCGCCCATCCCAACGGCTGCTCCGAGGTAACGCTGGCGGGCAGTGTGCAAAAGCTTTCTACGGTGATCGACCGGGCCCCGGCCGCCGCGCTGGGTGAGGCCACCTTCGCCCGTTTTGGCAGCCTGCCGTTCCTGTTCAAGGTGTTGTGTGCCGAGAAGGCTCTCTCCATTCAGGTGCACCCGAGCAAGGCTCAGGCCGAAGCGGGCTTTGCCAAAGAGGAGGCCGCAGGCATCGATATCAAGGCGAGCAATCGCAACTACAAGGACCCGAACCATAAGCCGGAGCTGGTCTTTGCCCTCACCCCCTATCAGGCGATGAACGGCTTTCGCGCCATCCCCGCCATTCTGGCACTGTTCGAGCGGGTCAATCTGACGGCCATCGCCGATCTGACCGCAGCCCTTGCCGCCAGCCAGAATGAAGCGGGCCTGCAGCACTTCTTCCACCAGCTGCTGGTACTGGAAGGGGCGCGCAAGGAGGAGGCGCTGGCGGGGCTGCTGGCCTATGCCGCCGCCCATCAGGATGAGGAGACCTTTTCCCTTATCACCAGTCTGGCGGCCCAGTATCCGGGCGACGTCGGACTCTTCTCGCCGCTGCTGCTGAACGTGGTGACCCTCAAACCCGGTCAGGCGATGTTCCTCGATGCCTGTACCCCGCACGCCTATGTGCGCGGCACGGGTCTCGAGATCATGGCCAACTCCGACAACGTGCTGCGCGCCGGCCTCACCCCCAAATACATCGATGTGGCAGAACTGCTGGACTGCACCCGCTGCCTGGCCAAGCCGGATGACCAGATCCTGCTTGCTCCCCATGTTGAAGGATCGGTGCAGCACTTCGAGGTACCGGTACCTGACTTCACCTTCAGCGTCTACCCGGCTGGCGAGCATCAGCTCACCACTGCCAGCGCCGAGATCCTGTTTGCCATCGATGACACAGTGACCCTCAAGCAGGGCGAACAGTCACTGCGTCTGGAAAAGGGGCAATCAGCCTTTATTCCTGCAGCGACTGGCAGTTATCAACTGCTGGCCGAAGGGCGGGTCGCCCGCGCCGGCAACCGCTGCTAATCAGCATAAGAGCCGACTCTTGTTGGAGGGGGAATATGCCTCCCCCTCCCAACAGAGCAATATGACCTACCCGTCAAGTCCGTCTGTATCTCTACTGCTCTCTTATGCCTACCTTCCTTCAGGCATCTCGCTCTGAAGTCCATCCCTGAATGCATCCTGCCCACAACCAGCGCCACAGGTTTGTCGCCCAAGCTTGGCGCTCCCCTGATGCAGATGGCTTGGTCTGCTGGAACGAAGAAATTTCCAGCCTGCACAAGCAACGGCGACACTCTGAGTATCCGGCTAAAATGGAGGAAATAAAAATAACAACTCTATCCTCTACTATTTTCACCCCCTGATGAAAACTAAAACAGCACATAGATGCATCGCCATTAAACCTTTCCCCAGCCATCATCATTCGGTCTGGAAACATTTAGCAAACGTAGTCATACAGAACCATTGATAATGCAAACGAAAGGAATCTCTTTTGAATTTTCGAGATGCGGCCCTATTTTCTAGTCGTTCTATAATTTAATTCCAAGCAGATCATTCGTTCTTTGTCGAAAATAACAACTTAATAAAAACAATAAGGCTATGATATATAGCGCCTTTTCTTTTACGCCACACCTTCAGTTGACGTAATCCGTAAAAAAGCCAGGCCGCATGAAATGATAATTTAATCAATTTAAAAGCAGGGTAATGAGAGATTTGATATTTATTTTTTGATATGCCAGCCAAACCTCATTGCAGTAAAGAAATAGACCTTAAATACCCTCTGTGATTAAGATCTCTTTTATTTGATTTATTTTTAAGGTATCACATCCATTCGCCGATATAAATTTCACACAAAGATCCGCTGACAAAAATAGATAAAAGAGGATATATGCTGACAAAAATGACAATTGGGCAAAAGCTGACCATGGCGTTTACCACTCTCGCTTTGTTGATGCTGGGTTTTGCCTGGTTTGCCACTTTACAACTCTCCAATATTTACCGTGACGCCAGTGAGGTCAGCGACAATATCGTTCCCTCCATCCGGGCATCCAGCCAGATGCATGTGTCCTTGCTGGACGCTCGTCGTGCCGAACTGAACATGGTGATAGATGCACTGAGCAAGGATCCCGACTCCCTCAACAGCAGCACACAGTCTTTCGAAGCGGCAAAGAGTCAGTATATGGCCGCCGAGCAACGGTATGGATCAATGCCTTTTGTGTCGGAGCGAGATCGCAACATGTTTGCAGAGCTGAAAACTGCAGCAGCCAAATATTTTTCAGCCCATGGTGACTTGGAAACAGCCATACGGCAGGGAGATATTGCCAAGGTGCAGTCGCTGATCAAAAACGAATCTCGCGCAGCCCTCGAGCAGGCAGGACAGGATGGTCTGGAGCTTCGCAAGGAGAACGATCGGGTCGCCAACCTGCTGACCAAGCAGAGTGAGGCCTCCTATGAACGGGCAAAACTGCTGAGCACTACAGTCGGTGCGCTAACCTTGCTGTTCGTCGTTATTGTGGCCTGGCTGCTGATCCGGCAGATCAGAAATCCTGTGATGACCCTGCTGGAGCAGACACGCCAGGTGGCGGCAGGCAACCTCACCAGCCAACTCGACATGAAGCAATTCTCCCATGACGAACTGGGTAAGCTGGCTCAAGGGTTCAACGAGATGCAATCCAATCTGCGCATGCTGGTCAACGAGGTTTCCGGCTCGGTAGTGCAGTTGGGTGCGGCCGCCGAAGAGATCAGCGCGGTGGCACAGCAATCAGCCAACAACATGGGCGCCCAGCAACATGAGCTCAATCAGCTGGCCACAGCCATGAACGAGATGCAAGCCACGGTACAGGAGGTGGCCCGCAACACCAACGACGCCGCCAGCGCAGCAACGTCAGCCAGCGACACAGCCGCACAAGGCAATGAAACCGTCAATGACTCAATCGGCAGGATTGAAAAGGTGGCTACAGCCATCGAAGAGACTGCTCTGGTGATCCGCCAGCTGGGTGATGACAGCCGAAATATCGGCATGGTGCTTGAAGTCATTCAGGGGATTGCCGAGCAAACCAACCTGCTGGCACTGAATGCGGCAATCGAGGCAGCCCGAGCCGGTGAACAAGGTCGTGGTTTCGCCGTGGTTGCAGATGAAGTCCGCACTCTGGCCAAACGAACCCAAGACTCCACTTCCCAGATCAACCACATCATCTCCGAACTGCAGCAGCGTGCTAACGAAGCGGGCGTCACCATGCAACAGAGTCAGGATATGATGTCCGAGACGGTCCATACTGCTCGCGAAGCGGGAGCCTCTATTGCTGAAATAAGTAGCTCGGTTAACAGTATCTCCCACATGAATATTCAGATTGCCACCGCAACTGAAGAGCAGGGGGCGGTAAGCGAGGAGCTCAATCGCAATGTAGTCAACATCAGCAATGCCTCGGAAGAAGTGGCGACCGGCGCCAAACAAATGGCTCAGGCTTGCAACGACCTCAACCTGTTGGCAACACAACTGCAGGAGGTTGTACGCAAGTTTCGGACATAACGCCCGATTCTCCTCCCCTCATTAATCAGCTCAATAAGGCTGAAGCACTAAACAGCCCGCCATTCATAATAGTGGCGGGCTTTGTCAAATAAGGAACCATACAAAACCCGAAGACACCAATGCTGCACATAACAAGTGAGCAGTGGATGGATTGACTCACATCAAGAGCTGCCCTCTCTCTTTCTGATTGTTATCTCAACGCGTTTTGCCAGCACCTTCACATTTTCCGCCCTCAAAACAGCACACAAATCTCCATACCTCCGAAGACGAAACCTTTTCGTTGCTCTCATACAAGTAGCAAGACGCACTCACAATTAATTGTTTTTATTTAAAAAAATAAAAGAATCGGTATGAATTGGCTTTCATGATGATATGCGAGCTGGGTCACATGGCGACTTGCACAGCACAAAAATCCAGTAAACGACACATTTGTCCGATTTCGGCACCGCGCCAACGGGAGAACAATATCCAGGTCAATTGTTCCCCCCATCATGCGGCTCGGCAACGGAGCCAGGAGAGTAATATGTTACCCACCATGACCAACGGCAGACTCATCTGCCTGGAGTTGAAGGCCACCAGCAAGGAGGCTCTGTTCGACGAGATGGCACAGATGCTGGCGCGCGATGGCGCCGTGTCTGATCAACAGCAATTCGTCAAGGATATCTGGGCCCGCGAGCAGCTGGACTGCACCGGCTTCGAGCAGGGTGTCGCCCTGCCCCATGCCAAGAGCAAGGCGGTCAGTCGTCCGGCCATTGCCATCGGTGTCAGCCGTCAGGGTATCGAGTACGGCGCCGAAGATGGCAAGCCGACCCAGCTGATCTTCATGATCGCCTCCCCGGATGGCGGCGCCAACCACCACATCGAAGTGCTGGCCGAGCTCTCCACCCGTCTGCTGGAACCGGGTTTTATCGAGCAGATGAAAGCGGCCACTACCGTCGAGCAAGCCATGACCCTGCTCAAGCAAGGCCCGAAAATGGAAAAACCGGCGCCAGCCGCCAAACCGGCAGCCACTGCCCCGGCGGCCCCCGAAGAGCGCACCTTCAAGGATCGCCTCAACACCATGAAGCAGCACCTGCTGTTTGGTACTTCCCACATGATCCCCTTCATCGTGGCGGGCGGTGTGCTGCTCTCCCTGTCGGTGATGATGAGCGGCAAGGGCGCCGTACCGGAAGCGGGCTTCCTTAAAGACATGGCCACCATGGGTATCGCCGGTCTGACTCTGTTTACTGCCGTACTGGGTGGCTACATCGCCTACTCGCTGGCTGACAAGCCGGGCCTGGCTCCGGGCATGATCGGCTCCTGGATTGCCGTTCAGCACTATCAAACCGGTTTCCTCGGCGCCATTCTGGTGGGCTTTATCGCAGGTTTCGTGGTCAATCAGCTCAAACGGATCAAGCTGCCTGACTCAATGACCTCCCTTGGTTCTATCTTCATCTATCCGCTGATCGGTTCCTTCCTGGTGTGTGGCATCGTGATGTGGGGGATCGGTGCCCCGATCGCCGCCATGATGGAAGGGATGAACCACTGGCTCTCCAGCATGGCGGGCTCAGGTAAAGTGATGCTGGGTGCCATTCTGGGTGGTATGACCGCCTTCGATATGGGCGGCCCGGTCAACAAGGTTGCGACCCTGTTTGCCCAGACTCAGGTCAACACCCAGCCTTGGCTGATGGGTGGTGTCGGTATCGCCATCTGTGTACCGCCACTGGGTATGGCACTGGCGACCTTTATGTCTCCGAAGCGTTACAAGAAAGAGGAGCGTGAATCCGGTAAAGCGGCCGCCATCATGGGCATGATCGGTATCAGTGAAGGTGCCATCCCGTTTGCCGCTGCTGACCCCATGCGCGTTATCCCGGCCATCGTGGCAGGCGGTATCGTCGGCAACATCACCGGCTTTATGATGCACAGTATCAACCACGCCCCCTGGGGTGGCTGGATTGTCCTGCCGGTTGTTGAAGGCAAGATGGGCTACATCCTGGGTACCATCCTCGGCGCCCTGACCACCGCCATCATCGTCAACCTGCTGAAGAAGCCGGTGAGCGAAGAAGATGACGTGACCGCCACCCAAACCAGCTTCGAAGTCATTGAAGCGGAAGGAGAAGCGGACGTACTGGCCATCACTGCCTGCCCCTCTGGCGTTGCCCACACCTTCCTGGCCGCCAAGAGCCTGCAGAAGGCCGCCGCCAAGCAGGGGATCAAGATCAAGGTCGAGACCCAGGGCGCCAACGGCATCATCAACCGCATTACCGCCAAGGATGTCGCCAACGCCCGCTGCGTCATCTTCGCCCACGACGTGGCTATCAAGAACCGCGAGCGCTTCACCGATATCGAAGTCATCGATGTGAAGACCAAGGAGGCGATTCACAATCCGGAAGCACTGCTGGCCCGCACGCTGGGCAACAAGGCAAACGCCGCCTGATAGCAGTCAGACAGCTCATCACAAGGGGCCCATCGCGGGCCCCTTTTCGTTGTCTGCCGAGCAACCGCACATCATCCCACCGACCAAGCCACTGATTTAAAACATATTAACCTGTCACATCACGGATCTTGGCGAGCCGTCACAGAACGGTGACGTGTAAAAAAACAGCAATTGAAGCGCTGGTCAGATCTCATGTCAAATGGCTCCGCCTACTAAACTGGAGCATCACAAAAATGATAAAAATCAATAAATTGGTTCTGGCTGTTACCCTCACCCTCACTGCCACCCCCTTGCTGGCCGCCCATTGGGAGTGCGGTGAGCACGTGCGCTTCGGCCTGCCCTCCGAATCGGATCAGAAGCTCTGCCGTGAAGGGTATGCGGTCGGCTACAACTACGACTACAAGGTGGCGGACTGGGTCTCCTACCGGATGACAGCCCAGAGCGCACAGGGCACAGTGCCGCGCAAGGATGCCTTCGCCGAGGACAGGGAGATCCCGGTCGCCTACCGCGCCACCCTCTCCGACTACAAGGGCTCGGGCTACGACCGTGGTCATCAGGCCCCGGCGGGGGACATGAAATCGAACAAGAACACTATGAAAGAGAGCTTCCTGCTGAGCAACATGACGCCGCAGATCGGGGTGCTCAACCAGAAGGCGTGGCGCGTGCTGGAGGACAAGGTGAACAAGTGGGCGGTCTCCCGCAAGGATGTGCAGGTGATCACCGGCCCCATCTTTACCGGCTCTGAAGAGTCCATCGGTCAGGGTGTGGCGATCCCGAGCGCCTATTACAAGATCGTGATGGACCCGGCCAGACTGCAGGCCATCGCCTTTATCATGCCGCAGGAAGAGGTGCCCATCAGCCAGATCGCCGACTACCGGGTCTCGGTACGCGAGGTGGAAGAGCAAACCCAGCTCAACTTCTTCAGCGATATGCCTGAAGAGCAGCAAGAGACCCTGGAAGCCCGCATCTCCCCGATGTGGAACTGACCGCGAATACTCATCCGCAGATAGATTGACACCCCATCTGTCTTGAATCGCGATAGAGGGAGGGGCCAGCGCCCCTCCCAGCAGGGGGAGTTACGCTCCCCCTGCCCTTTTCAGATGGCAGCTGACCCGTTGCGGCCATTTTTGCGGCCACTAGTGTGGCATCGCCCGACGACCCGCCCCGACTCACAGTTTGCCGTACCGTTAACTGGTATATTGCCTCTCTTTGGCACTAACAGACTGAATTGACGCACATTTGCCTTATCCCATCGGCCCACAAGCCGCTGCGCCACGGCGCGATTCAGCCCGACAGAGGACCTTTTGATGAAACAGACCCTTCTTGCCCTCACCCTCGGCGGCCTGCTGGCGCTCTCGCCCCTCGCCCTGCAAGCGGCCGAGAGCTCGATGCAAATGGAGCACGACCTCAATACCCAGGTCAACAAACGCCAGGCGGTGGACATGTTGCTCGGCGAAGCGCTGCAGATCTACAAGTCGCCAGCCAAGATCTCCCACGCCGGTTTTACCGCCAAGATGCCGAGCAATATGGAGCTGGTGACCGAGCGGCTGTTGGCCGCCTACCAGCTGGAACCCTACCGCACCGACCTGCTCATCTCGGCGGCCAACGCCCAGATCTACAACGGCAACCTGAGCCGCGCCATCACCTTGCTGGAGCAGGCGCAGGCCGTCGCCCCCGATGATCTCGACATCAACAGCTATCTCGCCATCTGGCAGCTGGTGAAGGGTAACAAGGAGGCTTCCCGCAGCTATCTGGCGAAAGTGGCGGATCGCAACGGCGGCCGCGCCGCCGATCTGGAGGAGATCATCGCCCGGGTGCAGCGGATCACCGCCGCCCCGCTGCAGACCGAACTGACCGAGGATCAGGTCAAGGCCAGCAGGGAGGGCAAACGCGCCATCGTCACCCTGGGCTACGCCCTCAATCCCGACGGCAGCATGGACAAGATCCTGCTGGGCCGTCTGCAAACCACCCTTGATCTGGCCAAAGCCGACCCGGAAGCGCTGCTCATCCTGACCGGCGGCGTGCCCCAGAACCGCCAGACCGAGGGCAAGCTGATGGCCGACTGGCTGGCCAACCATGGCATCGACCGCAGCCGCCTGATTGAAGAGAACTACGCCACCAGCACGGTGGATAACGCCCTCTACAGCGCCTATGCCCTCGCCCGCCACCAGATTGACTATGCGGTGCTGGTAAGCTCCGCCAGCCATGTACGCCGCGGCCAGACTGTGCTGGAAATCGCCTGCGACCAGATTGGCCCGGCCAACCTCAAGGTGGCGAGCGTCAGCTACCCTGACAAGCCCCTCGAGGAGCTGGCCACCCCGAGCGAGAGCGAGCTGCTCGGCATCTACCGCGACGCCCTGCGCACCTACGGCATGTGGAGCTACCGATCTGCCCCGCTGATCGAGCGTTGATCGACCATCAACACGAAAAAGAGAGGGAGGCGTGATGCCTCCCTCTCTTTTTATTGGCCGATGATTGGCCAAGCCGCGCCCGTTAGCTGACGATAAAGCCCTGCGAGGGGGCCGCTTTGGGATCATCACCGAAGCGGTTTGGCCCCTGCTGACCGTTGCAAACCATAAAGTAGATAAGCACCAGGGTGCCGATAATGGGGATAAGCCCGAGCAGCAGCCACCAAGCGCTGCGGTCGGTATCGTGCAGACGACGAGCCGCTACCGCCAGCGAGGGCAGCAGCACAGCCAGCGAATAGATGGAGCTGATCAGCTCATTGTCGCCGCCGATCAGCTTGTCCACCATGCCGAGCAGCAGCATGACGATGACGTTGCACAGCACGAACATCCAGTATTCGGTGCGACGGGCCCGTCCGCTGAATACCGCATATTGCTTGAGGACCGAGATATACCAGTTCATTGCGCCTCCTGAGTGGCCTTTATGCCTATGAATAAAAAAGAGAGTCGATAAAACAAGTAGTTAAGAGCTTAGCGCGATCATCCCCCCCGAGTCGACAATGATGCCCGAACGCCTCCCAAACTAATCAGCTGCGGCAATCATTGACCGACCGAGCCGAGAGATAATTTGCCCTGCAACAGGGCAAATCACCCCCATCAGCGCATCACTCTCGTCACAAGCAGGAAAATGGTGCTTAATAATCCATTAGCAATCGTATGGACTCAGCGTGAGGATAGCGGTAGATTCGGCGCCCAATCCTGAACAGGATCTGTGTCTCCCTCCCATAATGAATCCACTTATTCATTACTTCTCCTAACACAGGGATAGCCATGAGTATTACACGCAGAGATTTTCTCAACGGCGTTGCCATCACCATTGCGGCAGGCGTCGCTCCCATCAATCTGCTCAAGGCTGCCGAAGGCGGCAGCACTCTGGCGGATAAAACCCTGGCCTACCCGCCCGCCCTCACCGGCCTGCGCGGCAACCACCCGGGCTCTTTCGAACCGGCCCACAGCATCGCCCGTGACGGCAAGCAGTATGACTTTGCCAATATTCCCCTCGAGGGGGAGTACGATCTGGTGATCGTCGGCGCCGGGATCAGCGGCTTGGCCGCCGCCTGCTTCTACCAGCAACTGCTCGGCGCGGATAAAAAGATCCTGCTACTCGACAACCACGACGACTTTGGCGGCCACGCCAAGCGCAACGAGTTCACCACCCCCGATGGCCTGCGTCTGGGTTACGGCGGCAGTGAGTCCCTGCAATCACCGCGTTCGGTCTACAGCCCGGTGGCGCTGGGGCTGCTCAAGGCGCTGGAGGTCAACATCGACGAGCTGGCCGCCGGTTTCCAGCAGACCTTCTATCCGGATCTGGGGCTCAGCCGCGGCGTCTATTTCGACGAGAAGCACTTTGGCGTCAACAAGATAGTGAACGGGGATCCGGGCCACAACGTGGCGGACGATATCCCGCGCGATCGCCTGAACGGCCGGCCGCTGGCAGAATTTATCGGTGACTTCCCCCTCGATGATGCCGACAAGGCCGCCCTGTTGGCCCTGCACGAATCGAAGATCGACTACCTGAGCGGCATGACCCGCGAGCAGCAGGACGAGTGGGTGACTCGCAACAGCTACACCACCTTCCTGCGCGATAAAGTGGGTCTCAGCGAGCGGGCAATCACCTACTTCCAGCAGCGCACCAACGATTTCCAGGCGGTCGGCATCGACGCCACCGCCTGCGCCGATGCGCGTCTGTGCGCCTTGCCGGGTTTCGACGGCCTCAATCTGACGCCGCTTGATGCCGAGGAGCAGGCGGAGCTGGACGATCCCTACATCTTCCACTTCCCCGATGGCAACGCCGGTCTCACCCGCCTGATGGTACGCAAGCTCATTCCGCAGGTGGCGCCGGGTCACACCATGCAGGATGTGGTACTGGCCAAGTTTGACTACAGCAAACTCGACCTGCCCGAGCACAAGGTACGGTTGCGTCTTGGCAGCACGGCGCTACAGGCTAAAAACGTGCGCCTCGCCGATGGCAAGCTGGCGGTGGATGTCACCTACATCAAAGAGGGCAAGCTGCATCGGGTACGGGCCAAGCAGTCGATCATGGCGGGCTACAACATGATGATCCCCTATATGGTGCCCGAGATGCCGGAGCCCCAGAAGGAGGCTCTGCGCCAGAACGTCAAGGCGCCGCTGGTCTACACCAAGGTGGTGATCAAGAACTGGCAAGCATTCGTCAAGCTGGGGGTGCACGAGGTCTACTCCCCCGCAGCCCCCTACAGTCGGGTCAAACTCGACTATCCGGTCAACCTCGGTGGTTATGAGCATCCCAAAAACCCGGATCAGCCCATGTGCCTGCACATGGTCTATGTACCGACCCTGCCGGGCAGCGGCCTGTCGGCACGCGAGCAGTCCCGCAAGGGGCGCGCCATGATCCTCGGCATGCCATTCGAGCAGCACGAGCAGATGATCCGCGAGCAACTGCAGGGAATGCTCGGCAGCGCCGGTTTCAACCATGAGCAGGATATCCTCGCCATCACGGTCAACCGCTGGTCTCACGGTTACTCCTATGTCACCAACACCCTGTTTGATGACGAAGCGCAGTGCGAAAAATGGATTGAACTGGGTCGCCAGCCGATCGGCAACATCACCATCGCCAACTCGGATGCAGGCTGGAGCCCCTACGCCCACGCCGCCATCGACGAAGCGTGGCGCGCCGTCAACGAGCTGGTAGCCATGAGCAAGGGAGGTGCCCAATGAGCCGCGCCCTGTCACTGACCGCCAGCGCCCTGCTGCTGGCTCTGCCCGCCCTTGCCGCCAACGCAGCCCCCGCCATGTCGGCGGGGGAATACGTGGCCAAGCTCGGCGATTGCGCCGCCTGTCACACCAGCGAGACCAGCAAGCCGCTGGCAGGCGGCAAAGGATTCCCGACCCCTATCGGCACCGTATTTGCCACCAACATCACCCCCGACAAGACCCACGGTATCGGCAACTACAGCCTGCCGGAGTTCATCAAGGTGATGCGTGAAGGGGTGGCCCGCGACGGCCATCACCTCTATCCGGCCATGCCCTACACCGCCTACGCCAAGATGAGCGATAAGGATCTCGAAGATCTCTATAACTACCTGATGAAGGAGGTGCAACCGCTGGCCATCGCCAACAAAGAGAGCGACATCCCCTGGCCGCTCAACATGCGCTGGCCGCTGATGGGATGGAACTGGATCTACCACGACGACAGCCGCTTCACCCCGGTCGCAGGCAAGAGCGAAGAGTGGAACCGTGGCGCCTATCTGGTGCAGGGTGCCGGTCACTGCGGCAGTTGCCACACTCCGCGCGGGCTTGGCATGCAGGAGAAAGCGCTGACTGAGGCGGACCCTGTCTACCTAAGCGGGGCGGCGCTGGATGGCTGGTATGCCCCCGACATTCGCGGCAGCCGTTACAGCAAGCAGGCGCTGATCGATCTGCTGAAAACCGGCCGCAGCCAACATGAAGCGGTCGCTGGCCCCATGGGGGAAGTGATCACTCACAGCAGCCAGTATTTCAGCGACGCCGATCTGGCCAGCATCGCCACCTATCTCACCGATCTGAAAGATGAGCCGGTCGCGGAGAAAGGGGCCCGTGCCTATGCCAGTGCCAGCGGCAAGGCGGACTACGCCATGTACTGCTCCACCTGTCACGGGGTCAACGGCCAGGGCAATGACCACGTCATTCCCTCGCTGGTGAACAACCGCACCGTGCTGGCGAGCGATCCGTCGAGCCTGATCAACGTGCTGCTACACGGTGCCGAGACGCCCATTACGCAGGGGCATATCGGCTACCATATGCCGGGTTATGGCTGGGCTCTCAACGACGAACAGGTGGCCGAGCTGGTCAACACCCTGCGCGCTTCCTGGGGCAATCAAGGCACCGCCGTCAAGGCAGCGGCGGTCAAGGCCCAGCGCGAGCTGCACGGCAAGGAGTAAGGGCTGTCAGCCCTCTCTTGGCCCAGTGCCATAAAAAACGGGCCTCCACTGGAGGCCCGTTTGCTATTGATTAACCACGTTCCGGTGCTTATCCCTTGCGGGATTTTGGCCCCGGCAGTGGCGCCGTTGGCTGGCGGTAATCGCCATAGGGGAAGATATTGCGAAACCGCTGTGCCACCGGCTCGGGGATAGAGCGGGAGAAGATCAACTTCACACCATCGCCATCGCGCTGCCCCACAATGCGACCGCGTACCGTATCGTGGCGCAGGATCTGTTTGGCATGGTCAATAAAAGCGGGTGAGACCTTGCCCTGCTTGACCACCACCTTGCCGGGAGCAAGGCGGATCTCGAACAGGGCGCCACGCCCCAGCTTCATCAACCACCAGATCAGCGCAATCGCTACGATCAAGGAAATCCAGGCCATCTTCATCCCTCCCAAGCTCTTGATATCAGGCAGTATAAGCGGCCATGCGCCCCGATTGTTTGGCGCCGATCACAGCCCCCGCCTCAGCGCTATAGCGCCCCTTTGTTCAGCAATCCTTGCCCCAACCCACCAGCGTCTCGCGATAGAGAGCGAGCAGCGCCTCATCACGCACCGCCACCCCGACCTGCTGCGGACGATAGGCTGCCCAGTCATCGTGGGAGTGGCGCTTGCCATCGAACTTTTGCAGGGTGTGGCCGATGGCCGGACCGCTGGTGATAACCCGTACCGGCCCCTCGCGCAGGGTAAATAGGGTCGGATCAATCACATAGGCGATGGCGGACGGATCGTGGACGTGGCAACCGGAGAGCCCCAGTTTCTCGGAGTAGAAGCGCAGATAGAAGCGGCTCACATCCCACAGGAAACGGCCCGGCTCTCCCGCCTTGTCCTTGAGCTCATCAAGATAGGCGCTGCTGAAGAAGCTCTGCTGGGTCACGTCCAGCCCGATGATCACCACAGGCCAATCGGCGGTAAAGACCCGGTCGGCGGCATCGGGATCATCGTGAATATTGGCCTCGGCATAGGGGGTCACGTTGCCACGATGGCCGTTGACGCCAAAGGCGCCGCCCATCACTACCACCTGTTTCACCAGCGAGACGATCTCGGGCGCCTGTTGTAGCGCCAGCGCCAGATTGGTCAGCGGGCCGATAGTGACTATGGTGATCTCCCCCGGCGCGGCTTTCACCGCCTCGACAATATATTGCCAAGCGGGGCGAGGATCCGGAGCGATAGTCACCTCCCCCGCCTCCATATCGCCAAAGCCGCTCGGGCCGTGGACTATGGTGGTGGGGCCAACCGGCTCGCGCAGCAGCGGGGCGGCAGCACCTTTGGCCACATCCGCCTTCATGCCGTACTTCTGCTTGAGCCAGAGGGCATTGCGGGTGCCATTGTCGATGGTGGCGTTACCAAAAACAGTGGTGATGGCGAGCAGCTCGATGGCGGGGTGGGCCTCGGCAAACAGGATGGCCATGGCATCGTCGATACCCGGGTCGGTATCCAGAATGATTTTATGGGTCATGAGAAATTCCTACGGTGACAAACCCTGCGACAAAAGGGAGAGTCTACCCGGCTGACGGCCCCATATCCCGGCATGGGATCACAGAGCGGGCCTTTGCTCCCGGCAGCGGGGGCGCTGCTGGCGACAATTAGCATAAAAAACGCGGCCCTGTTGCCAGCGCCGCGCCCTTTATCGTTGTTCGTTATCTGCTATCTGGCAGTGATCTGCCTGACCGGATCCTCAGTGCTTGCGGTGCCAACGCGGTGAGGTCGCCTTCTCCCCCCAGGGGGTGACGCAGGGGAGCAGAGCCCCTTCAATCACCATCTCGCTGCCCGCCAGCGCTTCGGCGATCTTCTGGTGCAGCACCCGCAGTACCTTGCCCTCGTGCTCGGCCAGAGAGTGGCCCGCGGCAAAGAATTCCGGCTGATATTGCAGTGCCAGCTTCTGGGCGAATTCGTAGGTGTTGAAGCAATCCGGCATCCGCTCAACCACATCTTCAAGCCGGGCCAACAAGCTGTTCAGTTCCCTGGTCATAGTGCTCTCTCCGTGTAGGTTAATAGCCAAAAACTACCCCTTATTAGATAAGTCACCAACGAGCAAACCACAAAAGTGTGGGGAGACACACAGTTCTCTCTTGCGTCCGGCTCATGGTGAACGGCAGACAGCTTGCCAGCTTTACATTCCGGTAACAAACAGCTAGATTTAGACCGACTAATCAGTCGGTCATTTTTCATGCGGAGAACAACATGGGTGCGGCGCAGCTTCAACACACTCCTGAGGATATCCTTGCCATCAAGATGTCCCTGCCGGATCAGCTGGCGCGGCTCAAGCGGGCGAGTCTGGCTCACCCCATGCCTACCCTGGCCGAGCGCCGGGCGCAGCTGACCAAACTCAAACAGGCGTTGCTCGCCCACAAGGGACAGCTGTGCAAGGCGCTGGCGGCAGATTATGGTCAGCGCAGCCACTACGACAGCCTGATCGCCGATGTGCTGCCCTGCATCATGCAGATCAACTACACCCAGAAGCGGCTCAAACGCTGGATGCAGCCCCACCGCCGTCACACCGGCCTGCTGCTGGCCCCCGCCAAAGTGGAGGTGCACTTCCAGCCGCTCGGGGTGGTCGGCATTATCGTGCCGTGGAACTTTCCGGTGATGCTGAGCCTTGGCCCCCTCATCACCGCCATCGCGGCGGGCAACCGGGCGATGCTGAAGCTCTCCGAGTTCACCCCTCATACCAACGCCGTGCTGCGCACCATGCTCACCAGCGTGTTTGACGAAAACGAGATCGCCATCATCGAGGGAGATGCCCAGATGGCGGCGGCGTTCAGCTCACTGCCGTTCGATCACCTGCTCTTTACCGGCTCCACCATGGTGGGCAAGCTGGTGATGGCCGCCGCCGCGCCCCAGCTCACTCCCCTCACCCTTGAGCTGGGTGGCAAGAGCCCCTGTCTCATCGCCCCCGACATGCCGGTCGCCACCGCGGTCGAGCGGATGATCTTCGGCAAGAGCCTCAACGCCGGGCAGATCTGCGTCGCCCCCGACTATGTGCTGCTGCCCCGCAGCGAGGTGGATAACTTTATCGCCGCCTATCGCCGCCACTTCAGCAAGCTCTACCCGCAGGGGCTCAATAGCGCCGACTACGGCGCTATCATCAACGACCGCCAGTATCAACGTCTCGTCAGCTGGCTGGATGAAGCCGAGCAGGCGGGTGCCCAGCTCCACCCCTGTGGCAGCCCGGCCCGCGACGATCAGCGTCGCCTGCTGGTGCCCCACCTGCTGACCGGGGTGCCGGGTCAGTGTCAGGTGATGCAGCAGGAGATCTTCGGGCCGCTACTGCCGCTCATCCCCTACGACACCCTGGAGGAGGCACTCGCCTATGTGGCCGAGCGGCCCCGCCCGCTGGCCCTCTATCTGATGAGCTTCGACCCCGAGCTGCAGGCGCGGGTGACCCGGGAGACCCACTCCGGCGGCATGGCGATCAACGAGAGCCTGTTTCAGGTGGCGGCCGACGATGTGCCGTTTGGCGGCATCGGCGCCTCCGGCATGGGCCACTACCACGGCCACGAGGGGTTCCTCACCTTCTCCAAGGCAAAAACCGTGCTGACCCGCGGCAAGTTCACCACCGGCTCCCTGATCCATCCCCCCTACCACAGCTGGATCCAGAAGCTGATGATGGCCTTCTTCCTGCGCTGATGGAGATGACCATGAACCAGGCTATCCCGCAGCCACAAACCATGACCGACAAGCGCCGCCAGATCCTGGATGCCGCCCTCGCCCTCTGCGCCGAAGATGGTCTGCAGGGGGCCGCCACCGCCCGCATCGCCAAGGCGGCCGGGGTGGCCAACGGCACCCTGTTCCACCACTTTCCGAGCAAGGAGGCGCTGATCCTCGCCCTCTATCAGGATGTGAAAACCCGGATGGGGAGCGCCATCCATGAAGCAGATCCCACCCTGTCGCTGTACGACCAGACCCGCCACTACTGGCAGCTGGCGATGGGGTGGATGCTCGCGCATCCCAATGAGCTCAAATTCGTGCTGGGCTTCTTTCACTCTCCGCTGCTGGCCAGACCGGCCCGCAGCCAGATCCTGAACGATGCCCTGCGCTTTCTGCCTGCCCTGCTGGCAAAGGGGCAGGCCAGCGGCGAGCTGATGCAGGCTCCCGCGCCACTGTTGCTGGAGGTGTGTCAGGGCCAGTTCCTCGCCTGCGCATCACTGTTTGTCGATCAACCGGAGCTGGGAGAGGACGACTACTGGCAAGCCAGTGCGTTCGCCCTCTTCTGGTCAGCCATCTCAGGAGCCAATCCCCATGCAAACACGGATGTTTGAACCTGTGGCAGCCCTTGGCCGCCGCCTCTGGATCACCACTCTGCTCTGGGTGGTAGGTCGCACCCTCTGCCGCGCCGCCCGTACCGATGAGGCGGTACGCCGCGAATTGGCGCCATTGCCGGACGGGTTGGCAATCCGCCTCGAAGTGGGCGGCATCGGCTACGCCATGAACATGCACAAGCAGGGTGGCCGCTGGTATCCCGGCGCGCCGGCCGCCCCTCATGCCACCATCCATCCGCTACGGGTGCGCTTCAAGCATCCCAATATAGCCTTTCGCGCCCTGAGTTTTCGGCTCGGGGTCAATCAGGCATTTGGCGAAAACCGGCTGCTGGTGGAGGGAGATCTGACCGTTGCCATGCATCTGGTGCGGGGGCTTGAGCAGTTGCAGTCCCTGATCCTGCCCGCCTTTATCGCGCGACCGCTGCTGCGCCACTATCCCGCCCCGACCAACAAGCTTGGCCGGGCCTGCAACATCTATCTGGGTCTGGTGACCGGCTAACGCGCAAGGAGCCTTGAAATGAGCCGCTATTACGATTTTTTCTGCCCGGTCAAACTGCTGGCCGGTGAACAGGCGCTGGAGCAGCTGGCCAGCGAGCTGGCCAGCCTCGGGGCCCTTCGCCCGCTGCTGCTGACCGACAAGGGGGTCAATGCCACCGGCCTTGCCACCCTGCTGGCCAATGTGCTGGCCGAGGGGGAGCTGCCGGTCGCCGCCATCTGGGACGAGATCCCGGCCGACTCTTCCACCGCCGTGGTGGAGCGGATCGCCAAACGCTATCGCGAGCTCGACTGCGACAGTCTGGTGGCGCTGGGGGGCGGCTCGGTCATCGACACCGCCAAGGCAGTCAATATTCTCACTTCCATGGGGGGGGATCATCTGCTCGACTACTCGGGCGCCGGTTGCCTTACCCGTCCCCTCAAGCCGCTGGCGGTGGTGCCCACCACGGCGGGCACAGGATCAGAAGTGACATTGGTTGCAGTGATCAAGGATGAGGCGAGCGGGCGCAAGGTGCCCTTCACCTCCCCCTTCCTGCTGCCCCAGCTGGCGGTGCTCGACCCGCGCCTGACCCAGGGGCTGCCCCTCAATATCACCGCTGCTACCGCCATGGACGCCATGACCCACGCCATCGAGGCCTTTATCGGTACCGCCAAGAACCCGGTGAGCGATGCGCTGGCCCTGATGGCAGTGGAGAAGATCGCCAGCGCCCTGCCGCAAATCATCCACGACCCGCAAAACAAACAGCTGCGGCTGCAACTGGCGGAAGGCTCCACGCTGGCTGGCATGGCTTTTTCCAACTCCATGGTGGGGCTGGTGCACGCCCTCGGCCACAGTCTCGGAGCCCGCTGCCATCTGCCACACGGGCTGTGCATGAACCTCTTTTTGCCGACCGTGCTCGACTACAACCGCCCCGAGGTGGATAGCGAGTTGGCCCGGCTGCTGTTGCCGCTGGTGGGGGCAGAGCGCTTTGCTGCCACCCCGGCCCATCAGCGGGCGGAGGCGACCATCACAGCGATTCGCACCCTGCGCGACACCCTGTGGCAAGCGGTCAAGCTGCCGCGCACCATGAGCGAGGCTGGGGTAAGCGATCGCTCGCTACTGACCGAGATCCGCGATCTGGCGGTCAACGACGGTGCCCTGCTGTTCAATCGCAAGGACGCCGACCGTGAGCAGTTACTCACCCTGCTGGAGCGAGCCTGGGTCTAGTGGCTAATCGGCTACAACCTCACAAATAAACTGGAATGGCGCATCAGGATGGTGCGCCAACAATGAAAAGAGTTGATCAAAATCATCTTGGTTCTTTTTGCTCGCTCGGTTGTGGCTATACCAAATAGCCCCCGTATCCCCCATCCACAATGAGATTCTCCTGGCCAACAACAGCCGAATTTTTCTATTTTTACCTGCTGTTTCAAACTGAGCCTTGAGTTCAGGGTTGGATGCATCAGAAATCGCAATCTGCCGCTGATCCGGGCTGTTCTGACTTTGAGCCAACACCTTCCGGGTAACTTTCAGCATTACCGTGTCCATTTTTACCTCTTCCGAACTTGCTGATTATCGCCACATCGATTCGTGCCAAGATAAAAGTCAGAGAGCAAGAGCTGGCTCAATAATCCTGATAACAATCGATACATCATCCACTATCTGTTCTATACCTTGGCTAACAGTTATGTTGTGCCGAGAGACCCAACTTTACGCCAGAGGTGCCCACCATGAGCGACATCATCCATCAGGCCAACCAGCAGCAGTTCATCTGTATGGTGGAGGGGAAAGAGTCGAGACTGCGCTACCGGCGGCTCGATGCCAAGACCATCGACGCCTACAGCACCTTCGTGCCCCCCGAGCTGCGGGTGCAGGGGATTGCCGATCAGCTGGCGCGCGCTTTCTTCAACTGGACTCAGGCGGAGGGGCTCACTATAGTGCCGAGCTGCCGCTACATTGATGTCTGGTTACGCCGCAATGCCAACAACTGAACCTCTGAACTCCGCCCGCGAACAGCAATTCCAAGCCAAAACAGAAGCCCTGCTGCGGGCCGATCCGCAGCGGATGGCCTGCCTGCAAGCCGCGGCCGAGCTCAATCTGCCCGACTGGGCGCTGGGAGCAGGCTTTATCCGCAACCTCATCTGGGATCACCTTCACCACAAGGCGGAGCCCACCCCACTCAACGATATCGACCTTATCTATCTCGACAAAACCGATCCGCAAGGGCTGGCCGAGACGGCGCATGAAGCCTGGCTGTCAAAGCGGCTGCCGGATCTGCAGTGGGAAGTGCGCAATCAGGCTCGCATGCACACGCGGCAGCTGGTAGCGCCGTTTGCCAGCAGCCTTGAGGCGCTCAGCCACTGGGTCGAGGTGCCCACCTGCATCGGCGTACGCCTCACCCGAGATGGCGAGTTCGAGTGGCTTGCCCCCTACGGCTTTGCCATCAACTGGTCGCTGCAAGTGAGTGCCAACCCCAGATGTCGTCAGGACAAACAGATTTTTACCCAGCGCATCAAGGAGAAACGCTGGCAGGCTATCTGGCCTGACCTTCAGGTAAACTGGCCATAACCTGATTGCAATCTTTCGATAACCTTGGGCACACTAGGGGAAAAGCTGGTTGTAACTCAATGGGTTAAATAATGCGCGACTTCTTCTCTCTCGAACGCTGGCTACCGGGCCTCGCCGCCTTGCTGCATTACCAGCGCGCCTGGTTGATGCCAGATCTTCGCGCCGGACTCTCGGTGGCGGCAGTGGCGCTGCCCGTCGCCATCGCCTATGCCGAGCTTGCCGGGGTGGGTGCCATCGTCGGTCTCTACTCCTGCATCCTGCCCATGCTGGTCTACGCCCTGTTTGGCACCTCCCGCCAGCTGATTGTCGGCCCTGATGCCGCCACCTGTGCGGTCATCGCCGCCGTTGTAACGCCGCTGGCCGCAGGCGACCCAACCCGTCACTGGCAACTGGTAATGACCATGACCGCCATGACCGGCTTCTGGTGCCTGATTGCCAGCCGCTTCAAGCTGGGAGTGCTGGCGGACTTTCTCTCCCGCCCCATCCTGATGGGGCTGCTCAATGGTGTGGCCATCACCATCATGGTGGGCCAGCTCTCCAAGATCTTCGGCTTCACCTTTAGCGAACGTTACCTCATCGAGCGGATCGCCAGCGGGGCCACCTATATCACCCAGACCCATCTGCCGACCCTGGCCATGAGTCTGGTAGCCCTGCTCACCCTGCTGCTGGCCAAGCGCTTCCGGCCAGCATGGCCCTCCTCCATGGTGGCCATGGTGGTGACCGCTGCGCTGGTGTGGGGCTTTAATCTCGGCCAGTTTGATATCGCCACTCTGGGGACGGTGGGTTCCGGCCTGCCCGCCTTCCAGATGCCTGAATTTCCCCCCGGCCTGATGCGGGAGCTGGTGCTGCCTGCCCTTAACCTGGCCATGGTGAGCTTCGTCTCCATGATGCTGACCGCTCGCAGCTTTGCCGCCAAAAACGGTTACGAAATCGACGCAGACAAGGAGTTTCGGGCCCTTGGCATGGCCAACCTCGCCTCCGCGGTCTCACAGGGTTTCGCCATCAGCGGCGCGGATTCACGCACCGCGGTCAACGACGCCAACGGCGGCAAGAGCCAGTTGGTCTCCATCATCGCTGCGGCGGTGATCGCCCTTATCACCTTCTATCTGACGGCGCCGCTCAAATACATCCCGACCGCCGCCCTCGGGGTGGTGCTGGTAATGGCCTCACTCTCGCTCACCGACTTTCGCGGACTGTGGGCGCTGCGTAACTCCGATCGCTCCGCCTTTTGGCTGGCGCTGATCACCTTTATCAGCGTGCTCACCATGGGAGTGATCCCGGGGATCACCCTTGCCGTGTTGCTGGGGCTGTTCCAGTTCCTGCGCAATGTGATGCGCCCCACCGACCAGCTGCTTGGCATGGATGACGAGGGGGTGGTGCGCACCCTGGGGGACAACGAACAGGCCAAGGCGATCCCGGGTATTCTGGTCTATCGCTTCAACTCGCCGCTCACCTACTTCAATGCCCCCTATTTCAAACGGCGGGTGCTGGCCCTGCTGGTACAGGATCCCCGAGCCCCCAAGTGTCTGGTGATCGATGCGGTCGCCTGCTTCACCCATCAGGACATCAGCGTGATGAGCATGGTGGGGGAGCTGCACAAAGATCTGAAACGGCGCGGCATCCATATGGTGATGGCGGGTCGCCACGGCCAGATGACCCACTGGCTAAAGCAGGCGGGTGTGCGGGTGGGCGATGAGGGGATCATCCTCTGCCCCGATATGTATCAGGCGCTTCGCCTGACCCGCTGCTACCGCGAGCCGGTGTTCAAGGATGATGCGGTGGTGGAGAGCACCACAGATGCCATCCGCTCGAATTGGCCGCAGGATGATGCCCTGCCCGACTCGGCGCGCCTCACCCTGCCAAGCGAACAGGAGGCGGGCGCCACGCCTGCCTGATCCCTTGGCCTGCGCCCCTGGCCGGTGCAATCCTGCACAAGGATTGCACCGGCCTTGGCCTTGGTGTTAAATGCGCCCCCAGAGGGCACTCCCCCGTACCCTCCCAGCTGTTGGACATGCCATGCAATCTCAATCCCACGCAGGCCCGGGCACGCTATTTGCGCTGACCTGGCCACTCTTTATCGATCTCGCCCTGCACTTTCTGACCGGTGCCCTCAATACCTTCATGGTGGGTCATGTCTCCTATCAGGGAGTGGCGGCGCTGGCGGTCGGCAATCAGGTGTTCGATCTCGCCATCACATTGTTCAGCTTCGTCAGTATCGGTACCAGCGTGGTGATCACCCAGTATCTGGGGGCCGGCGATCGGGAGAAGAGTCGGGTGGTGATCCACACCGCCATCGGCTTCAACCTGCTGATCGGTCTGGTAGCCGCCATCGGCGTGATGGCGGGGGCCAGCACCATGCTGGCGCTGATGAACCTGCCTGCCAACCTGATGAGCGACGGGACGCTTTACTTGCAGATCATCGGTCTCTGCCTGTTACCGGAGGCCGCAGCCCTCTGTCTGGCGGCCACCCTGCGCGCTCACGGCCACACCCGTCAGGCGATGTATGTGACCCTCATCGTCAACCTCATCACCTTCGTCGGCAACCTGCTGCTGCTCTACGGCTGGTTCGGCCTGCCCCAGCTTGGTGTCGCCGGTGTCGCCATCAGCACGGTCGCGGGCCGACTGGTGGGTGTGGTGCTGCTGGTGTGGCTGGTAGCACGCAAGACCGGCATTCGACTGGTGGTGCGCGATATCGTCCACCCCAGCCGGGAGATGCTGGGCAAGGTGCTCCATATCGGCCTGCCGGCTGCAGGGGAGAACCTCTCCTGGATGCTGCAGTTTATGGTGGTGACAGCCTTTGTCGGACTGCTGGGGGACAAGGCGCTGGCAACCCAATCCTACTTCTTCCAGATCTGCCTGTTTATTTTGCTGTTTGGCCTCTCCATCGGCCTTGGCAACGAGATCATCATCGGTCATCTGGCAGGAGCCAGGCAGTTCGATCGCGCCTATCAACAGCTGCTCAAGAGTCTCAAACTGGGGCTGGCAGTCACCTGCGTCATCGCCGTGGCAGCTGCCCTCAATGGCCGTACCATCATCAGCCTCTTTACCGATGATGCCGACATCATCACCCAGGTGGCGCAACTGTTTCTTATCAGCCTTATCCTCGAACCCGGCCGCACCTTCAATCTGGTGGTGATCAACGCCCTGCGGGCCACCGGGGATGCCCGTTTCCCCCTCTACATGGCGTTGCTCTCCATGTGGGGAATTGCCGTGCCACTCTCCTATTTCCTCGGTATCATGCAGGGTTATGGACTGGTCGGTATCTGGCTGGCGCTGGCCTGCGACGAGTGGGTGCGCGGTCTGGCCATGTTCTGGCGCTGGCGCAGTCGTCGCTGGCAAAACAAAATTCTTGTTGAAACAAAAGCGGAATCACAATGAAGAAGATAGGACTCTTGCTGGCTGCCATCCTGCTCAGCCCCCTGGCCATGGCGCAAACTGCCCCTGCCGCTCCCAAGGCTCAAGCCACCCAGACCTGGTATGTGGCCCCCATCGCAATCGATGAAACCAGCGACGCCCAGAAGGCGCTGACCAAGGACTTCATGGCCCAGATGATCAAGACCATCAAGATCAACGAGTACCAGACCGGCAAGGCGGTGGGCAACACCAAGAAGCCCAAGTGGCTGATCCGCACCAAGCTGATCCCCGCCAGCAACGAGCCGCTGGTCGGCAAGAAGCACCCGCAGGGTCTCACCTACGGCAAGGGCAATCCGACCCAGGAGATCGTCGGCGAGCTGTTGATGAACGGCACCCTGGTGGCCCACATCGGCCAGGGCTGGCGCGAGCCTATCGTCCCGGGCACGCCGGTGGCTGACAAACTCTCCATCGCCAACTATCGCTACGCCATCGGGGATCAGGCCAAGTCGGCGGATCTGGAGGAGCTGGCGGCCCAGATTGGCTTTGAGGCGGGCAAGGTGATCCACCGCGATGGCAAGCCGCTGCCCGAGAAGAAAAAGAAAAAAGAGCAGGCGGACGAAGATAAAGAGTAACGTTGCCTGCATCCATAAAAAGGGGCCACTCGGCCCCTTTTTTGATCCTGCACCCTCACGCCAACACTGCCCCTGTTGTGACTTGTCGCACAGTTTGGCTCACCATTCAGATTGATAAATCACTTATCTTGTTTTGATTCAACAAGTTATAAATATCCCGCCGAATACTCCAAATCATTGCCCCCAAATCCGATCAGGATCACATTTATCCCCGGCACTAAGGGGTAGCTTTGGTCTTACAGGCACAATCAAACGAAACCAAGGAGGCTCCATTACATGTTCCCAGAGTACAGAGAACTCATCTCGAAACTGAAGAGCAGTGATGTCCATTTCCAGAAGAAGTTTGACTTGCACAACGACCTGGATGC
The DNA here is from genome assembly GCF_040908025.1 of Aeromonas sp. R9-2. Classification (NCBI taxonomy): domain Bacteria; kingdom Pseudomonadati; phylum Pseudomonadota; class Gammaproteobacteria; order Aeromonadales; family Aeromonadaceae; genus Aeromonas; species Aeromonas sp. R9-2. The sequence continues at coordinate 267,873 of NZ_JBFOCX010000025.1, forward strand.
GGAGATTAGAAAGTTGGAAAAGCATCACGCCAGCGACTATAGCGCCGAGGTGAGAGATCTGAAAAAACAGAAACTCAAACTGAAAGAGGAGATATACGACATCCTCAAACAACATCCACAATAGATGCCTCGAAGAATATGCGGATAAGCAATTTATCCCCCAGCCCGGCCCACGCGCCGGGCTTTTTGTTGTTTCAGTCAATTAGTTGACACCCGAGCCTACCGATCTTGCCGGTAGTTTGTTACATTTTTCCCTTGGAATTCAGGGAATAACGGTGATGATAACATGAGCAGAAAACGATCTTTTTATCATCTCTTGCTGCTTTGCCTGTTCGCATTAAGCCACCCCCTGCAGGCTCAGGAGCCTGAACTGGAGCTGTGGCACTCCCAGCAAGCCGGTTACGTGATCGACGACGTGATCGCCCGTTTCAATCAGGAGGGGAACCACAGAGTGCGGGTCACCCAGATTGAGCCGGGCAAGATCAAGGCGGATCTCCTGCTGGCGGCTCAGGCCAGGGGGCTGCCCGACCTGATGCTGATCCCCTCCGATTTTATCGGCCTCTATCGCCAGATGACCCTCGCCCCCCTCCCGGCCGAGTGGTTTTCCCCCGCGCTAATGGCCAGCGCCTTGGGTTATGTCACCCTTGATCGGCAACGCTGGGGCATGCCCATGATGCAGGGCAACCATCTGATGCTGTTTTACAACAAGGCGCTGGTCTCGACTCCGGTGACTCAATGGCAGCAACTGACAGCTATCACCCAGGCCCTCAAGGCCAAGGGGGTCTACCCCGTCAGCTGGCCCTATCACGACATGTACTACTTCGCCGCCTTTTTACACACCTTTGGCGGCTCGCCGGTGACCGAAGGGCACATCACCCTCGACAGCCCGGCCATGGTGCAGGCACTGGAGGCCTACCGCACCGTCGTCAGCGAACAGTGGGTCGATCCCGAGTGCGACTATGACACCGCCCTCGCCCGCTTCAATGAGGGCAAGAGCGCCTACCTCATCAATGGGGACTGGGCCTTCAACGATCTGGTGAAGAACATGGGGGATAAGCTGGGCGTTGCCCTGCTGCCCCGCTGGCAAAGCCATCCCATGCACTCCATGAGCGGCGCCTACGTGATGGGAGCCTCCCGCTGGGCGATGGATGATGAGGATCGGCAACCCGTCATCAAAGCACTGATGGCCTTTATCCAGCGTCAGGATATTCAGCAGTTCATCTATCATCAGGGGGCGCTGTTGCCGGTCAATCAGCAGGCTTTTACCGCCATCAGCCGCCGTCCCGCGCCTCAGGAAAAAGTGCTGCTGGAGCAGTTCACCCTCAGTACCCCCATGCCTTCCGACAGCGCCATGTCCATCGCCTGGCAAGCGATGGAGAAAGGGTTCGAGCGCTTTAAAGAGGGGATCAGTGCCGCCGACACCGCCCGCTATATGCAGCAGTTGGCCGATCAGCAGTACCGGCAGGTCAAAGCACCATGAAACATCGCACCTTTCGGCTCGGCCCGACCCTCATCATCATCCTGTTCACCGTCGCCCTTCTGCCGGCGCTGCTGGCCAGCACTGTGCTGCTGATCCGCCAGCACCAGATCATCGCCCAGAGCGAGCAGTCACAGCTGGAGCGGGCCCTCACCAGCATGACCCGCGAGGCCCGCTTTCGCAGCGAGCTGATCGGCACCCAGATCAATCAGCTCAGCCAGGATCGGGTACTCCATCAGGCCCTCGACAACTTCCTCTTCTCCAGCCATGCCCGACTGGCACTGGCCACCTTTGTCAAATCCAACAGCCTGATCACCTCAGCCTACCTCATCGATGACAAGGGGTTGGTGGTGGAGTACATCAATGGTCAGGCCTCCCACCTCGAGTCGAGCGACCTGATGCCGCAGCTGATGGCCTGGGGCAAGACCCGCGAGGCGAAACAGGGCAAGCATCTGCTGCTGCCCGTCGATGATCCCGTGCTGGTCGACGACATGGAGCAAAACCGCAGCGGCGGGCTGGCGCTGGTAGCCCCCATCTATCGCAACCACCAGCGCGCTGGGGTGATGCAGACCCCTTCCGGCTTCGTGATGGCCATTCTCCCCTGGCGGCAGATGGCCCAGTTGCTGGAACCCTATCTCAAGGGGAGCGAATATCTGGTGATCTCCCAGGGCGAGAACCGTCTCTACGAAGGGGCTCACCAGAACGCCAACGCCATGGATGACAGGGAGCCAAGCAAGTTGGCGCAGCCCCTGGCCATTGGCTGGCCCCAGCTGGAGCAAGAGATCACCCCCACCATCACCCTCTACAGCTACAGCAATGACAGGGTCAGCGAGCTCAATAAATCCCAACAGCTGCTGACCGTCAGCATCGCTGTCATGTTGCTGCTGGTGGCCATCGGCTGCATCTGGCTCACCCGCTGGTTCACCCGACCGCTGCGCTCGCTGGCCGCGCTGGTGCGCAGCTATGGCAAGGGCAACTACCAGCAACGGCAGGCACCGCTGCGCTTTGTGGAGTACGACGAGGTGCGCCAGTTGCTGCAGGAGATGGCCAGCACCATCTCGGATCAGGTGCGGGCGCTCTATCAGCAAAATGAACAGCTGCAGCAGGCCAATAGCGAGAAAGAGGCCTTCAACCAGCGGCTGCTCGGCTTCAACGACGAACTGGAGCAAGAGGTTGCCTCGCAAACGACCGCCCTGCGCTCGGCCCTGAGCCGGGAGGAGCGCAGCCGCCATATCCTGCAATCCTGGCTGCAGTTCGGTCTGCACCAGCAGTTGGATATCGATATTGCCGAGCTGGCCAGCTCCGCCCTGCTGCAACTCTCGCAGCTCTATCCCGGCCACCGCTGGGGACTGGTGATCCGCCGAGACGGGCAGCCCCACTACTCCCTGACCCAGGGGGTCGATCTCCCCTTGCGGGATGCCTTGCAGGAGAAACTGGCTCAACTGATGGATGAGGAGGTTAAACACTCCGAATGCCAGTGGGATGACGCTCTCTGGAAGATCATGACTCTACCCGGTAGCCAAAGTGGCGTGCTGTTTGGTTATCTGATGGTGAGCGCAGAAGGGCTGGAGTCCGAAGACAGGGCCATCTTGCGGCTGTTTGCCAAGCAGTTGGCGGTGGGCATCGAGGGGCGCCTCTTCACCGACGAGCTGGCGCGGGTCGCCCGCACCGACAACCTCACCGGGCTGCCCAACCGACAGGCGTTCGAAGAGACCTTCCATCACTATCAGGCGGTGCTGGCACGCCATCCCGAGCGTCACCTCGCCCTCTTCATGCTCGACCTCAACGGCCTCAAGCGTACCAATGACCAGTATGGGCACGAGGCAGGCGACGCCCTGCTGATCCAGATGGCTCGCCAGCTGCGCACCCTCTGCCGCCAGGACGAGAAGATTTTCCGCATCGGCGGCGACGAGTTCGTCCTGCTGGCGGAGGCGGATCACCTCGCCAGCCAGCAGCTGGCAGGTAGACTTGAGGCAAGCCAGCAGCACGCCATCGTGCAACATGGGGAGCACAGCTTCCCGCTGCGTTTTGCCATCGGCTGGAGCAGCAGCGACCAGACCCCGCTGGCGGAGCTGAGCCGGGTGGCTGACGACGACATGTATGCCAATAAGGCGCGCTTCTATCAGGGGCAGCGATAAAAAGCGGAGACCTCTGGCGTTGGCGAGCCTTTCGCCAACGCCCTGATCAGCTCGCAAAAATGGCGCGCAACGCTAGACGCGGCGCGGACCATGACTAAGATAGGGGCTCTTGATGTCTCGATTTGGAAGGGAGTAGGAAATGGAGTTAGTACTTGGCCCGCTGGAAGCCCGCGTCATCGGCTGTCTGATTGAAAAAGAGATCTGCACCCCGGATCAATATCCCCTCTCCCTTAATGCACTGGTCAACGCCTGCAACCAGAAGAGCAACCGCGAGCCGGTGCTGGAGCTCTCCGAGCTCGATATCCGCGCCGTGGTGGACGAGCTGATCCGCAAGCGGCTGGTGGTCAACACTGCAGGCTTCAACGCCCGGGTGCCCCGCTATCAGCACAGATTCTGCAACACCGAATTTGGCGAGCTGAAATTCAGTGCCCAGGAGCTTGGCATCGTCTGCGAACTGCTGCTGCGCGGCCCGCAAACCCCGGGGGAGCTGCGCTCGCGCACCAACCGCCTCTGCAGCTTCGATGATGTCACCGAGGTGGATGCGGTGCTGACCCAGCTCATCGAGCGTGGCCCCTACGTGGTCAAGCTGCCGCGCGAGCCGGGCAAGCGCGAATCCCGCTACGCCCACCTGTTCAGCGGCGAAGTGGATATTCAGGCGATGATGGATGCCGCTCCCGCCGCGGCCTATGCCTCCCCTGCCGCCGACCGTCTGAGCGAGCTGGAGCAGGAGGTAAACGAGCTCAAGAGCCGTCTCGCCGCCATGGAAGCGCGGCTGGCTGCGCTGGATGGTCAGGGCTGATCGCCTTTACCATCGCCACTCTCTATCAGGGAGCCGGGGCAGATGTCCCCGGCTCCCTGCGTTTTTTTATCGTGAGGAAGTGCCCGTGATCACCCTGATTAAAGAGTCTAACCACCAGAAGATGCCCTGGAAAAACCAGCAGGGCACTACCAGCCAGATCCTCATCTCCCCCAAGGGGAGCAGCCTTGCCAAACTCGACTTTGACTATCGACTGAGCTCGGCCCCCATCAAGAGCGCGGGTCCCTTCTCCCCCTTTCCCGGCTATCAGCGCATTTTGCTACCGGTGAGCGGGGCAGGCTTTGTGCTCAACGGTCACCCCTACGCCACCTTCGAGGCGGCGCACTTTAGCGGCGATGAGGAGACCCACTGCGAGTTGCTGAAAAAAGAGGTGACCGATCTGGGGCTTATCTACCATCCGGATCGCATCAGCGCCAACGTGCGGGTGCTGAACCTCCCCTTCCCGCTGACCCTTACCCTCGAGCCAGAGAAGACCTACCTCTGTCACCTGCTGAGCGGCCAGCTGACCGTGCAGGGCAAAGAGGTGGCCATCAACGAGACGCTGGTGGTGACCGGGGAAGAGAGCATTCACTTCGAATGCCAGAAGAAGACCGCCATCGCCTTCTTTACCCTTCAAGCCAAATAGAGCTGGCGTGGGCTCGCAGCCATGCCACCCCACGCCAAACGCAAGCAACAGAGATGAAAAAGCCGGGAAATCCCGGCTTTTGCTATCGAGGCAACCGGCTCGTGCCGGTCAGCACCTTAATTGACCTTGAAGGAGCCCTTCATCATGGCGAAGTGGCCGGGGAAGGAGCAGAAGAAGGTGAGATCCTTGCCCGCCAGACCGTCGGTCTTGAAGGTCACGCTGCTGCTCTCGCCGCCGCCGATCAGCTTGGTGTGAGCCAGTACACGGGGATCATCCTTGGGCAGATAGCCGTTCTCGGCCCCGGCGCTCATCCCGGCAGTCGCCACGGTCTGATAGTCGGCGGTGCTGGCCAGCACCCAGTTGTGACCCATGGCGGTCACGGGCAGCTTGCCGGTATGGTTCAGGGTGACCGTCACCTCCTTGCAGGTGGCCGGCACGCTCATCTCTTTGAGGTTGTACTGCATGGCATCATTGCCTTCGATGACCAGTGCACACTCATCCGCCAGCACGGGGGCAGCCAGGGTACTCAGAAACAGCAGGGTAATCGCCTTTTTCATCATCTTCTCCTTTGATTGGCAATGGATGGCAACGACTTGGCGGATGCGGTGAACGCTTCGCAAAGATGCCGTCTAAATCGACCTTCATTTTACTCAATTGTCTTCAATCGGCTATGGCTTTTGGCCAAAGCTGCGGGCCAGGTCACCAGACGGTGCTCTACTCGCCACTATCTCCCTCACGGATGGACGATACGAACCGCTCCCGCCACAGGTTCAAAACTGTTTAATTTTTTCTGCCCTTTTCCCTCCGATTGCCCCTATCAGGGCTCGCCCGGCGGGCGCCCCTTGGCTAAGCTAGCGCCCCGATATGAACCTTCTCCAGATGAGAGCGCCGGATGATTGCGATAACCCCCGTGGCGGCCCTGCGCGGCCTGCTGCTGACCCTGCTGCTGGCGCTGGCCGGCTGCCAGCCAACCCCGCCAGCCCAGACCCGAATTCAGGGCAAGACCATGGGCACCTACTATGTGGTGACCCTGAGCGATAGCTACCCCGGCGGGGAGCCCGCCCTCAAAAGCGATGTAGAGAGCCTGCTGGCCCGGATGAACAAGGAGATCTCCACCTACGATCCGGGCTCGCTCATCTCCCGTTTCAATCAGGGGCCCGCCAACACCCCGTTTGCCATCCCGCCCGCCATGGCCATCATAGTCCAGCAGGGGATGGATGCCGGTAAGCTGACCGACGGCAAGCTGGATGTGACCGTGGGGCCTCTGGTCAATCTGTGGGGCTTTGGCCCGGACAAACGGCCGGTCAAGCGGCCCGATGAGGCGGCCATCGCCGCCGCCCGCCACAAGGTAGGGATCGACAAGCTGAGCCTGACCCCGCAGGGGGATCACTTCCTGCTCGAAAAAACGATCCCGGATCTCTATCTCGACCTCTCCACCCTTGGCGAGGGGGCGGCATCGGATGAAATCGCCGCCCTGCTCGAGGGCAAGGGGGTACACAACTACCTGATCGAAGTGGCCGGTGCGGTGCGCAGCAAGGGCAACAACAGCAAGGGCTCGCCATGGAAAGTGGCCATCGTCGAACCCTCCGATCAGCCGGGAGCGTTTTCCGATATCGTCATCCCCAACGGCATGGCGCTCAGCACTGCAGGCAGCTATCGCAACTACTACGAGCTGGATGGCCAGCGTTACTCCCATATCATCGACCCCGCCACCGGCCAGCCGGTCACCCACAAGCTGGTCTCCGCCAGCGTGATCACCCCGACCGCACTGGAGGCCGATGCCCTCGATACCGCGCTGATGGTGATGGGGCCCGAAGCGGGGATGGCATTTGCCAAACAGCACCAGCTGGCGGTCTATCTCATCATCAAGACCGAACAGGGGTTCAAGGCCGAGTACACGCCGCAATTTGCTCCCTATCTGGCAGAGAAAAAACATTGAGTTCAAGGCCCTGGCAACAGGGCCTTTTTCTTTCACTCATCGCGGGCAAAAGGCGGACAAACGGAGATGGTTCGCAATCGACAACTTGGCCAATTGCCTCTTCGGGCGCTTTGGTGGCACACTTTCCCTCATCAGCCCGCAGCGCCTCGACCCAGACAGATGCAGACACCTGAACAAGAGCCAGAAAAAAAGAGCCCAGCCAAGCCACAACGCATTCTGATGGTCAATGAGCAGCGCTCGTTTCAGGTGATGATGAAGGCGATGCTGCTCAATCTGGGTATAAGCAACATCACCTACTCCAATACCGCCGAGGATGCGCGGCGCCGCTGCCAGAAGGGCAGTTTCGACATCTATCTCATCGATTACGATCTGGGGGTTGGTGAAAATGGTCGTCAGTTGCTCGAAAGCCTGCGCGACAAAGACCTGATCCCGCCCCAGAGCGTGGTGATCATGGTGAGTGGCGACAGCTCCCGCGCCATGGTACTGAGCGCGCTGGAAGCCGAGCCCGACGAATACCTGATGAAGCCCTTCTCTCAGGAGCAGTTCTCGTTTCGCTTGAAGCGTGCCCTCGCCCGGCGCAACGCGCTGGCCAGCGTCTTTACCGCGCTGGCCGATGACAATCTGGCAGCCCTCATTACCGCCTGTGCCGAGCGGGCCGATGCGGTGCCCCGTTTTGCCAACTACTGCCGCTGCCTGCAGGCCGATACCCACCTCAAGCTGGGTCAGGCGCAGGAGGCACGCGCCCTGATGCGCCAGCTGCTGGCCGGGCAGGAGAACAGCTGGGCCCGCCTGACGCTGGGCAAGGCGTGCAACACCCTGGGGCTCCACGAAGAGGCGGTTAGCCATCTGCAGGCGACCCTCAAAAATACCCCGCTGATGGTGGAGGCTCACCTCTGGCTGGCAGAATCCCTGCTGGCCCTTGGCAATGACGAGCAGGCGCAGCAGGAGCTCAGACGGGCGGTGGATATCTCCCCCCAGTCGGTGCAACTCTCCCGTCGGCTGGCGGAGGTGTGCCTGCAGCGTCACGACTACGCCCAGGCCAAGGATGTGCTGATGTCGCTGATCGACCTGTCGCGCAACTCCATTCACCGCACGCCCCATTATCTGGGGGCCTATATCCAGACCCTGACCCTCTACGCCCTCAATAGCAACGACAGCTACCACATCGCCAACCTGCAAAAGCAGGTCAATTCTGCCCTGTCGCGCATCCGCGATTCGCTGATGATGTCGGAGTTCAACTACCCGGTGTTCGAGCAGATCTGTCAGGCCCGGGTGCAGATTGCGCTGGGGGAGCTGCTCAAGGGCAAGAAGATGCTCTATCGCGCCAATCAGAACTGGCTCGATGAACCGGCCACCATGCCCCCCGCCCTGCTTGGCGAAACCATCCTTGCCCTCTACCAGCTCGGCGAGTTTGAATATGCCGAAAGCCTGCAAGGGCTGCTGGCGGAGGACGAAGATCGGCTGCTCACCACCTGCATTCAGGCAACCCGCGATGACAAGACGGTGCTGGAGCGGCGTCAGCGCTACCAGCAGCTCAACGATCTGGGGATCAAGGCCTATCAGAGCGGCGAGCTGGAGCAGGCCCTCGGTCATTTTCGCGAGGCCCTGCGCCGCGCTCCCGCCAATACCGGTGCGGCTCTCAACAAGATCCAGGTGCTGCTGCAACTGATGCAGAAAAACCGCAAGAGCCCGGAGTTTGGTGCCGAGTGCAAAGACACCCTGGACGTGCTCGACGGCATCCCCCTCAACCCGGCCCAGCAGGAGCGTTTTCGCAAGCTGCGTCAGGAGTTCAACCAGTTCAGCTAAGACCCCGCCGCGCCCCCTTTTCCCCGCCTATGCTGAAACCAGTTCGGCAATGCGAGGGAAACGAAGATGGCGATGTGTCGTTATCTGGTGGCCGATGGCCGCCACTGCAGTGAAGAGGCTGGCGATCACGATCTCTGCCACTGGCATGATCCCCACCATACCCATCAGGAAGCCCGCACCGCCGAGGCGCTTGAACAGTACGTTCGCGCTGGCGGACTCTGCCACGGCCTGCAGCTGTCACGGGCCAATCTGGCGGGTCTCAATCTGGTCAACAAGGAGTCCGATCAGGGATTTTTGCTGGAGCAGTGCAACCTCTATCGCGCCAACCTGCGTGGTGGTCACCTCTACGGCCTGCGCATGAAGGGCGGCAGCCTGATGAAGGCCGATCTCAGTGATGCCAACCTCCAGTGCGCCACCCTCGATGACGTCAACCTGCTCGGCATCCGCTGGCACAACACCCGGCTCGACAACATGCAGACCGGCAAACGGGTGATGCAGGATCGCAAGGGGCGGCGCGAACGGGATCCCAAACAGGCGCGCATCTGGTTCAAGGAGGCGGAAGAGACCTACCGGGATCTGCGCAAAGCCTCCGAGGCACAGGGGATCTTCACCATGTCCGGCAACTATATCCAGCAGGAGCTCACCATGCGCCGCCTGCAACTGCCGTTCTGGTCGACCCAGCGCTTCACCTCCTGGGTGGTCGATCTCTTCTGCGGCTATGGCGAGGCCCCGATGCGGGTGGTGCTCTTCTCGTTGCTGCTCATCTTTATCTGCAGCATTTTTTACTTCTTCTGCGGACTGCATTTTCAGGGCGAGCACCTCATCTACCAGCCCGGTGCCCCGCTCGAGCAAAACGCCATCTTCCTGCTCGAATGCCTCTACTACAGCGTGGTCACCTTCACCACATTGGGGTACGGCGACTTCACTCCGGTCGGGCTCTCCAGGATCTTCGCCGCCTTTGAAGCCTTTACCGGCAGCTTCACGCTGGCGCTGTTTGTGGTGGTATTCGTCAAGAAGATGACCCGCTGAAAACCTGTCCACGATCCTACTGCGAGGCTGTGATCAAGGCTCATGTGCTGCTCGGAATCCTCATGTATACATATACAATCCGGTTCCTGCGCTGCGCTTCACCTTGCTGACAGCCTCTCGCGACGGATCGTGAACAGGTTACCAAGCCGCTGCACCAGTCACAGCCCCCGAACTTGCATCCACCGCCGATTCCTAGTCCAATAGCCACTTATAAAAATGACATGAGCATCCCGGACATGAAGATCATCTCTTTCAATATCAACGGCCTGCGCGCCCGTTTGCACCAACTGCAAGCCATCATCGACAAGCACCAGCCCGATGTGATCGGCCTGCAGGAGATCAAGGTGCACGATGAAGCATTCCCGCTGGCCGATGTGGAGGCCATGGGCTATCACGTGGAGTTTCACGGTCAGAAGGCCCACTACGGGGTCGCCATCATGAGCAAGCAGAAGCCGGTCAAGGTGGAGAAAGGCTTCCCCACCGATGACGAAGAGGCCCAGCGCCGGATGATCATGGCCACCTTCGAGCGCGAAGACGGCTCTCTCATCAAGGTGATGAACGGCTACTTCCCGCAGGGTGAAAGCCAGGATCACGAGACCAAGTTCCCGGCCAAGCAGAAGTTTTACGAGGATCTGCAGCACTACCTCGAGACCAACCACACCCCGGACGACCAGCTGGTGCTGATCGGGGATATGAATATCTCCCCCACCGATCTCGACATCGGCATCGGCGAGGCAAACCGCAAGCGCTGGCTGCGGGATGGCAAATGCTCCTTCCTGCCCATCGAGCGCGAATGGATGGAGCGACTGAAAGGGTTCGGCCTGACCGACACCTTCCGCGCCGCCAATCCCACCGAGTGCGAGCGTTTCTCCTGGTTTGACTACCGCTCCAAGGGCTTTGACGAGAACCGCGGCCTGCGCATCGATCTCATCATGGTCTCCGACGCCCTCAAGGACAAGGTGACCGAGACCGGTATCGACTACGAGCTGCGCGGCATCGAGAAACCCTCCGACCACGCCCCCATCTGGGCCTGCTTTGCCTGATGCGGCACAAGATTAACCGATGAGCCGCGACGAATTCGTAAACTGTGAAGCGGCTCGCGGTTGCCTGCGATAAAAGGGCGTAAAAAACCCATCCAGACAAGGTGCCTTATGGCACCTTATTTTTTTGCAGCAAGGAGTGGCAAGCGTGATACGGTTGCGAAGAGCCCTGGCCCGGGCTGAACATCCCCGATGAGTCCCGCCCAAATCGGAAAAGTCAGACTTTTTTCGTCAATCGGCAACCCTAATTGCCACTTTGAGAAGGTTGTGTTCAAGGTTGCCGCCCTATCATCTCCCATTCCAATCATAAAGAAGTTGTTTTTTTAATCATGAAGTTAATGATGTGTATGGAGAAACATGCTGAACGCAGCAGCCGAAATCGATCCAACAGGAGTGTGATGATGAAGGTGCCCAATGCCGGAAGAGAGGTTTACAAACGCAGCTTGCTGACCCTGGCGCTGATCAGCGGTCTGAGTGCCTGTGGCGGCGAGACGACCCAGACGGCCCAGACCATGCCCGCCGTCCCTGTGGTGGTCGCCGAGGTCAAGCTGACCGATGTGCCGCTCACCACCGAGATGGTGGGAGAGACCGCCGGTTTTCGCGAGATCGATGTGCGCTCCCGGGTCAGTGGCATCCTGCTCAAGCGCACTTATGTGGAAGGCCAGCCGGTTACCGCCGGTCAGGAGCTGTTTCTGATTGACCCGGAGCCCTACAAGGTGGCACTGGAGCAGGCCAAAGGGACCTTGGCTCAGGAGCAGGCCCGTCTCAACAAGGCCCGTGCCGATCGGGATCGCATCATTCCCCTCTTCAAGCGTCAGGTGGTGAGTCGCAAGGACTATGACGACACCATCGCCAACTACGAAGCGGCCATCGCCAGCCATCAGGCCGCTCAGGCCAAGGTGAAAGAGGCGGAGCTAAACCTCAGCTACACCCAGGTGACCGCCCCCATCAACGGCATGGCGAGCAAGAGCTCCCAGTCCGAGGGGAGCCTTATCTCCACCAGCGGCGACAACGGCCTGCTCACTACCATCACCCAGTTTGATCCGCTCTACGTCAACTTCTCCTACTCGGAGCAGGATCGCCTCAACTTCGAAAACTCGGTAAAGAAAGGGGTGATTGAGGCGAAGGATGCCACCACCTGGCGCACCCATATCCGTCTGGCCGATGGCTCCCTCTATCCGGAGGCGGGCAAGCTCAACTTCTCCGACAACCGGGTCGATCCCCAGACCGGCACCATCCGTGCCCGCGCCATCTTCGACAACAAGGACGGCGTACTGCTGCCCGGCCAGTTTGTCCGCATGACCATCGATCTGGGCACCCGCAAAAATGCCATCGTGGTGCCGCCCCGTGCCATCGTCCAGTCCCAGGCTGACCGCATGGTGATGGTGGTCGATGCCGACAACAAGGTAGTGCCCCGTCCGGTGACCCTGGGCGCTGCAGTCGACTCCGGCGTGCTGATCGCGAGCGGCCTGCAGGCAGGTGAGCGCTATATCGTCGAAGGCTTGATGAAGGCTCGCCCCGGCGCCGTGGTAAAACCTGTCTCTGCCGACGAGATGAAGGCGATCACCGGCAAGGTGGTCAGCCAGTCTGCGGCCAAGTAAGGAGCCCGTATGTTTTCCAAGTTCTTCATAGAACGCCCCATCTTCGCCAGCGTGATTTCGATCATTATCGTGCTGGGCGGGTTGGCGGCGATGCGAGCGCTCCCCATCGAGCAATATCCCCAGATCACCCCGCCGGTGGTCTCGGTCACGGCGTTTTATCCGGGTGCAACCCCGGAGGTGATCTCCCAGACCGTGGCAGCGCCGCTGGAGCAGCAGATCAACGGCGTCGAGCGGATGATCTACATGCAGTCGGGGTCGGCCTCCAACGGCCAGATGAACCTCAACGTCTACTTCGAGATCGGCACCGATCCTGATCAGGCCACCATCAACGTCAACAACCGGGTCTCGGCCGCCATGGCCCAGCTGCCGGAAGAGGTGAAAAAGCAGGGGGTGACGGTCAAGAAGAAATCGACCTCCATCCTGCAGGTGGTCACCCTCCAGTCACCGAACGGCTCGTTTGATACCACCTATCTGTCGAACTACGCCCTGCTCAACATCATCGACGAGCTCAAGCGGATTCCCGGCATCGGTGATACCACCTTGTTTGGCGGTACCGACTATGCGATGCGTATCTGGCTGCGGCCGGATCGACTGGCCCAGCTCGAGCTCACCCCGAGCGACGTGATTGGCGCCATTCGCGAGCAGAACACCCAGTTCGCGGCAGGCAAGATCGGTGCCCAGCCCACCACGGCCCCCATCGACTTCACCTACACGGTGCAGACCAAGGGGCGCCTTGAGGATGTGAAGGAGTTCCAGAACATCATCGTCCGCTCCATGCCCGATGGCTCCAAGATCCGGGTCCGCGATGTCGCCCGGGTCGAGCTGGGGGGCAAGGATTATGATCTGGTGGCCCGCGCCAACGGCAAACCGGCCATCGGTATCGCCACCTATCTGCAACCGGGCGCCAACGCCGTCGCGGTCGCCGATGCGGTACACGCCACCATGGAGCGACTCAAGGAGCGCTTCCCGCAGGATATCGAGTACCAGATCCCCTATGACACCACCGAGTTCGTGAAGATCTCCATCGAAGAGGTGGTACACACCCTGTTCGAGGCGATCGTACTGGTGTTCGTGGTGGTCTATCTGTTCCTGCAGAACTTCCGCGCCACCCTGATCCCCTGTATCGCGGTGCCGGTGTCGCTCATCGGGACCTTCGCCGGCATGCTGGTGCTCGGTTTCTCCATCAACCTGCTGACCCTGTTCGGCATGGTGCTCGCCATCGGTATCGTGGTGGATGACGCCATCGTGGTGCTCGAAAACGTCGAGCGGATCATGAGCGAGAAGAAGTGCTCCGCCAAAGAGGCTGCCATCCTCGCCATGCAGGAGGTCTCCGGTCCGGTGGTCGCCATCGTGCTGGTGCTCTGCGCCGTGTTCCTGCCGGTCGCCTTTATGGGCGGCATGACGGGGGTGATGTACAAACAGTTCGCCATCACGGTCGCGGTCTCGGTCGCCATCTCCGGTCTGGTGGCACTGACTCTCTCCCCGGCCCTCTGTGCCGTGTTGTTGAAAGAGGGACACCACAAACCGGCCCGCTTCTTCGTCTGGTTCAACGAAAAATTTGACCAGCTGACCCGCGGCTATGTGCGGGGTGTGGCCTTCCTGAACCGTCGGGTGGGGGTCGCCTTTGCCATCATCGCCGTGCTGATCCTCTCCATCTACGGCCTCTTCCTGAAAGTGCCGGGCGAACTGGTACCGAACGAAGATCAGGGCTACCTCATCTCCGCCGTCATGCTGCCGGATGCCGCCGCGATGAGCCGGACCCAGGCAGTGGCGGATCAGTTCGACAAGATCGCCATGGCCAACCCCCATGTGAAGGATGTGATCACCTTCTCGGGCTTTGACATTCTCTCCAATGCCATCATCAGCAACAGCGGCATGACCTTCATTACCCTGAAGGACTGGAGTGAGCGTCAGGGGGCCGGACAGGACTCCTTCTCGCTGGCCAAGACCTTCCAGGGCTTGAGCCTGATGGGGCTGGCGGATGGCTTTGTCGCCTCCTTCAACCCGCCTCCCATTCAGGGGATGTCCACCACAGGTGGCCTTGAGGCCTATCTGCAGAACCGTGGCACCGGCAACGCCCAGGCCTTCTCCGGCGAAGTGCAGCGCTTCCTCGAAGCGGCCAAGGCGCGCCCGGAGTTTGCCAGCGTCACCAGCACCTACCGCGCCAACGTGCCGCAGGTCTATCTCGACCTGGATCGCGAAAAGGCCAAGGCGCTTGGGCTGCCCATCAACGCGGTGTTTGACACCATGCAGGCCACCTTCGGCCAGGTCTATGTCAACGACTTCAACCAGTTCGGCCGTACCTACCGGGTGCAGTTGCAGTCCGAGGCCGACTACCGCGCCAAGAAGAGCGACATCCGCAACGTCTATGTCCGCTCCGACAAGGGGGAGATGATCCCGCTCAGCAGTCTGGTGACGGTGCGTGATGCCACCGGCCCCGAACTGGTCGAACGCTTCAACATCTTCCAGGCCGCCAAGATCATGGCCCAGCCCGCCCCAGGCTACAGCTCGGGTCAGGCCATCGCTGCGCTGGAAGAGGTCGCCAATGAGGCTCTTGGCAACGACGCCAAGCTGGAGTGGACCGGCTCCGCCTATCAGGAGAAAGCGGCCGCAGGTAGCGCTGGCATGGCCTTTGGTTTCGGTATCGTGATGATCTTCCTCATTCTGGCCGCCCAGTATGAGCGCTGGAGCCTGCCGTTTGCGGTGATCACCGCCGTACCGTTCGCCCTGTTCGGTGCCCTGCTCGCCACCTGGCTGGTGGGGCTGACCAACAACGTCTACTTCCAGATCGGGCTGGTGACCCTGGTCGGCCTTGCCGCCAAGAACGCCATCCTGATCGTGGAGTTCGCGGTGATGAAGCACGAAGAGGGGATGAGCCTCATCGAGTCGGCACTGGAGGCGGCGCGCCTGCGTTTCCGCCCCATCGTGATGACCTCGCTCGCCTTCATCCTCGGCTGTGTGCCTTTGGTCACTTCCAGCGGGGCCGGTGCCGCAAGCCGTCACGCCCTCGGCTGGCCGGTCATCGGCGGCATGCTGGCGGCCACCTTTATCGCCATCTTCTTTATCCCGCTCTTCTTCCGCCTCATCATGAGAGGATCGGAAAAAAGGGCCTGACTATTCCAGTAAAGCTCACCAAGCCCCTCCCTCACGGAGGGGCTTTTTTATGTCACTCCGTTACATCGCAAACAGATAGGCCTTCATCGCCTTGAGACGCACGGTAGCCGCACCGATGATGTCGATAAAGCCAAGCAGCGGATGGGGTTTATGTGCCGAAATCCAGGCTGAGCCGGTTGCCCCAATTGGCAGGTCCACACCGTCCGGCACCAGCATGTCGAGCACCACTGTCCGGCCATGGCTGGACATGTTGTTGCCCACATGCTGCAGTACATCTTGATCCCCCTGCGCAACACTCATCTGGGCCTCCCCCGTACCAGTAAGTACTGAGTGCACCCGTGCCCGAAAGATGCGCCCGGGATAGGCATCTACATAAAACTCGGCAAACTGGCCTGGTGCTATGTTGCGAAAACTCTGATCCGGAATGCGAAACTCCAGAAACTTGCGAGAAGTGTCGTATAGGTGCATGTTGCCGGTACGGGAACCGCTGGCAATATTGACTATCGAGACCTGACCATCAAACGGAGCCCTGATCACCTTCTCTTCATTCCGTCGCTCCTGCAAGGCCAGCTCTGTCTCTAGATTCAACGCCTGAGCTTCAATCGCCTGAACCTTCGCTTCACTGGCACTCAGTTGCGCCAGATCGCCATCAATTTGGGTCTGCAGCTGGTCACGGCTCTGAATACTGGCAAAGTTACCCAACTGGGTCAGCCGAGCCAATTCCTTGTGATTGAGGTTCAGTCGTGACTGGATCGCTCGCTGCTGGCTTACCTCTGACGCCACCTGGGCATGCTGGGCGTCAATCTGATAGCTCAACGCCTGAGCCTTACCGTTACTCTCCCAGTCCGCAAGACTATAAATGGGCTGACCACGCGCAACGCGCTGATTATGCGCAACATAAATCTGATCTATCTGATGAAACTGGTTGATGCCTAGTAAGGGTCCCAACACCGCATGAGGTGCCTTGACCGTCGCCGAATCGGTAAAATCCACCGGAGCCAAATGGCGAGAGGTAGTCAACAAACCAAGCGCCAATAACGCGCCAATTGCGGTACTCCAAAAACCAGTTTTTAGGTTCCAAGGCAATATGTTCAGCTTGACCAGCAACCACACGATCAGGATATAGGGCAGCAGGATCTCTTTCATGATGCCTCCCCCTCATGACGGCCACGTCGAATACCATGGCCGATAATATGGCTCATCCGCTCGCTCAGCACATCCCAACGGGCAAAGGCGATGATGACGGCAAGCACCCACCAGGTCTTGTCGATAAACAGTCCGCACAAGGAGAGCGCAAACACCAGGGTGATATGCACCGACTCAGACACCTTGGCACGATGCACAGCGATCTCATGCAGTTGCCACAGCAGATAGACCAGATAGAGGACCACATAGAGAGTGATCACAGTAATCACCCCCATAAAGATCTCGGAATCAAGCAGTACCATGATGGCTGGCAAAGCATGGTTGAACCTGGTCGCCTCAATTGGATCGATGTGGGCACCTTTCGAGAAGAAGACAACCAGAGCGACCGTGACCAATATAAACGTCAGGCGCCAAAGCCACCGCGCTAACGCAGAGGTTGATTGTGATGACATTTGATGTTGTTCCTTGAGTAACGGATGAGCAAACAAGTGGACCTCACGAGCCACCCAGCTAATAACGCGCCGGATCGGCGCGACGGGCAGGATGGAGAAGCCCCCAATCAGTGAAGGCTTGCAAGGCTCACAACTCAGAACTGGTGTTGCACACCGATGTTGAAGAAGTTCAGGTAGCTGTTGTTGTAGCTGCCGGTCAAGTGCGGGCGACCGATCCCGTCCTGATCCACTGGCATATCACCCAGCCAGGCCAGGGTATAGCTGGCTTCCACCTTGGTGGCTGGGCTCAACTGATAACTGGCCCCCAGACCCCAGCGCCAACCAGAACCCACTGGAAGCATCACAGTACGGAACTCATCACTTACTGCACTACTGTCATAGCCAATTCCGCTGCTCAAACGCAGTGCAGGGGTGACATCAAACTGAGCCCCCAGGCTGGCATGCCATGTATCCTTGTAATTCATATCAATGGTTTGGCTGCCCATGGCAGATGCCACACCGATATCGCCAAAACGGGACCACTGCTGCCAGTTGGCACTGGCCAGCAAGGCCAACTGGTCGTTGAGCTGGTGATAGCCACTTAGCGTAATGGTCTGCGGAATCATGATCTCGACCCCTAGACCTGCCACATCAGCACGTGGGAAGAGCTGATCTTCCAGCTCCCACTTCAGTTCGGAGAAGTAGCTCAGGCCGATACGGGAGTGCTGATCCAGCTCGTAAAGTACCCCGAAGGAGGCGCCATACGCCCAGTCGCTGTTGGAGAATTCCCGCCCTTCCCCCATCCCGGACGTCAGATCCACAGAGGCTTCCAGCGAACCATTCATGGCGATCAGGCTGGCTCCCACCGACCAATTTGAGTCAATGCGGTACGCCAGACTCGGAGCAAAGGCGATGCCGGTCAGCTTGGCCGACTGGGTATAACCACGACCATCCCAGCCATCGCCATAATCGATACCCAGACCGTGACTGCCAAAGACGCCGATACCTGCGACCCATTGATCGTCGATGGCATGAGTCAGATAGAGACTGCCGAGCGGCGCGGTCTGCAGGGCATTTCCACCGTTGTTACCGCCGTTGTCCAGATCCAGCTCAAGATCGCCGTATACCACACCGCCATTGACCTGCAACTGGGTACCTTCCAGTTTGGTCATACCGGCCGGGTTGCTTGCGATAGTATCTGCCCCTTGGGCACGGGCGGCAGACCCTGCGTTGGCCAGCGCACTGTTGGCAGTGCTGGTCTCGTAGAGGGCAAGGCCGCCAGCCATGGCTGATGGACTCAGCAAAGCGGCAAGCATCAGCGACAGCAGTCGTGGCTGCATTTCAATACTCCTGAATAGTGAACATGGTGAGCACCCGGCAAGGTGTGCTGCTCAAAAACACGGTTTGACTCTTTGATTGTCAGCATCCGGGAGACCTGCGGCTTTATACTGCTCGCTCATGGCGTCACGGGATGGATAAGGTCGGCAAGCACTCCTGCCGCAGTCATTTATGCCGGAGCAAAAGAGTGAACCATCACGCCATCGTGGTAACTGACAGGGGGCATCCTAACGGGATGAGGGGCATGCTTCATTAGGGTTGGGCATACGCAATGGTTAAGCATTGCTTAAATATCCCCCCCAACACAGCACCTCTATTACATCACCGGCGCCATTGACCTTCACCTCGTGGCAAGGTTTACAGTCCCGCCATCAGCTCCCAAAGGATGCCCGGATTGTCACTCACCCAGCTTGCTGCAAGATTGCCCTGCGTTGCTCTGGCCCGGCTATTGCTGGCGCTGCTGCTCGTCTGCAATCTGACCCTCTGCATCAGCTGGCATGGTTCTCCCCTCTCCTCCGAGCCGACCCCAAGCAGCGCCCAATCGATGGTGATGTTCGATTCATCCATGGCGATGGCGGATGGCGATATCTCTCATGCAATGCCCGTTATGGATCACCCGGGCGATGTCATGCCCCTCTCCTGCCATCAGGGAGACGAGGGGTCAGCCATGGGCGATGAGTGCCAGATGCAGACAGGCATCAATGCCCCCTCCTTCGGCGCGATGACTCTGCTTGGGGTACTGGTCGCTCTGCTGCTCTTTCCCTTGCTACTTGGCAACAACGTCGCAGCGTCACTGCTTGATAACTGGTTGCGGGATCCCTTCCTGCGCTCCCGCGGTACTCACCCTCCCTCCTGGCCGCGCCGACATCTGATGCTGTCGGTGTTACGCCACTAGAAAGTCCTTCTCTTGCGGCACAGGCAAGCTTCAACTTGCCCGTTCTCTGCCGCCTTGCCTGACCCTGTGCCCCGGCCAAACCGGTCCGCTCACAGGGAGCCGTGCGCGCTGATACAGCTGCGCCCCGTTTGCCGCCAATCCCTTGGGTGATGCCTTGTCCATCTCCCGACCGGCGGCCTGCACAAGAGAAGACGTATTATGTCACCAGCCCACTTTTCACCGTCCAAGGTTGCTGCCTTCGCGGGCGCCTTATCCTCCTGCACTTTCTGCATGCAGACCCGCGCCGGAGGCCAGTCATGAACAAGACCATCCTGATGTCGGCCCTGCTGCTCGCCCTTGGCGCCGGTGGCGGCTACTGGGCCGCCAAACAGACCTCCGATGGCGCCAGCGCCAAAGCAAAGACCCCACTTTACTGGGTCAACCCCATGGATCCCCGCGACAAGCGTGACGGCCCGGCCAAGGACAACATGGGGATGGACTTTATCCCCGTCTATGAGGAAAAACAGGGCGGCTCGCCGGGCACCGTCACCATCAGCCCCGAGATCCAGCAGAACCTGGGGGTGCGACTGGCTAAGGTCGAGCGACTGCCTATCCACCAGCAGATCGAGACGGTGGGCTATGTCGGGTATGACGAGGACAGGCTGGAGGCAGTCAACGCCCGCATGGCGGGCTGGATCCGCACCCTCGCCATCAAGAGCGAGGGACAGAGGGTGGCCAAAGGCTCCCTGCTCTACGAGATCTACGCCCCTGATCTGGTCAACGCCCAGCACGAGTACCTGCTGGCCCTCAACACCGCCAACCCCCTGCTGCTGCGCGCCGCCGAGGGCAAGCTCAAGTCCCTGCAGGTGCCGGCGGATCAAATCTCAGCCCTCAAGCGCAGCCGTCAGGTGCGCGAAACCATCAGCATTTACGCCCCCAGCAGCGGTTATGTCTCCGAGCTCAAGGTGCGCGAGGGCCAGTATGTTGAGCCCGCTGCGGCGCTCTTTAACATCAGCACCCTCAAGCAGGTGTGGGTCAGTGCCGAGGTGTTCGAGCGTCAAGCCGCCCAGCTGAAAGTGGGGGATCCGGTCACCATGACTCTCGACTATGCCCCCGGCCGCAGTTGGCAAGGTAAGGTGGATTACCTCTACCCGACACTGGACGCAGCTACCCGCACCCTCAAGGTGCGGCTGCGCTTTGACAACCCGGACGAGTTTTTGAAACCCAATATGTTTGCCAAGGTGAGCATTCGCACCGGGCAGGGAGAGCCGCAATTGGTGGTGCCGAGCGAAGCGGTGATCCGCACCGGCAGTCAGGATCGGCTGGTGCTGGCGCTGGGGGATGGCAACTTCAAGTCGGTCGCCGTCACTCTCGGCCCCCAGTTTGGCGACAAGGTTGCCATCAAGGCAGGGGTAGAGGCTGGGGATAACATCGTCAGCTCTGCCCAGTTCCTGCTCGACTCCGAGTCGGCCATCGATTCGGACTTCCAGCGCATGACGGCTGTACGCCCAGCCCAAGTGTGGACTCAGGGCGAGGTTGAAAGCATCGATCTGGCCAACCGCACCCTGATGGTCTCCCACCAGCCCATCCCCGAGTGGCAGTGGCCCGCCATGGAGATGGAGTTCACCGTCGACGAAGGAGTCGACATCAGCAAGCTGGTCGAGGGGCAGACCCTGCACCTGCAGGTAATGCAGGAGGGGGAGGAGTACCGCATCACCACCATCCATCAGGAGCAAACGCCGGCAAGCGGCGACACAGCCAAGCCAGCAACGGATGAGATGCAGAAGATGGAAGGCATGGACCATAGCCAGCATCAGATGGCGATGCCCGAGATGGAGAAGAAGTCATGATCCCTGCCATCATTCGCTGCCTGGCAGGCAACCGCTATCCGCTCTCTGTACTTGGTGAGAAAGGAGTTCAATCATGATCCCGTCGATTATTCGCTGGTCAATCGGCAACCGCTTTCTGGTGCTGCTGTTGACCCTCATGCTCACCGCCTGGGGGCTCTGGTCGGTCAAACAGACCCCGGTGGACGCCCTGCCGGATCTCTCCGATGTGCAGGTGATCATCAAGACCTCCTATCCGGGCCAGGCGCCCCAGGTGGTGGAGGATCAGGTGACTTACCCGCTCACCACCGCCATGCTGGCGGTACCGGGGGCCACCACGGTGCGCGGCTACTCCTTCTTCGGCGACTCCTTCGTCTATGTGCTGTTTGACGACAACACAGATCTCTACTGGGCCCGCGCCCGGGTGCTGGAGTACCTAAGCCAGGTTGCGCCCAATCTGCCCGCCTCCGCCCGTCCCCAGCTCGGCCCCGATGCCACCGGGGTGGGCTGGGTCTATCAGTACGCGCTGGTAGACAAAACCGGCAAGCATGACCTCAGCGAGCTCACCTCGCTGCAGAACTGGTTCCTCAAGTACGAGTTGCAGACGGTTGAGGGGGTCTCCGAGGTCGCTACAGTCGGTGGCATGGTGCGCCAATATCAGGTGCGGGTCGATCCGGACAAGCTGCGCGCCTACGGCATTCCGCTCTCCCTTATCGAGACCGCCATCAAACAGGGCAATCAGGAGACAGGCGCTTCCGTCATCGAGATGGCGGAAGCGGAGTACATGGTGCGCTCCAATGGCTATCTGAAAAGCGTGGAGGACTTAAAACAGATCCCGCTCGGCACCACTGTGCGCGGCGCCCCGCTGCTGCTGGGGGATGTGGCAGATGTGGTCACCGGTCCCCAGAGCCGGCGCGGCATTGCCGAGCTCAACGGCGAAGGGGAAGTGGTGGGCGGCATCATCGTCATGCGCTACGGCGAGAATGCCCAGCACACCATAGACGGAGTCAAGGCACGGCTGGCAGAGCTGAAGAGCAGCCTGCCGGAAGGAGTAGAGATCGTCACCGTCTATGATCGCTCCGACCTTATCCAGCGCGCCATCGACAACCTCTCCGGCAAGCTGCTGGAGGAGTTCGCCGTGGTGGTGCTGGTCTGCCTCGCCTTCCTGTTCCACCTGCGCTCGTCGCTGGTGGTGGTCATCACCCTGCCCATCGCCATTCTGGTGGCCTTTATCGTGATGCATCTGCAGGGGATCAACGCCAACATCATGTCGCTGGGGGGCATCGCCATCGCCATCGGCGCCATGGTGGATGGCGCCATCGTGATGATCGAGAACGTCCACAAACACATGGAGCGGGAGGCGCTCACCGACAAGAACCGCTGGCGCATCATCACCGAGGCGAGCATCGAGGTGGGGCCTGCCATCTTCTTCTCCCTGCTGATCATCACCATCAGCTTCCTGCCGGTATTTGCGCTGGAGGCACAGGAGGGGCGGATGTTCCACCCCCTCGCCTTCACCAAGACCTACGCCATGGCCGCCGCTGCCGCGCTCGCTATCACGCTGGTGCCGGTGATCATGGGTTACTTCATCCGTGGCAAGGTGCTGGCGGAGCAGGCCAACCCGCTGAACCGCTGGCTAAGCCAGGGCTATGTGCCGCTGCTCAAAGCCGTGCTGGCCCGCCCGAAAACCACTCTGGCTGTCGCCGCCGTGGTGACGGTGGCGGGCTTCGGGCCGCTCAAGTACCTGGGCTCCGAGTTCATACCGCCGCTCGATGAGGGGGACATCATGTATATGCCCACCACCGCAGCCAATATCTCGGTGGGCAAGGCGCGGGAGATTTTGCAGCAGACCGACAAGCTCATTCGCACCGTGCCCGAGGTGCAGAACGTGTTCGGCAAGGCGGGGCGCGCCGAATCGGCCACCGACCCCGCCGACCTGGTGATGATGGAGACCAGCATCCAGCTCAAGCCCCGCGATCAATGGCGCCCCGGCATGACCCCGGAGAAGCTCAAAGAGGAGCTCGACTCCCTCATCCGCTTCCCTGGCCTCACCAACGCCTGGGTGCCCCCCATCAAGACCCGCATCGACATGCTGGCCACCGGTATCAAGACCCCGGTCGGCATCAAGATAGCGGGGCCGGATCTCAAGGTGCTCCAGCAACTCGGCCAACAGCTCGAACAGATCGTTGGCAAGGTGGAGGGTGCCTCATCGGTCTACGCCGAGCGGGTGGCCGGTGGCCGCTATGTGAAGGTAGATATCGACCGGCTCAAAGCAGCCCGTTATGGCCTCAACATCGCCGATGTGCAGGCGGTGCTCGCCACCGCAGTGGGCGGCATGGAGGTGGGCCAAACCATCGAGGGGCGCGAGCGCTATCCCATCAACCTGCGCTATCCCCAGAGCTATCGTGACTCGGTGGCGAGCCTCGAGCTGCTGCCGCTGGTCACCCCGAGCAGCGCGCGTATCGCACTGGCGGATGTGGCCCGGGTCTACATCAGCGACGAGGCCCCCATGCTGCGCAGTGAAAACGCGCGCCTGAACGGCTGGGTCTACGTCGATATTCGCAGCCGCGATATCGGCTCGTTCGTCGATGAGGCCAAAGCCGAGGTGGGCAAGCAGCTGGTGCTGCCGGCGGGCTATTCCCTCACCTGGTCCGGCCAATACGAGTACATGGAGCGGGCCAAGGCGCGCCTCGCCTACGTGGTGCCGCTCACCGTCGCCATTATCGTGCTGCTGCTCTATCTGGCGTTTCGCCGCGTTCAGGAGGTGCTGCTCATTCTCACCACCTTGCCGCTGGCGGTGGTGGGCGGGATCTGGACCCTCTGGCTGCTCGACTTCAACCTCTCGGTGGCGGTCGGGGTGGGCTTTATCGCTCTGGCGGGGGTGGCGGTGGAGACTGGCGTCTTGATGCTGGTCTACCTCAACCACGCCTGGGATGACCTGGTGGCCAGCGGCAAGCCGGACAAGGCGGGCCTGCACCGGGCGGTGATCCACGGCGCCGCCCTGCGCCTGCGTCCCAAGATGATGACGGTGGTGACCATTATCGCCGGCCTCTTGCCCATCATGTGGAGCCACGGCACCGGATCCGAGGTGATGCAGCGCATCGCCGCCCCCATGATCGGCGGCATGGTGAGCGCGCTGGTACTGACCCTGCTGGTGCTGCCTGCGGCCTACTACCTGTGGCGCAGTCGCAGCCTTGGCAAGAGCGCGAACCCGCAATCCGAATAACCCGATTTCACGATCCATATTGACTGAACGATGAGGAAACCATCATGAACTACAAGACGCTGACCCTGACATTGCTGCTTGGCCTTGCCACCCAGACCAACCTGCAGGCCGAAGAGATGATGCACCATGAAGGGCACGAGATGAGTCAGACGGGTGAGATGAGCGAACAGGGCGCAATGGTGATGACCAAGGGGGTCATTACCCGCCTCGATGAGGGGAGCGGCAAGGTCGGCATCAAGCACGAGGCGATCGAGAACCTCAAGATGCCCGCCATGACCATGGTCTTTCGAGTGGCCGACCCGGCCCAGCTCAAGGGGCTCAAGGTGGGGGATGCCATCCACTTTCATGCCGAAAGCCAGAGCGGCAAGCTCACTGTGACAGCCATCCAACCGCAATAAACGGCTCTGTCTCGCCGAAGAGGTCACGATAGACAGTGACAACGCAAGAGGGAGGCATCAGCCTCCCTCTTCTTTGGTCAACCTGTTCGTTGGGTCAACCTCTGGCGCTCATGGTACTCAGCTGCGGGTTGCCAGCAACTGCTCCACATCCTCGATCACCTTGAGGGCCGCCTGCGGGCCGCCGCTGGAGGTCCAAAGCGACCCGTCCACGGCGCCAAAGCGCTTGGCCTTGATCACCGGCAGCTGCTGGAACGCCGGGGTCTGCTCCGCCTGACGCATGGCATCCACCGCATCACCGGTGGCGCTCAGGGTACCGACCACCAGCCAGTCAGCATCCAGCAGATTGAGGGACTCCAGACTGAGCGCCGGTGAGTGGGGTGCGCCAGTACCCTGCTGCTTGCTTGGGCGTACCAGTCCCATCGACTCCACTACGCTGCTGGCAAAGGTGCCCTGATACATAAAGCTCGGCCCCTTGGGATTCCAGCGCACTATGCTGATGCTCTCCCCCTGATGCTTGGCCAGCTTGCTGCGAGCCTGAGTCAGCCGCTCGGCATACTGCAGCAAGAAAGTATCCCCTTGCTGGTCGCGGTTGAGGGTGTGAGCGGTGCGGCGGAAGCTATCCTGCCACGGTTCACCCCACTTGCTGGTCACCACGGTCGGCGCGATCTCCCCCAGCAAGGTCAGCAGCTCGGGACGGGTCTGGCCGGTCAGGATAAGGTCGGGCTCCAGCGCAATCAGCGACTCCAGATTGGGGCTGTCGAGATCGCCGATCACCTGGATACCCATGCCCGCCTTGTTCAGTAAATAGCGGGGCAAGGTGGGTTGACCACGGCCATTGACGGCGCCGATGGGGGTCAGCCCCAGGGTCAGGGTGCTGTCGAGTTCGAGCTCGCTCAGCACCACCACCCGCGTTGGCTGGGCTGGCACCTGCACCTTCTGGCCAAACGCATCGGTCACTTCACGCATCTCCTGTGCCTGAACCAGCGGCGCGGCCAGCATCAGGATGGCTGCTGCCAGGGCGGCAAAACGCTTCATCATCTCACTCCTTCTCGTTGCACGGCCCGGATAATCGGCCGCGTGAATACAATCGGTGGGCCCACAGAGCAGGCCCATATGACTCAACTCGCCGAACGCAGGGCGCGGCCATGTTCGTGACGACGGGGCACGATAATGGGCGCCCCGTCGCCGGGGGCATGCAGAATGTCGACACTGGTGTGGTAGAGCCGGTCGATTAGATCCTTGGTCACCACCTCCCGGGCCGGGCCCATGGCGGCAATGGTCCCCTCGCCGATGGCGATCAACTCATCACAGTAGCGGGCCGCCATCGCCAGATCGTGGATCACCAGCAGCACGGTTTTGCCTTCGGCAGTGATGCGGTGGATTGACTCCATCACCTCGGTCTGGTGGCCGATATCGAGGGCGCTGGTGGGCTCGTCGAGCAGCACCATGTCGCTGTCCTGCGCCAGGATCATCGCAAGCCAGGCCCGCTGTGCCTGCCCGCCGGAGAGAGACGCTGCGCTCTGCTGCCAGATGCTTTCAAGCTGCATACGCTCGCAGGCAATACGCACCATGCGGGCATCTTCCTCACCCCACTGATTGAACCAGCCCTGATGAGGGTGGCGGCCATACTGCACCAACTGCTCCACCAGAATGCCGGCAGGCAGGGTCGGCCGCTGGGGCAGATAGGCGAGCTCCCGCGCCAGCCCCTTCATGGGGTAGCTGGCAAGCGGCTTGCCCTTGAGCAGGATCTCGCCGCGTTGGGCTTTCATCTGGCCGGAGAGCAGCTTGAGCAGGGTCGATTTGCCGCAACCGTTGGGGCCGACGATCCCCACCAGCTTGCCCCTCGGCACGCTGAAAGAGATGTCCCGCAAAATGGGGGTCTGCTGATAGGCGAAATGGAGGCGATTTACGGTGAGCGTCATCAGTCAGCCCTCTGGCGATCGTTAACAAGAAGAAACAGCAGCAACAGGCCGCCGAGAATGCGGGTCATGATACCGGTCGCCACCTCGTGGGGGCTGGCCAGCACCCGGACCAGGGTATCGCTGGCAAGCAGCAACAGGGCGCCGCTAAGCGCCGCCAGCCAGAGCGGCACCACCCGGTCTTTCACCAGCCAGGAGGCAAGAATGGGGGCCGCCATGGCGATAAAGACCACGGGACCGCCGATGGCGGTGCCGAGCGCCGCCACCAGAATGGCCTGGGCCAGAATGCCCAACTGCACCCGATCGCCGTTGACGCCAAGCCCTCTGGCCATCTCGGGGCCAAAGCGCAGCACCGCCAGCGAGCGGGAGAGATAAACAATCCACGGGCAGAGCACCAGCAACAGGATGGCGATAGGGGTAATGGTGCTGTAACCCACGGCGATAAAGCTGCCCATATTCCACAAATAGAGGGAGCTCAGGTGCAGTAGGGCCTGGGTGGACATCACAAACTGGCCGAGCGCCTCGAACAATTCGGAGAGGCCGATGCCGATCACCACGAACAGATAGCCCTGCTCACCCGGTTTACGGCAGAGGGCATAAAGCACCAGCGCCGCGAAGATGGCGCCGATGGGAGCCGCCCACCAGGGCCAGCTGCCTACCGTCAGGTAGAGGGAGAAGACGATGATGGCCAGAGAGGCGCCGTTGTTGACCCCCACCATGTCGGGTGTGGCCAGCCGGTTGCGAACCAGCGTCTGCACCAGGCAGCCGGAGAGCCCCATGGCCGCCCCCGCCACCACCACCCCAAGGATGCGCGGCAGCCGGATCTTGAACAGGGTGAGCAGCTCAAGCCGCGTCCCCTCCCCCAACAGGGTGTTGACCACCCCGGCAAAGCCGAGTTTGCCGCCGCCAACACTCAAGGCCAGCAGAGCCAGCGCCAGCAGCGCCACGGCAAGCAGAGCCAGCCAGCGCCAGCTTGGCAGATGGATCAGCAAAGAGCGGTTGCCGGCCCGCAGGCAGAGCATATCGGTAGGTGTACGCATCAGCCCCTCACTTGACGGTCAGCAGGGTACGAAAGCCCCCGCGATGAACGATGGCGATCAGCACAGGCGCACCGATCAGGGCCAGAATGACGCCGTTTGGCAGCTCGAACGGCTGGATCAGCCAGCGCGCCAGAATGTCGGCCAACAGCAGAAACAGCATGCCGAACAGGGCGGAGAAACAGACCTGCACCGACAGCTTTACCGGTTCCACCAGTCGGCCACAGTAGGCAGCCAGAAAGCCGACAAAGCCGATGGGGCCGGCGATGGCGATGGCACTGGCGGTAAACAGGGTGGCGGCCAGCAGCACGCCAATCCGCACCCGGTTGGGGTGGATCCCCAGCGCCTGTGCCTGACTATCCCCCATCTGCATCAGGGTCAGCTGGCGACAGAGCAGCAAGGTGATGACAAACGCCGCCAGCACGAAGGGCAGTACGGCAATGATGGCATCGAGATTGGCCGCCGACAGGGAGCCGAGGTTCCAGAAGCGGTACTGCTCCAGCACCATCTTGTTGGAGAGCAGCAAAAAGCTGGAGAGACCGCCGAAGGTGGCGGAGAGCGCCACCCCGACCAGAATGAGCTTGAGGGGGTTGGAGCGGCCAATCATCATGCCGAGCCCCAGCACAATAACGTTACCAAGCAGCGCGCCTAGTCCTGCCCAGAGCAGATAGCCGTAGGCGGACTCCACCCCGAACCAGGTGAGCCCCACCACCAGCGCAAAGACGGCCCCGGCGTTGACCCCGAGCAGACCGGGCTCCGCCAGCGGATTGCGGGTCGCGCTCTGCAACAAGGAGGCCGCCAGAGATAAAGAGGCGCCGACCACCATGGCACAGAGGGTGCGCGGGATCCGCAAGGTATTGAGCACCATGGCGAGCTTCTCGTCACTGACCCACAGGGGATTGTGCGTCAGATACCCGAATACATCGCGGGCACCATAGACGCCGGCCCCGGTGGCCAGCGAGAGGCAAAACAGCGTGCAGAGAAGGAACAATGCCAGCCAGAACAGACGGGTCTGGTACTTAACCACCCTTTACGACTCCTTGCGTTGGGGTCTGACAACATGCAGCCAAACCGACGTGAAAACAGGGCGCTCTTGTGTCAACGGAAATAAAAACGCCGCCCGGACAAATACCCGAACGGCGCAATACTAAATGCAAATCATTTTTATTTGCAAGGGTGAATCAGGTATTCTTTCGTATCCGCTTAATTATCCATCACATCGTGACGGGTCTGGTGATAGGCCTCTTCACTCTTGCCCCGACGCCAGTACGGCACGGCGTAGAGCGACTGGCGATCCACCTCAAGCACTGAACGAAAATGGCGGCGCAGCGGCAGCACCAGCGCCTCTTCCCCACCCAGCCAGAAGAAGCCACCATCGCGCACCAGCGGCAGAGCAATCACATGCTCCAGCAGGCCACTGGACTCGGGCTCGCCGACAAACCAGTGACAGCGCAACCCGACCGGCAGCGTCAACGGCTGAGCATCGGCCTGATCCGGCACCAGAATCGCAATTTCCCCTCTGGCATCGGCAGGCATCACCTCACACATCGCCATGATGGCGGGCAAGGCGGTGAGATCCCCTACCAGGCAGTAATGCTCGGCCGGTTGCAGCATGGGGTTGGGGCCACCCGGCCCGGAGAGGATTACCTTCTCTCCCGGCTTGGCATGGGTAGCAAAGGCGCTGGCGGGCCCGCCGTCACCGTGCAGCACGAAGTCGATATCAATTTCCTGCTCATCACGGCGAAACGCTCGGATGGTGTAGGTGCGGATCACCGGCTTGTCTGCCGGGTCACTCCAGCGCGGGCCGCTCGGGGTCATGGCAGGCAGCACCGGCTCTACCTGATGGGGCTGGGCCAGCATCACCTTGATATGGGCTCCACCGCAAGTAAAGGGATAGTCAGCCAACTCGCTGCCACCAAAGGTGATGCGACGCAAATGGGGGGTGATCTGGGTAATGGCTTTGACAGCCAGCAGACGGGGGCGATTGGGAGGCAGAGATGGGGACACGATGGGGCTCCTCGTTGAGTGTGTCGCCCATGCTACACGCAAATAGGAATCACTATCAAATAAGATAGTTTCTCGTCTAATAGCTACAAGCTGGATTCAAACATCCCCAACCACTCGCGTCCACACCCCAATCCAGACATAGGCTTTATGCACGCTAGCTCCATGATTGGGCAAAGAAAGCAACCCGACAACGCCACAGTCACAAAGGGTTCCATTTGCTTATTTCGACCATAGTTTTTCGAGATCAAATTTTATTTCCCAATAAGTTTCCTATCCTTAGTGAAGCAGTTAATGTAAGCACAGGATGCCAAACAGGATTGTATGATGGATGACCAAATCCTGATTATTGATGATGACGATCTCTCCCTCCCCGACGCACAGCAAGCGGGCTGGAAGGTGATGATTGTTGACGATGAGCCTGAAGTGCATCGCATCACCAAAATCACCTTGAACAAATTCGAGTTTGACAATCGCCCCATCGATTTTCTGCATGCCTATTCCGCGGCACAGGCCAAGGAGTTGCTGGCCACCACCCCGGACGTTGCTCTGTTGCTGCTGGACGTGGTGATGGAGGTCGACCACGCCGGCCTTGATGTCGTCAAATACGTCCGTGAAGATCTGCAAAACAAGATGGTACGCATCGTGTTGCGTACCGGCCAACCCGGCCAGGCGCCGGAAGATGACGTAGTCACCAACTACGACATCAACGACTACAAGGATAAAACCGAGCTCACCTCCCAGAAGCTGCGCACCCTGCTGCGGGCCAGCCTGCGCTCATATCGGGATATTCGCACCCTGGAGAGTAACCGCCAGGGGCTGGAAAAAGTCATCGACGCCTCCAAGGGGATCTTTGAGAAACGGGCGTTGCGCCAGTTTGTCGAAGGCGCCCAGGAGCAACTCAGCGCCTTGCTCCATCTGGGGGAAACCCAGATATACGACGTCAAGCAATACGCCTATGAGGTGAAGGATCAAGTATTGGAGCCCCTGCTCCCCGGCCATCCCGCCATGCTCCTCACGGACGCGCCGGAGATCCTGCGCCAGGCCATGAGCAAGCGCAGCAACGTCTATAACGCCACCCAGATGGTGCTCTACTGCCAGAATCCGCGCCACCACCTGCTGTTCCACATCGAGACCACCCGCCAGCTCAGCCAGATCGATACCAGTCTGCTGACCCTGTTTACCGAAAACATCATAGTGGCACTGGAGAATATCCGGCTCAATGAGGTGATCGCCGACAACCAGCGGGAGATCATCTATCGCATCGGCGAACTGGTTGAAACCCGTTCAAAAGAGTCAGGGCTGCACGTCAAACGGGTCGCGCTCTATACCGAACAGTTCTGCCACCTGATGGGCATGAGCGAAGAGCAGAGCGAGCTGGTGAAACGTGCCTCGCCGCTTCATGACATTGGCAAGGTGGGAATTCCCGATGCCATCTTGCACAAGCCGGGCAAGCTGACGCCGGAAGAGTGGGAGATCATGAAAACCCACGCCCAGCTTGGGCAGGATATGCTCTCCGGCAGCGATCTGGCGCTGTTTCAGATTGGAGCCACCATCGCTGGCAATCACCATGAGAAGTGGAATGGGAGTGGCTATCCCCGCGGTTTGAAGGGGGCCGATATTCCGCTGGAGGGGCGGATTGTGGCGCTGGCTGACGTGTTCGATGCCCTGGGTTCGGATCGCTGCTACAAGAAAGCGTGGCCGCTGGACAAGGTGCTGGCCCTGATTGAAGAGGAGAAGGGGCAGCATTTCGACCCCCAGCTGGTCGAGCTGATGATGGCCAATCTGGACAAGTTCCTCGAGATCCGCGAGCAGAACAAGGATGTCTATATCGGCGAACACTGATAGCCAGCTTGTTCTGTTTATGAACTCAAAAAACCGCCCTGCTTATCAGGGCGGTTTTTTATCTCTGGCATCACGCCACTTCAGTACGAGGGTTACTGCTCTGGCAGATTGAGATCCAGCTTGGCAGCAGGTTGTCCGGCTTGCTGATTCTCGGCCTGCGCAGCGGCCAGAGCACGCTTCAGGGCACGCCGTTTTTGTATCACCACGAACCCGACCCCACCCAATACCGCCAGCAGCACACCACCACCAGCCAATGCCCAGATCAGCCAGCCCATTTCCTCCTCTGCCGGGGCTTCATGGGTCGCCTCGGCACTGGAGGCCGGTGCGGCGGCCGACACCACCTCTACAGGAGGTGGCGGTGGCGGTGGCGGGAAGACATTGAAGGTTTTCACCGGCAACTCGATTTTCAGCTCACGGCCGAGGCGAGTGGTGCCGTAGAGGGTTGCTTTCACCTCATGCTGACCGACCTCCTTGATGTTGGAGAGATCGATATCAAGCTTGGGGTCGCTGGCGGTCTCGCTGAACTCGTAGAGGCCGCCCACATTACTGGTCACACTCCCCTTGACCACCACGGAAGCGGGATCCAGCTCATCACGGTCGATTAGCAGTGAGAGCTTGGCACCCAGCTCATCCGAAGGCGGCGCCAGGTTATAACTGAACGGATAGGGGTAAAGCAGCACATCCTGATAACGGGCACGGACAAACACCTGATTGCCCGTGCTGAACATGGCGCGGTACTTGCCACCGGGAATATCCTGCAGCGTCACTTCCGCCGTCATGATGCCATCGCCCGGCACTTCGTCGAGCCCCTTGCCATCATCGCGATAGTGGCCAAGTACTTGATCCAGCACGACCTCTTTCTTATCGGCATCGCTGAACGATTGCAGCTTGACGGTCATGCCAAGATCAGAGAGATAGTATTTATCTTTCGGCGGCTGACCATTGATCAGCAACCACGCCTTGAGCTTGACCACCTCCCCCTGATAGAGCTGCATCGGCAGGGCGGCGATATCGAGCCGGATATCGGAGAGAATGCGCACCCGGTTGTCGGGATCCACCTCGCCAATCGCCTGCCAGGGGCCCGGCATGGGATTGCGCAGGGTAATGAGATCATGCTCCGGCAGCGCCAGCCAACCCACATCTGCGGGTTTGACCTTGCCCACGTAAAGCTTGCTGCCATCGGGGCGAACCAGGATCACGGACGGGGTGCCCGGCTTGCGCTTGATGATGAAGGTGATCTCCTTCACGCCGTAATCGATGCGAAAGCGGTTATCCAGCAGCGGAATATCGGAAGGGGCAAATACCTCGGTCGCCATCGCCCCCAGCGAGAGCAACAACAGCAGACCGGCACACCACTTGCTCATTGCCGCCACAGACAACTTCCTCCCTTTTTCTGTACCAGATCCAGTCTCGCCTCGTGCAGGGCCTGAACCTCGGCACTAGCACGCACCACCTTGAGGGCGGGTCGGTTGCTCTCCAACCGGCGAATGCTGGTGTCCTGATTGCTTTCGTTTTCGTTGCTCTCGGTAGCCAGATTGAGTTTGGTCTGGCCGCCGGTCATCAGCAGGTAGACGTCCGCCAGGATCTCCGCATCGAGCAGAGCCCCGTGCAGGGTACGGTGGGAGTTGTCTATACCGTAACGATCGCACAGCACATCCAGGTTGTTGCGCTTGCCGGGGAAGAGATCCCGCGCCATCGCCAGGGTATCTGTGATGGTGCAGATATCCGCCGTCTTGAAGTTGAGTCCGAGCTTGCTGAACTCGTAGTCCATGAAGCTCACGTCAAACGGTGCGTTGTGAGCGATCAATTCGGCGCCGCGGATGAACTCGAGGAATTCGTCGGCGATCTGGCTGAACGACGGTTTGTCACGCAGAAACTCGTCGGTGATACCGTGTACCTGGATCGCTTCCGGGTCAACCAGACGATCAGGCTTGATATAGACGTGATAGTGGTTACCGGTCAGCTTGCGGTTGATCACCTCCACACAGCCGATTTCGATAATGCGGTGCCCCAGATAGACAGGGCCGCCCGCCGTATTCATACCTGTGGTTTCAGTATCCAGAATGATCTGGCGATTCAGTTGGGGTGTGTTCATGATCCAATCTATGTCAAACTTCGGCTTTACTTACTCGCTAGTTTACCCCAAGCCTCATGTTAAAACAGATTGATTGCTCATGTTAAAACAGATTGATGTCTATACCGACGGCTCCTGCCTCGGCAATCCGGGCCCGGGTGGTTACGGGGCCGTCATGGTCTACGGCAAGCACCGCAAAGAGATTTCCGCCGGATTCAAGTTGACCACCAATAACCGGATGGAGCTGATGGCCGCCATCATGGGGCTGCGCACCCTCAACGAACCGTGCAAGGTACGCCTCACCACCGACAGCCAGTATGTCCGCCAGGGGATCACCCAGTGGATCATCGGCTGGAAGAAGAAAGGGTGGATGACCGCCAACCGGCAACCGGTCAAAAACGTCGATCTCTGGAAGGCGCTGGATGCGGAAGTGGGTCGCCACCAGATTGAGTGGCTCTGGGTGAAGGGTCACTCCGGCCACCCGGAGAACGAACGGTGCGACGAGCTGGCCAGAGAGGCCGCCTGCGGCAAGGATCTGGCCGAGGATACCGGCTACCAGCCCTGACGGGCCATTCCCGGTGTGGCGAGGGATTTTGGCAGTTGCCAGCGCCGCCGCACCGGGATCAGTGGAAAGCGCCTTTTACGGGCCGCAATCACGTATACCGATGCAAATGCCCTGCAATAATCCCGCCCGATACTCTCCCGCCACCAACTGTGCCAGCTCTGTTTACCCATAAACGAGTAACCGAAACGCTCGTCGAACATCACCTCACATCCCAGCAGATGCAGCCAGTCCGTCACCCGCCCCGGGGTGAACATCCGTGCTGACCAAGGCATTCTGCGCCGCAAGAACGGCACACAATGACCGATCCCGACCAGACTCATGGGGTTATAACCACTGATGATCAGCCAGCCATCGTCGGTCAACACTCTTTCGGCTTCGCGCAACACTTGGTGGGGATCGGCGGAGAAATCGAGGCAGTGAGCCAGTAGACAGGCATCAACGCTACCGGTCCGCACCGGCAGATCGAGGGGATCGCCATACATGTCGAGCAGCCGCCCGCCGGGGGCGACACCGATCTGGTGACGAATGGAGGAGCGTTTGCAGGAGAGTTCAGCGCTCAGGGCGCCAATTTTCAGCAGATGATACCCAAACAGATTGGGACACCAGTTGTCGAGCCGATCCTGGATCTCGGCCGCCACCCAGTCCCCCATAGGCAATGCAGACCAGCTGGTCGGGATCTCGATTTGTTGTTCGGTACGTGCCACCTGCATAATAGGGCTCAACTCGGGGTTTCGAACGCCATCCTGTTATATAAGATACCCTCCCTAAAGAGAAGCAGACTCATGTATCCAGTGATCACAGTTCCAGCCTTTAATGACAACTACATCTGGTTGATCCGCCACGAAAATCACTGTCTGGTGGTCGATCCGGGCGATGCCGCACCCGTGCTGGAGCGGCTTGAGGCATTGGGGCTGGTGCTCGATGCCATCCTGCTGACCCATCACCATCACGACCATGTGGGGGGCGTCACCAACCTGCTTGCCCACTTCCCCCACGCCCGGCTCTATGGCCCCAAACTTGACCCGATGCCGGATCACCACGGTCAGTGGCTGGAAGATGGCGATCAGATCAACTGGCACGGCCTCGCCCTCGAGGTGATCCATGTGCCCGGGCACACTCGCGGCCACATCGCCTACCACGGCAACGGCATGCTGTTTTGTGGCGATACCCTCTTCTCGGCCGGTTGTGGCCGCCTGTTTGAAGGGACGCCGGAGCAGATGTACCACTCGCTGCAACGACTCGCCGCCCTGCCCGATGAGACACTCATTTATTGTGCCCACGAGTACACCCTCTCCAACCTGCGTTTTGCCTATGCGGTCGAACCGGACAACCCGGCGATCCGCCGCCAGATCGGGCTGATCAGCAAACTGCGGCAACAAGGGCTGCCAAGTCTGCCAACCCGGCTGGGTGACGAACGCACTTTCAACATTTTTCTGCGATGCGAACAGGATTCAGTGAAATTTTCTGCTGAAAAACATGGGCTAAAATGCGTGGAAAATCCGGTAGATACCTTCGCCATCCTGCGTCAGTGGAAGGACGTTTTTTGAACAAACCTTGATCAGGGGGCCATTGCCCCTTATGATGCGAGCTGTTTTTCCTAAAAATGACCGGAACGAGATGAAGGTACGAACGGCCTTATTGGCAGCGCTGTTGCTCAGCGGCTGCCAAAACCTGAGCCATCAGGATGACCGGGCGCTAACGGCAATCGAGCCGATCAAGTCCCCCCAGGTCAAGAAAAAAGCGCATAAAAAACACTCTTCCCATTTCCTGTTTGGCGATGAACAGCTGGACGAAATGGAAGATACGGACAATCTGTGGGTGCGTATCAGCGATGATATGCAACTGGAAACTCCGGACAACCCGCGCATCCGCCAGCAACGTGAGTGGCTGTTGCGCAATGATAAGCATCTGGCGACCATTGCCAGCCGGGCTGAACCCTACCTCTATCTGATGGTAGAGGAGATTGAACGGCGTGAGCTGCCAATGGAGCTTATTACTGTCCCGATGATCGAGAGCATGTTTGATCCCCATGCCCGATCCCGCAGCAATGCCGTCGGTCTGTGGCAGTTTGTGCCGGCGACAGGCAGAAACTTCGGTCTGCGCCACGACAACTGGTATGACGGACGGCGCGATGTGCTGGCCTCCACCAATGCGGCGCTCGACTATCTGGAGTACCTGAACCGCTTCTTTGACGGTGACTGGCTGCAAACGCTGGCCGCCTACAATGCCGGTGAAGGACGGGTGCGCAACGCCATCCAGCGTAACCAGCGCGCGGGCAAGCCGACCGACTACTGGTCGCTCGATCTGCCGCGCGAAACCCGGATGTATGTGCCCAAGATCCTCGCCATGGCTGACATGATCAGCAATGCGGACAAGTACAATATCCAGTTGCCGGTGCTCGCCAACGAGCCGAAGCTGCGAGTGGTGGAGACCGGCAGCCAGATCGATCTGAATGTGGCCGCCCAACTGGCCGGTCTGCGCACGTCACAGCTCAAGGAGGTCAATCCGGCCCTGAGCCGTGGCGTGATGTCGCCCCGTGGCCCTTACCGCCTGCTGGTACCGGTAGAGTATGCCGATACCTTGGAGCTGGCACTGGCCGATCTGCCCAAGAGCGAGCGTATTCGTACCCGCTCCTATCAGGTCACCAGTGGCGATACCCTGTCGCGCATCGCCCAGAATCATGGCGTCAGCGTGAACGAGCTGAAGCTGGCCAACAATCTGCGCAGCAACAACCTGCGTCGCGGTCAGCAACTGGTGATCCCGACCCACGGTCAGGTCAGCAACAAGGCCAGCTCCGCCAGCAAACCGCAACAGCTGGCAAGCCGTGGCAGCAGCCAGAAGGCCAAAGTCAGTTACAAGGTGCGCTCGGGTGACAACCTGTGGAGCATCAGCCAGGCACACGGCGTCTCCCACGAAGAGCTCGCCAGGTGGAATGGTCTGAATGCCAAGTCGGCGCTCAAACCAGGCATGAAGCTGGTGGTCTATCCCAAGCAAGGGAAGAAGAGCGACAAATCGATGGTGTATCAGGTTCGCCGTGGCGACTCCATCTCCTCCATCGCGGCTCGCTTCCAGGTGGCCATCAATGATGTGATGCGCTGGAACCAGCTGGATAAAGGGGATTACCTCAAGCCCGGCCAGGAGCTGACCCTGTTTGTGAAGAACAACAGCTAAGCCTCACCGCTTGAACCCGATAAAAAACGGGGCCAGTCATCTGACTGGCCCCGTTTTTTATTACTGCGGCTAACCGCTGCTGTGTCTGAGCCACCGACTAAAACAATGGCTTGGCGCCGCCTGCGGATGCATCACCGCTCTGCAGGCAAAACTATCACCGCTATTCCCAGAGCCTTGTCGGCACCACCATCAGCACGGTGCGCTGACCAATCGCCACATTGGCATTGGGGAAGACCACCGCCTCACGCGGCTTCTCGACTGTGTAACGCAGCTCACCATCCTCGGCCAGCACGAATCCTTGGGGGAATTCGGTGAAGTTGTCCACATCGCTGGCGAATAGAAAGCGAAACTGCTCCGATTTTTTGGTGATCACCCGATCGATGGCAAACAGGGTGAAATCATCCGCCCGCCACGGCTCCAGCGCCACCTCATCCTGAGTGACCAGCTCCTGCAGCGCTTGGCGGGTTTCGATAAAGCGGGTCATATCGTTCTCGCCAAATGGCCGCACCTTGCCCAGCTCCACCGTGAAGGCATGGGCGCCATGCTGGCGGGAGCTGTAGTAGCTGAAGGTCGTGGTCGGGCTGGCGGAGAGCAGTATGGTGCGCACCCCGCAGGCACCGAGGAACTGCACCTGCTCGCGGCAGTGGGGCCGCTCATGGGGAAAGGGGTAGACGGCAAACTTCTCGTGGCGCGAGCCGCGAATGGCGGTGTGCAGATCGTAGTGGTAGCGGGGACGAGCCGGATCGGCAAAGAAGCGGCTCACATACTGCTCGAGGCGCATGGCGCGGATCCGCTCCCGATTGCAGAGCCCCTCTCCCTTGCTGTGGGCTCCGGAGAATAGCCGGTTCATGTTCTCCTCCACCTCCCGCAGCCCCAGATTCATCGCCGCCGGATTGCCAAACAGGAACAGCACCCGATGGCGGGCGCTCAGCTCGCCAGAGAGCAGACGGCTCAGCAGCTGGTTGCAGATCTCGATGGGGGCAGTTTCGTTGCCGTGGATGCCGCAGGAGAGGACGATATCCTTGCGTCCTCCCGGCTGGTCGCCCGCGCCGCTGGCAGGCTCCAGACAGAGCACGCCCGTATCCCAGACGCTGACCCGCGCACCATCGGGCAGGGCAAATTCAAAGGGCTCAAGCTGCCACTCATGGCTGCGGGTCAAGGCCAAAAAATCGTGCTGGGGAATCATCCGTCTCACCCTCTTGCGCTGGAACACTATGGCCGGATTATACGCAAGGCATCGCGGCTTAAAATCGTTTTTTAAACAAATTCAAACATTAACGATACAAGTGTGATAACAATCGAACGATGACAGCAATGACAGTAGCGATGTGGAATAAACAGGAGAGGAAAAAGGACCAACAAATAACAGGGGGAAAACGGGGGATATAAAACAGACAATGGCAGACCTGGCGACTGGTCCCCACAGGGGCAGAACAGCAAACGACTCAGCAGAAAAACAAGGCATCCATGCCCGGCAGATCAACCACGCCAGAACGGCTTGGTGGTCTCTTGATAACGGTCAGCTTCGTTCAGGCCGATGTCTTTGAGCAGGTACTCGGGCAGCTCGGAGAGCTGGCGACGGCTGCGGCTGCGCTCCAGCCAAGTCAGAACGGTCATTTTTACGCGAGCAGCCAGATTCAGTTGGCTGGAATGCTGGTAACCGGTTTCGGTATAAGTCATGTTGGCCATGATGTGGCTCCTCTGAATATTTGTTTACGCACTGGGCTTTATTTGATGCGCAAAGCTTAGTCAGGGAGCAGGGCCGACTCAATTGACGAATTTTGATACGTTACATTAGGAAAACTAATAGTAAAAAGCTGACTGATACAATTTTAATACTTTGATTTATAAAGAATAATTAAGTCACTATTCGACCATCAACGGCCCGCAGCATATTGTGCTGCATGGCACCACCTTACATATGCAATTTACCGTATTGCCTATGCACTCGCCAATGGATGCGCCATTGGTGGCAACCCCGTCATTACATTCAATTGTTAATTCAGTGATCTCGTTGTGATCTTAAATTAACACCATGAAACATAAAAAAACTTACCTTTCCTCCCTCGCCACTCCCTTGATGAAGACCCGAAAACGCCCCTCTTGGCGAGCAACCGGCATACTGGTATGGTTATTTATACAGTAGTTTATTCCCCTGCCCTGACGCCATCGTTTATGCCGTCAGCGGCGGATGAAACCACAGGATCATCGATGGATACCTTTACCCCGACCGCCGCCCTGCGTCAACAGATGGCCGCCATTGAAGCCTCTCTCAACCAGCTGGCCGATCTGCTTGGCCAACTCGATCTGCAGGAGGCCCATGTCTATCCCCTCCCCCCGGTTGCACAGGGGGAAGAGCACGACCCGATCGAGCAAATTGAGGTGGGCTATCTCAACGGTGAAGCCGCGCTGGCGGCCACCCTCGCCGCCTATCGGGACCACAGCGCCCGCCCCGGCTGCTCCACCAAGGCAACTCATCGGCTGCCCGGCTGGTTGCGCTTTCCTGCCGCCGCAGCTCCCTTGCTGCAACCGCTGATCGACCAAATCAACCAGCACAAACTCGATTTCAAGGCGCTGGTGCAGCAGGCGGGGGGACGGGACGAGAAGTTCGAGCTGGTACATACTGCCCTGCCCGGCGTGATCACCCTGCAGGTCTACCGCAAGCTGACCCTGCTGACGGGAGAGCTGCAATCCCTCGGCTTTACCTGGGCTGACAAGCAGACCATCAATCGTCTCAGCCGCGAGCAGGTGCTGGAGATGCTGGAGCGCAGCCGCCGCTATATACCGGCCCTCTCCAACAACGAGGAGTGGAGCAAGATGGTGGATCAGGAGGTCTACGACATTCGCCGTCTGCCCGCCGATGCCGAGCTGCGGATCCGCCGCCCGGTCAAGACCCACCCGATGATCAACCTACTCTGGCTGGAGCGCACCCCGCGCAAGCAGCAGATCAAGGCGAGCCTGCCTCTGCTGCTCTGCTCCGATACCCCCCCCGCGGTCACCAATCTGGGCAACTATCCCCCCAAGAGTCGGGAGGCGCGGCGAGATCGCAAGATTGGCGGTGAGCCCATCATCGAGCGGCTGCACCTCTATCTCTATCAGGGGTGACTGGATCAGGAATAGCTGGGCCGCCTTGCCGCGATAAACGAAGTATCCCGCATCAGCACCCCAAATAAGAAAGGGGAGAACATCTCTGGATGTTCTCCCCTTTTCTGTATCGATAGGCGGTATGAAAGGCGGCGTCGCCAATCAGCCCATCAGCAGGGCCCGCAGGCTCTCCACATCCAGCCCGCGCACCTCGGACTGGCCGCTCAGCAGGCCATCGGCCAGCGCCCGCTTCTCGTCGTGCAGGGCGACAATCTTCTCCTCCACCGTCTGCTCGCACACCAGCCGGTACACGGTCACCGGCTGGGTCTGGCCCATCCGGTGAGCCCGATCGCTCGCCTGATCTTCCACCGCCGGGTTCCACCAGGGATCGAGGTGCAGCACGGTATCGGCCTGGGTGAGGTTGAGGCCGGTCCCCCCCGCCTTGAGGCTGATGAGGAACAGCGGCACCTCCTCATGACGAAAACGCAGGATGGAGTCCTGACGGGACTTGGCGGAGCAGCCGCCATCCAGATAGCAGTAATCCCAGGATTTCTGCTCGATGCGGGCCCGCAACAGACTCAGCAGATCGACAAACTGGCTGAACACCAGCACCCGATGACCGCCGTCGATCGCCTCTTCCAGCAGGGCCATCGCCTCGTCCAACTTGCTGCTGGTTTGCGACCATTCTGGCATCACCAGCTCCGGCGAACAGCAGAGGCGGCGCAGTCGGGTCAGGCCGCTCAGCACATGCATCAGAGCGCGGCCATCGGCGCTTTGCACCTGCTGCACCACTTCCCGCCGGGTCGCCTCGTAGAGCTGGCGCTCTTCGGGGGAGAGGCTGATGTGGTGGATGATCTCGGTCTTGTCCGGCAGCTCGGTCAGCACCTGCTGCTTGAGACGGCGCAGGATGAAGGGGCTGATCACCGCCCGCAGCAGCGCCATGTGCTGGGGATCCTTGACCGCTTTGCCAAAGCGACGCTTGAACTCGCCAAGGCTGCCGAGCAGCCCCGGGTTGATAAAGGTGAAGAGACTCCACAGCTCCCCCAGATGGTTTTCGATGGGGGTGCCGGAGAGGGCGAGGCGAAAATCGCCGTCGAGCTGGAACAGCAGCTTGGCGCGCTGGGTGCCGGCGTTTTTGATCTGCTGGGCCTCATCAAGCACCATGGAAGACCAGCGGCGGGACTTGAGCGCCTCCGCCAAGCTGCCGAGCATGCCGTAGTTGATGAGGATCACCTGACCGGCCTTGGCCTCGCGAATCATCCCCTCCCGCTCGGCCGGGTTCTCGAACACCACCACATCCAGCTCGGGGGCGAAACGGGCCACCTCCTCCTGCCAGTTGGTGACCACTGACTTGGGCACCACCACCAGCGCAGGGCCAAGGTGCTGGCGCATCCGCAGCACGATAAGCGCCTGCAGTGTCTTGCCCAGACCCATGTCATCGGCCAGACAGGCACCAAAACCGTGATGGGCCAGGGTCGCCATCCAGCGCACCCCCTCTTTCTGATAGTCCCGCAGGGAGGTAAGCAGCTCGTCCGGGCAATCGACCTCCTGCTGCCACTCCTGCTGCAGGGATTGCCACGCCGCATCCCCTTCGGTGGTAATGACCGAGAGCAGGCGAGTGAGCGGATAGGCCAGTTTGTTGTTGATGCGCTGCTCTTCATCGAGCATGGCCCCCAGCATGGTGAGCCGTTCCACCAGCTTGTCGCTCAGCATCAGGCTGGTCTTCTCATCGAGCTGAACGGTGCGCTGCCCCGGTGTCATCTGGCGCAAAATAAGGCGCAGGTCGAGGATCTGGTGCTCATCAAGCGCCAGTGCCCCTTCGACCTGGAACCAGTCCTGCCGCCGCTCGATGCGCAGACTCAGAGCCGCTTCATCAAGGCTCTTGAGGCGAGCGCTGTCCTGATGCCAGTGAATGACCACACCGGCATCCACCAGCTCGGGCAGGGCATTGACCAGCGCCAGCGCCTGTTCCCCCTGTAGCAGCCACTCGCTGCCGGGCAGGCCGATGGGCAATTGATTGCGCAGCAACTGGGCCTGCAGCTTCTCGGCCCCGAGATCCCGTTGCCAGTAGTGGTACGCCTTGATCCCCTGTCGCACGATCGCCTCCCCCTTGCCAAGGGGCTGGGGTGGCAGATCCTCAAAGCGAGTGACCAGCTTGACCGACAGCTGGCCATCCTGCCAATCCAGTTGCACCGAAGGAATGCCCGGCCAGGGAGCCAATTCGGCATTGCCGCTAAGCCCCGCAACCTGACTGTGCCAGGGCAGCTCGGGTATGGCGTCCAGGGTGCGTTGCAACTCAGCCAGCCCCTCGGCGGGCAGCAGCGGGATGGATTCGAGCGCAGGCAAGCGGTCGAGCAGCGGCTGCGGGGTGAGGATCAGCTGCCACAGATCCTGCGCCAGCGGCATGATATGGGCCCCGCGGGCGGCCGCATCGGGGCAGAGCTGCGCGCTCATCCCCTGTTCGGTGGCCACCACCTGCAGCAGGGGGGCGCTGATGGCCAGTTGCAGCTTTTGCCCCTTGGCGTTGAACAAGCGGGGGTGATCGGCCAGCGGCGCCCAGACATCCCGCGGCAGTCGTCCCATCACCCGTGGCAGGGTGCGAACCAGTGCCCAGTCGTGCTCATCGAGCATGGCGGCATACTGGGTAGAGAGCAGGGCCGGATCGACCCGGCGACCGGCGGTCCACTCCTCCTTGGTACTCAGCTTCTGGATCTTGCACTCCAGCTCGGGGCCGTC
The DNA here is from genome assembly GCF_040908025.1 of Aeromonas sp. R9-2. NCBI lineage: Bacteria > Pseudomonadati > Pseudomonadota > Gammaproteobacteria > Aeromonadales > Aeromonadaceae > Aeromonas > Aeromonas sp. R9-2. The sequence continues at coordinate 311,133 of NZ_JBFOCX010000025.1, forward strand.
GGCATGGAGCAGCCACACCAACCGCTCTTGCGGCTTGCGTACGCCACTGGAGCGTCCCAGCCCCTGCAACCAGTTGAGCCAGCTGGCAGAGGCCGCGGTTTTGTCCTCGTCCCCGTCATCATCCTGCTCGTCACTGCCCTCTTGCGCACTCTCCTCACTACCGCGCAGTTGGCACAGGGGTGCCCCTTTGGCCCCCTCGCCCAACAAGATGCGCAGCAGATCCTGACAAAAGGCCATCAGGCGATGATGGGGTTCGGCATCGAGCAGATGGGAGAGATCCCACTTGTGCAACATGGCCACCTGCGGGCTCTGGGCACCGTGACGGGCCAGCGCACAGAGATCGAGCCAGAGATAGCCCCAGTGGAGCTCCTCCACCGGCAGTTGCAGGGTATCGAACAGGCCGACCGCCTGACCGTGGCGATCGCCCGCCCACTGGCTGAGCAAGTCGGCAAGCAGGGGGAACTGGCCAGTCAGACTGCGCTGCCACTTCTTGCGCTGTTCGCTGGCGATGACGGGATCGGCCTGCTGCAACCAGCCAAGCCAGAGCAGGGCGCTGAACGAACGGGGCCACTGGCCCGCCTCACCCTCATCGGTTGCCTGCCACTGGCCCAGCGCGGTGAGCAGTCGCTCGCCAAGCGGGCCGCTCTGGCTCTGCTGGGCCAGCGCCTGCAGGGCCGGCCAGCCGGGGGCGGCATCCTTGTCCTCGCCGGTTGGCGATGTGCACTCACCATCCCCGCAGAGCCAGCGCCACTCCGCCTCGAACGCTTTGGCCCTGACCTGCACCTCGGGGGCACCGCGCACCAGCGCATTGGCCAGCGGCCAGCGCTCTTCATAGGGGGCATCGAGCAAGAGTTGCAGCGAGAAGTGCTCCAGCAACATTTGCTGCCAGGCGGGGCTGGAGCCCGCCAGCAACTGGTGAGCGTCCGGGGTATCGAGCAGGGTGAGCAGATCGCTGGCCGAGAAATAGGTCGGGATCTCCCCCGCTTTGCCGCGACAGAGCTCGCGCACCACCGCATGGGTAAGATCCTGCCCGGTCAATGAGGGCACCCGGCTCCAGTCCGGCGCCGGGCAGAGGCCGGCACGCACCCCCAGGATCAGCGCCAGCGTCCCCTCGGCGGTCAGGCTCCACTGCTGCTCCCCGCGCAATCTGACCAGCCCCGCATCCTGCAATCGGGTCAGTTTATCGATCAGGGCATGGCCTATCGCCAGTTGTTCTTGCAGCAAACGGGTACTGGCAACGCGCTGCAATTGCAGGGTGGCGAGCAGGGCATAACTATCCGAAGAGAGGGTGGACGCAGACATCAAGACTCACGGGCAAGTGCAAAAGCGGAATTTTAACGGTAAAGCGCCAGCGGCTCGACCCTTTACCGTGAAATAACTCAAAAAAAAACGGCCACCCATGATGACCGTCGAAAGTAACGAAGGAAATAGCCGGATCATCCGGTTACCTCCCACAGCGGGAAAATCGGGAGCGCTAGCCCCTAATTCGTGGAGCCAATGCTAGAGGTTGGCGCCCGAAAAAGCTTTGAAGCGGATCACAGTTGAAAAGGATTTCTGAAAACGGTTTCAATTTTTAGCGGCAAAAAACCATGATTTCGCGCCAAATGAGCCATGTCCAAACCCCTCCTGCTCACCCGGCACAAGCGGTGAAAACCCTATGACGGTCGCTTGTCGCCCCCCTGTGCGGGCAGCTGTATAGCTTCACCATAACCCGCCGCCCGCAGGCTAGGTTTCAGGGCAACCGGACATGGCCGAGATGGACCAGGAGAGCACGAATCGGCTCCCTCCCCGTCCGGTAGATTGGCACACCGCGCTGCCGCCGTGGGCCTCTGCAATCGCCTTGACCACGGCGAGTCCAAGTCCGCTGCCGCCGCTCTTGCGCGAGCGTGACGGATCTCCGCGACGAAACGCATCGAAGATACAGGCGGCGACCTCCTCGCTAATGCCAGGTCCCTCATCTTCCACACTCAGGACGCATACACTCTCCAAGCGATGCAGCCGCACGGTCAGCAGGCCCGGCAGCGCGTGCTTCTGGGCATTTTCCAACAGCGCCATCAGAGCCTGACGGATACGAAACAGATCGCAGCAAACATGAAGTTCGCTATCGAGCTCCCGCTGCAACACAAATCCGCTCGCCGCCAGAGGGTTGGCAAACGCCTCAAGCACCACGGAAAGCTCGTCGGCCAGCCTGACATCGGTCCGCTGCAACTCCAGATGACCGCTGTCGTTGAGGCTCAATACCCGCAAATCCTCGATCAGGTGAGTCAATCCCTCCACCTGACGTAACAACCCCTCGAAGAGCTCACGCTCTGGCGGAAATACCCCTTCGGCCAGCCCCTGCAAACGGCCGCGCAAAATGGTCACCGGAGTGCGCAATTCGTGGGCGATGGCGGCATTCCAGAACTCCCGCTCGCGGGTCATGCTCTGCAGCCGCTCGGCCATGGCGTTGAAGTCGCGCACCAGTTGCGCCGTCTCCCCGATCGCCTGCTCATCCTCCGGCACACGGGCATCGAGTTTGCCCTCGGCCACCTCGCGCAGACTGGTTGCCACCGAGTTGAGCGGAGTCAGGATGCGGCGAGAGAGGCGAACCGCCACGTACAGCGCCATCCCCAATGCAATGAGAATGGTGGAGCCGATCCATAACATCTCGACTCTGGAGGGCACCCAGGTCTCGGAGATGCTGCCCGGCACAAACGCCACGGCGATGCCATAAAACACATAGGTGCCGATCACCGCGAGGGAGATGATACCAAGCGTCATCAAGCCCAGAGAGCGGATGATCTGCCTGCGAAGGCCGGGCGCCGATTTCATGCATCGCCCCCGAAGCGATAGCCAACGCCCCAGACACTGGCGGGGACCCCCTGAATGCCGTGTGTCTCCAGTTTTTTGCGCAACTTGCTGATGTGGCTATCCACCGTACGCTCCTGGGTATCCCCCTCCGGCAGGCAGTGAGTCAGCAGTTCGGCGCGACTGAACACCCGTTTCGGCGCCCGCATCAAAGAGGCGAGCAACTTGAACTCGGTCAGGGTCAGCTCCAGCACCTGCTGCTGGTCATCGCGGAAAATGCTGGCCTCGTGGCTCTCCAGATCGATCTGAAACTGGCCGACCCGCAACACATTCGCCGTGGCTGACTTTACGGCCCGGGTGCGTCTGAGCACGGCCTGCACTCGCGCCACCACTTCGGCCGGATTGAAGGGTTTGACCACATAGTCATCCGCCCCCATGCGCAGCCCCATCAGCTTGTCGAGATCCTGATCGAGGGCGGTCAACATGATCACCGGCGTATCACCGCGCGCCCGGATCTCGCTGAGCACCTGCCAGCCATCCAGTTGCGGCATCTGCACATCCAGCAGCAGGAGATCGGGTTTGAATGCCTGATGCATGGCCAGCGCTTCACGGCCATCGGCGGCGTGCAGGGAGCGCAACCCATGACGTTGCAGGTAAGCGGCGAGGATGTCGGCGATCTCGGCTTCATCCTCTGCAATCAGTACCAGTGACTGGCCCGCCGGGCTGGCGGAAGCATTGAGATGGGACATAGTCGGACTCGAAAAAAGGTGGCGTTGAACTTTATCATCGCCTCCATGGATTCTCCACAAAGCCTCGAATCATTCGCAATAGCCCCTCGCCATAATGGCCGCTCGATGCACTTTCCGGTCACATCACACCGGAGAGACGGTTTAACGAGGTGAGTGGATGATGTTTGTAAAACAGCGGTATGCGGGCGCCCTGCTCGCCGTCATTGCCGCATTCGGGTTGGCGGGTTGCGATGCCGCGCCGCAAGAGCAGGAGGCCCCCACCCTTCCTCAGGTATCGGTGCTGACTCTGACTGGTCGGGAGCTTGTCATCAGCGAGGATCTGCCCGCCCGGGTGGCGGCACTGCGCAGCGCCGACATTCGCGCCCAGATCAGCGGCATCGTACAGCGCCGCCTGTTCGAGCAGGGCGCCGAGATCAGCGCAGGCACAATGCTGTTCCAGATAAACCCGGCCCCCTTCAAGGCCGATGTCGACAGCGCCGCCGCCGCATTGCAACGGGCCGAGGCCGTGCTGGCCCGCGCCCGCATCCAGATTGACCGCCTGAAGCCGCTGCTGCGCACCGACGCCATCAGCCGCCAGACCTATGACGATGCGGTCTCCCAACGGGATCAGGCGGCCGCCGATGTGGCCCAGGCCAGGGCGACTCTGGCCCGGCACCAACTGAACCTGCAATTTGCCAGCGTGGAGGCCCCCATCGCCGGACGCATCGATCAGGCGCTGGTGAGTGAAGGGGCCCTGGTGTCGCCCACCGATGCCACCCCCATGGCCAGGATCCAGCAGATTGATCAGGTCTACGTCGATGTGCGCCAACCGGCCTCGGTGCTGGAATCCCTGCGCCAGCAGGCTGGCTCAACGGCACCGGAACTGGCGGTGGAGATCCTCGGTAGCAATGGCACACCGCTGGGAATGCAGGGGCGCATCCTCTTCTCCGGCATAGAGGTCGATGCCGGAACCGGTGACGTACTGCTGCGGGTACTGGTGGACAACCCGGAGCGGCGGCTCTTGCCCGGCCTCTACGTACAGGCGCGCATTCCCCGGGCCCGCTATGCCAACGCCCTGACCGTGCCCCAGCAGGCGGTAGTTCGCACATCGGGTCAGACCAGCGTGTGGGTGGTGGATGGCCAGGGGCAGGCACAGCTGGTTCCGGTCAACACCGCTGAACTGGTGAATAGCCAGTACCGCATCGCGTCCGGGCTCAGTGCCGGGCAACAGGTGGTGATCGAAGGGCTCGACCGTCTGACCCCGGGGATTCAGGTCATTGCCTCCCCCTGGCAACCACCTGCTTTCAGCCAACCGGCTGACGGTGGCATTCGCTGAATCGGAGAGTTATCCATGCCGCAGTTTTTTATCCATCGCCCGGTGTTTGCCTGGGTGATCGCCCTGTTCATCGTGCTGGCAGGGGTCATCGCCATACCCAAGCTCCCCATCTCCCGCTATCCCTCGGTGGCGCCGGTGTCGGTGACCCTCTATGCCACCTATCCGGGCGCCACGCCGCAGACCCTGAACGATGCGGTGGTGAGCCTTATCGAGCGCGAGCTGTCGGGAGTGAAGAACCTGCTCTACTTCGAGTCCTCTGTGGACGCCTCGGGCAGCGCGCAGATCACTGCCACCTTCAAGCCGGGCACCGATCCGGAGCTGGCCCAGATGGACGTGCAAAACCGCATCAAGGCGGTCGAACCTCGCTTGCCACAAGCGGTGCGGCAAACCGGCCTGCAGGTGGAGTCCGCCTCATCCGGCTTTCTGATGATGGTCGGCATGACCTCACCGGATAGCCGCTTCGATGAGGTTGCCCTCAACGACTACATGGCACGCAATATTGTGCAGGAGCTGCGCCGCATCGACGGGGTGGGACGAGTGCAGCTGTTCGGCGCCGAGCAGGCCATGCGCATCTGGGTAGATCCGGCCAAACTCGCCGCCTACGGGCTGACCATCAGCGAGGTGGCACAGGCCATCGAGCAGCAGAACATCCAAATTGCACCGGGACGCCTCGGTGATGAACCCGCCCTGCCGGGGCAGCGCCTGACGGTTCCCCTCACGGTTCAAGGCCAACTGACGACCCCCGAGGCATTCGCCGCCATCGTGCTGCGAGCCGGTGGCGATGGCGCCAAGCTGGTGCTGGGTGATGTCGCCCGGGTCGAGCTGGGGGCGCAATCTTACGCCTTTTCCAACCGGGAGAACGGCGTGGCCGCCACCAGCGCCGCCATCCAGCTCTCCCCCGGCGCCAACGCCGTGCGTACCGCAGATGCGGTGCGCACCCGTCTCGCCCAGCTCGCCCCCACGCTGCCGGCGGGCATGGCCTATTCGATCCCGTTTGACTCGGCCCCCTTCGTCAAGGTCTCCATCGAAAAGGTGATCCACACCTTGCTGGAAGCCATGGTGCTGGTGTTTCTGGTGATGTTTCTCTTCCTGCAGAACCTGCGCTACACCCTGATCCCGGCCATCGTCGCCCCCATCGCTCTGCTTGGCACCTTCGCGGTGATGCTGCTGGCCGGTTTTTCGATCAACTCCCTCACCATGTTCGGCATGGTGCTGGCCATCGGCATCATAGTCGACGACGCCATCGTAGTAGTGGAGAATGTCGAGCGCCTGATGGCCACCCGGGGGCTGTCGCCCCGTGAGGCGACCTCGCAGGCCATGAAGGAGATCACCGGAGCGGTGATCGGCATCACCTTGGTGCTCACGGCGGTGTTCCTCCCCATGGCGTTTGGCAGCGGCTCGGTGGGGGTCATCTACCAGCAGTTCACCCTGTCGATGGCGGTGTCGATCCTCATTTCGGCCTTCCTCGCCCTGACCCTGACGCCTGCGCTCTGCGCCACCTTGCTGCGTCCGGTCAGTCCGAGTCATCATGAGAAGCGCGGCTTCTTCGGTGCCTTCAACCGGGGTTTCGAGCGGTTCACGGCAGGCTACGGTGCGCGGGTAACCCGGCTGGTCGGGCGCAGTGGACGGATGATGGCAACCTTTGCCGCCCTCTGCGCAGTGCTGGCCCTCGCTGCCGCCCAGCTGCCCTCCTCTTTCCTGCCGGACGAGGATCAGGGTTACTTCATGACCTCCATCCAGCTGCCAACCGGCGCCACCAGCGAGCGTACTCTTGAGGTGGTCAAGGCCTTCGAGGCTCACGTCGCCTCTCGCGAGACGCTAGACACCAATCTGGTGGTGCAGGGCTTCAGCTTCTCCGGCGCTGGCCCCAATGCCGCCATGGCCTTCACCATGCTCAAAGATTGGGATCAGCGTCATGGCGCCACGGCAGCCGAAGAGGCAGATCTGGCACAAGCAGCCATGGCAAATATTCCTGAAGGCACGGTAATAAGCCTGCTGCCGCCTGCTATCGACGAGCTGGGCACCGCCTCCGGCTTCACCCTGTTCCTGCAAGACGGAGCCAACCGGGGGGACGCCGCGCTGCTGGCCGCTCAGGCCCAACTGCTGGAACTGGCCGCCAAAAGCCAGGTAGTCAGTGATGTGTATCCCGACAATCTGCCTCCCGGCGAGAGCATTCACCTCGAGATCAACCGACAAAAGGCCGAAGCCATGGGACTCTCGTTCGCCAGCGTGAGCAGTACCCTGTCGGCCGCAATGGGGTCGCTCTACGTCAACGACTTCCCCAACGGCGGGCACATGCAGCAGGTCATTCTGCAGGCCGACGCGTCGGCGCGCATGCAGCTCGATGATGTGCTCGGCCTGCGGGTACGCAATGCCAGCGGCGGCATGGTCCCCCTGCGGGAGGTGGTGACACCGGAATGGCGCGAATCGCCGCAACAGATGATGCGCTTCGATGGCTTCCCTGCCGTGCGTATTGCCGGGGGGGCAGCGCCCGGCATCTCCAGCGGAGCGGCGATGGCGGAGATGGAGCGTCTGGTGGCGCAATTGCCGCCAGGCTTCGCATTGGCCTGGACGGGACAGTCGTTGCAAGAGCGCCAGTCGGCCGAGCAGGCCCCGCTGCTGATGCTGTTGTCGGCGCTGGTGGTCTTCCTGGTGCTGGCAGCACTCTATGAAAGCTGGTCGATCCCGCTCTCCGTGATGCTGGTGGTGCCGCTGGGCCTGCTCGGCGCCGTGGCAGCCGTGATGCTGCGCGGTATGCCCAACGACGTCTTCTTCAAGGTGGGCATGATCACCATCATCGGTCTGTCGGCCAAGAACGCCATCCTCATCGTGGAGTTTGCGCGCCAGTTGCACAGCGAAGGGCGCTCACTGCTTGATGCGGCTGTCACTGCTGCCCGCCTGCGCCTGCGCCCCATTCTGATGACGTCGCTGGCCTTCACCCTCGGGGTAGTGCCCTTGATGTTCGCCAGTGGCGCCAGCGCGGAGACCCAGCATGCCATCGGCACCGGCGTGTTCGGCGGCATGATCAGCGGCACCATGCTGGCCATATTCTTCGTACCGGTCTTTTTTGTCTTCGTCATCGGAGCGCAGCAGCGCCTGCACTCCTGGCAGGCACGACGAGCAGCCAACGGCATTCATCCGGGCCGATGACCACAGATACACAGGCGGCCGGATAGTCCCTCAGCACATCACCAAAAGAAAAAGCCCAACCTGCTAAACAGGTTGGGCTTGGTATGTGGCGGAGAGACAGGGATTCGAACCCTGGGTGGCATTGCTGCCACAATTGATTTCGAGTCAATCCCGTTCGGCCACTCCGGCATCTCTCCGTGGGGAGAGATCTTTACCCAAGCAGGGCCGAGGATGCAACAAAAATTTCTTAGATATCAAATGGCTGAATCAGCTATCTGGGAGCAGGCTCACAATGCGGCGCGTACTGTTCGCGTTGCCAGGCCACCCTGCATCCACCCGACATTAACCCGCTCGCACACCCGGCCATTATCCATATCGTAATATTCCCCCATTGCTATGAGGCGTCTCTTTTTCCTACTTAGCGCTCAAATTTATGGGTGATGCCTATTTTTGCAGGTTTCCTATGTATCCCTACATCATTGTGGGTGCGCGGCAAGCTGGTAATCATGGGCTGATTGAGGAACAATCGCGCCATCCTAGCGGCTATGTGGATGATGTCCCGCCCCGATTGAACTGATGGATCTTCTTATGCGATTGCCGAAACTCAAGCCCCTACCCTTAACGCCCGCCCTTTCCATGCTGCTGGCAGCCATCCTGCTCTGCGCCGCGCCGGCAGAGGCCAAACGCTACCCGTTGCCAGCTGCCGGGAGTCGCCTCATCGGTGAGCTGGAGGATTACATCATCCAGCAGAATGAACATCTGGAACTGGTTGGAAAAAATACGCAAATTGGATTTTTGGCGCTGCTTGAAGCAAATCCGGGTGTAGACCCCTATTTACCCAAGCCGGGAACCCGCTTGACGCTGCCCACCCAGATGCTGTTGCCTGATGTGCCGCGCGAGGGGATCGTCATCAATCTGCCCGAACTGCGTCTCTACTACTTTCCCAAAGGGAAGAGCGAGGTCATCGTGCTGCCCATCGGAATTGGCGATATCGGCCGCGAGACTCCGGAGATGACCACCACCGTCATCGAGAAGAATCCCAACCCGACCTGGGTGCCCGGCCCCATGGTGCGCAAATCCTGGCTGGAGCAAAAAGGGATCACCCTGCCCGCCGTGGTGCCCCCCGGCCCGGAGAATCCCCTTGGCAAGTTCGCCATGCGCCTTGGTTATGGCAAACGCGACTACCTGATCCACGGCACCAACAAGGATTTTGGCGTTGGCCTGCGGGTAAGTGCAGGCTGCATCCGGCTGCGACCTGACGATATCGAGGCCCTGTTCAAGATTGTGCCGATCGGCACACCGGTGCGGGTCATCAATCAACCGGTCAAGGTAGCCATCGAACCGGATGGTCGGCGCTGGCTGGAGGTACACTCCCCGCTCTCTCGCACCGAAGAGGAGCTTGAAAATGGCGCCCCGCTGATGTTATCACCGGCCATAGAGAGCTTTATCAGCGCACCTGACGTGATGCAGGATGAGGTGACGGCGGCGCTGGAGAGCAAAAACGGCCTGCCCCGCCCCATCAGCAGCCAACTTGTCAGTGGCTAAGTCACCAGCGCCCGAGTCGCACCGGAGTCACCTTACCTCATGAAATTCCTTCCCCTCCTACTCCTGTTGGCCTGTCATTCCTTGTGGGCCAAGGACATTCTCTGGATGAACAATGGCGATCGTCTGACCGGTACCATCGAAGAGATTGGCGAAGAGTCGGTACGCATCTCTTTGCCCTATACCGGTGCCGTTACCGTCAAGCGGGATGCCATCAAGCGCTGGCGACTAGAGCATCAGGATAAACCCAAGGCGACCGCCAAAGGTGGATTCACCCTGTTCAAGGATGAGCAGGATGAACGCAAGGCCTGGCTCTGGACCGGTAGTGGCGATCTCAACATCAAGCTCAAACACAAGGACAAGCACACCAACAACGTCAACTTCAAGGGCAAGACCGAGTTGGCCAATCTGGACTGGCGCTACAGCTTCTCCGGAGAGTACTCCTACGAAACGTCTGACAGCGTCACCGATAACCACGACTACAAACTGAACCCGACCATTGACTACTTTTTCGATCAGCAGTGGTTTGTGCGAAGCTCGCTCAATGCCGAATATGACATGCTGGAAAGCAACTACCTCAGCCTCGACTATGGTACCGGGCCGGGTTACCGCTTCTGGAACGAGAAGCGCCGTCGGCTGGAGTTCGTGGCGCAAGGGGGTCTGCGCAAGGCCTACTTCAGAGAAGAGAGCGGGATTGGGTTGCTCTTCAAAGGCAACCGGATCATCGACTACCCCTTTGCCAGCATGAACTGGGATTATCGCCAACCCATCCCGATATGGCGGGAAAAACTGGAGCTGTTCAGTCAGGGGCGCTATCTGCTCTATCTGGATCAACCCTCACCCTATATCACTCTGAATCGAGATGTGACCGGCAGCGTGGGCCTGCGCTACTACTTCAACGACCACCTGCGCCTCTCCTGGTCGAGCGAGGTGGAGTGGGAAGATGGCGAAGTGCATTTCGTCGGTCTCGAGCAAAAGTACAAAGAGACCGAATTCAGGCACCTGCTCAATCTGGGCGCCAGTTTCTGAGTCAACTGCAAACAGAAAGAGGAGCCAAGTTGGCTCCTCATTCTGTTTTGGTCATCACCTGCCATGGCACTTTTCCGATGATGGAGCAGGCACAGATGAGAAACCGGTCGTACTCTCAGATCAGTCCCCAGGCGGCAATCTGGTAGATCCATACCATCGCCAGCAGGGTGCCGACCAACCCCATGATGACGCCGATGCGCACCATCTGGTGACTCTCCACCAGACCGGTGGCGTGGGCCAGCGCATTGGGCGGGGTACTGATGGGCAGCGACATCCCAAGCGAAACCGAAATGGTGACCGCCAGGATCAGGGTGTGACTGCCTCCCCACTCGGCCAGCTCCGGCATGCTGACCGCCAGTGCCGCCACCAGTGGCAACAACAGGTTGGCGGTCGCGGTGTTGGACATAAAGTTGGCCATCACCACTGCCAGCAGACAGGCGCCGATCAGCACCGCCAGCGTGGAGTACTCGTGGAACGGAATATGGGTGATGAGCCGCTCGGCCAACCCGGAATCCTCCAGCGCCAGCCCCAGCGCAATACCGCCCGAGACCAGCCAGAGCACATCGAGGGAGATCTTGTGCAGATCGTCCTTGGTGATGATGCCGGTGGTCAGGAACACCGCCACCGGGATCATGGCGACCACGTAGGAGCTCATGCCATGCAGATCCCCCAGTAGCCAGAGCACTATGGTGGTGATAAAGGTGAGGTAGACCACCCAGGCGCGAGGGGTCTGCATAAAGCGCCCCTCAATCTTGAGATCCATCCGCTTGAGGGTGCTCGGGAAGAAACGCCCCAGCAGGAACCAGCCGAGCAGCAACAGCAGCACCACAAAGGGCACCGCAAATCCCATCCACTGGCCGAACGAGATGGCATGCTCGCCGGTCAGGTATTTGAGGGCCACCGCGTTGGGCGGAGTACCGATGGGAGTGCCGATCCCGCCGAGGTTGGCCGCCAGCGGAATGGCCAGCACAAAGCCGATTTTGGCCGGGTCCTTGTCGGGAAACGCCGCCAGCACCGGGGTAAGGATGGCCAGCATCATGGCGGTGGTGGCGGTATTGCTCATAAACATGGAGAAGGTGGCGGTGATCAACATCAGCCCCAGCATGACGATCCGGGGATCCTGACCGAACGGGCGCAGCAGCACCCGCGCCAGATTGACGTCCAGATGGTATTTGGTCGCCGCAATAGCGAGGAAAAAACCGCCGAGAAACAGCATGATGACCGGCGAGGCAAAGGTCGCCATCACCTCGGTGGACTTGAGCAGCTCACCAAAGCCCGGCTCTGCCTTGTCGGCAGTCATGAACCAGAGCCCCTTGTCGGAGAGCAGCAGCAGCTCCAGCACGATGATCAGCACCGAGGTGGCGAAGATAGGGATGGGCTCCAGGATCCAGCAGAGGGCGGCCAGCACGAAAATGGCCACGACCCGCTGCTCGATGACGGTGATCCCCTCCAACGGGATCCAGTGGGTCGGGATCAGCAGGATGGTGAGGCTCAGCAGCAGTGGCAGAATAATCTTGTTATTGATGGGCACTATTGTCTCCAGGATCGGGAGTAAGAAGCCAATAGTGGCATAACATGCTATCGCCTCACGCGGCCAACTCGCCAAAATGAGAGCTGGCTAACTGCACGGCGCACCGTTTTGTGAGTCATATCAAGCTGGGGTCGGCGCGCTATGGCTGACGCCTCAGCCCTTGCAACAAACAGGCAAAAAAACGGGCCCGCTGTTCGTTGCACACGACAGCGGGCCCGTTTCACCATTCATGCCGATGAGGGAGCTCAGAAGTAGATGCGGGTCACCGACTCGATGACGCAACCCGGGCGGCGGATCCCTTCGATCTCAACCTTGATCTCTTTGAGCAACTCCAGCCCACCCTTGATGGGGGTGACCCGGGCCAGCTTGGTGCGGGCGCGGATGTTGCTGTCCACCTTGATGGGGTACGGGAAACGTACCTGATCCAGCCCGAAGTTCACCACCATGCGGGCAGTCGGGAACTCGGGGGTGGCCTCATCGACCGAGCCGGTCAACTGCGGCAGCAGCGCCAGGGTCAGGAAGCCGTGGGCGATGGTGGTCTTGAAGGGCGACTCGGCGGCCGCGCGCTCAGGATCGGTGTGGATCCACTGATGATCCCCGGTCACGGCAGCAAACTGATCTATCATCTGCTGGCTGACGTGCAGCCACTCGCCGACATGGGTCTCTTCACCAATGCGGGCTTGCAGGGCGGCATAGAGCTCGGCCGCCTCGGCCGCCAGCTCAACTGCGGGTTCCTGAGCGACGGCAGGCTGACCGTTGGCTACTTGTGCCACGGTTGCTGCATCCTGTTGCTGCTCGCTCTGGGACTCGGCTTGCAAGTCCAGCACACGCCCCAGCAAAGGATGAAGATGTGCCTTTTGCTGAAACTCACGCCAGTAGTCGCGGATCGCCGGAGAGAGCCAATCCTTGAGCTCAAAGGGGTGCTGCGCCAGAATTTCGCGCTTGCGCTTCAGAAAATCGACAACTTTCATCTACCGATCCCTATTTGATTCAATGCCTGTAAAGAGGTCTAACCAGTCCTATTTTATTAAAGTTTCAGCTGTAAGTGCAAAAAAATCTCGGCGTACACCTGTACCAAGGCGGAAGTAACTACTTACACCATGCAAACCAGCACGATCTGCCAATGAGGAAATCGATTGCCAAAGATGCCGCCAGCAGGGGAAATTCGCGGTGCTCATCATGGAAAAAGGCCCTCATCGGGCCTTGTGGTGGGGACTCAGCGCGCGCTCGACCAGCCGCTACGCAATCCCTCTTCATCCAGAAAGGACCAGGTGAGGATCCGGCTCACCTTGTTGCCCTGTGCCATGTCGATCACCCGTACCTGACGCGCCCCCACCCGGCTCAACGCCTTTTTTGCCCCCGGCAGGTTCTCTTTTTTCGACACCAGCGAGCTGAACCAGAGGCACTGAGTGGCAAACTCCTTGCTCTGGGCAATCATGTTGGCCAGAAACGCCGCCTCGCCCCCTTCGCACCAGAGCTCGGCCTTCTGGCCGCCGAAGTTGAGCACAGGAGCGCCTGTCACCTCCTTGCCCAGATTGCGCAGCTTGCGCTCCGTCCCCTTGCTCGCCTCTTCCAGCGACGCATGGAACGGCGGATTGCACAGCGTCAGAGCGAAGCGCTCCTTCGGCCCTATGATGCCGCGAAACACATGGTTGGGGTTACCCTGCAAACGACACTCAATCTGGTTGCCGAGTCCGTTGCTCTTGGCTAGCAGGGTGGCCGCCTTGACCGAGACCGGATCGATATCCGATCCAACAAAACGCCAGCCATATTCGCGGGCACCCAGCAACGGATAGATGCAGTTTGCCCCCACCCCGATATCCAGCACCCTCACCCCCTTGCCGGTAGGGAGCTGGCCTGCGCTCTCGGCCAACAGGTCGGCCGCCCAGTGCAGGTAGTCCACCCGTCCCGGGATGGGTGGGCAGAGGTAACCGGCAGGCAAGTCCCAGTGGGCAATCCCGTAGTGATGGGCCAGCAGGGCGCGATTGAGGGTCTTCACTGCATCGGGATCGGCAAAATCGATGGTGCGGGTGCCGTAGTCATTGATAAAGACGTGGGCAGCCAACTCGGGAGTTCGCAGGCAGAGCGCCTCAAAGTCGTAACCCGCCTGATGGCGATTACGGGAGTGGAGTCCGGATGTGCGGTCGCCCGACTTGGGGCCACCGGCTGATGGGATGCGGGGTTTCATGCTGAGCCTGCCGAAGAAAACGGGCCCACACTATAGTGATTTGACTCGGGAAAGTCTAAACGACGGCAATAAAAAACCGGGCTGTCGAGCCCGGTTCAAGTGAGGTTGGAAAAACAGTCCGTACTGCGAGCCGTTTGTCCAGCCTGACTCAGATATCGATCCGGCGAGCTTGCCAGAACTTGTTGCGCCAGTATTGGCTATCCAGCTTGGAGCGCGTCACACCGGCTCGAGTCGAGGCGTGGATGAATTCGCCATTGCCGACATAGATACCAACGTGGTTGAGACGACGATTGATTTTGAAGAAGACCAGGTCACCCTCGACCAGATCCTGCTTGGAAACGCGCGTCCCTTCATGGACTTGGGAGCGGGTATCGCGGGGTAATTCGATACCGACGGCATTGCGGAACACTTCACGGGCAAAGGCGGAACAGTCGATACCGCGCTGGCTGCTGCCACCCATCCGGTACGGAACACCACGCCACTCTTTATATACAGTCAGGATTTCATTCACATCGGGTGTCTGGGAAGCTTCCGGTTCGATGACAGGTTCAACCATGGAAACTTCGATCTTACTCGCGACCTCGGGTTGGGGTGCCGAGGCACAACCCACCATTCCGAGCGCGACCAGCAGTAGCATCAGGTGGCGCAATCCTTTATCCCCGCTAAATAGTAAATCTTGTTAAAATACGGCCCCAAAGGGCAATTTATAAGGCAACAGCACCCGACTATATCCAAGAATTCTATCGAGGCAAGTGAAAATCCCTATCAAGCTCACATTTTTGCAAGGAAATGCACGATTTTTCATAATTAATGTGATCATGCCCAAACAATATACAATCGCAAAAAGAGCCTTGGGCCTCATAGATAACTGGCTTTTATCCCTGCTTCAGCACCTTTTTAAAGTGAAAAATCATGATCGAAACCGATCTTTTTTTGTTAAAACCGGCCAAGGTATGCCAGGAACTGCTTGCTCAATTGCCTGAATGGCTGTCAACCGATGAGCAGCATATCTGGCAAGCCATGACCCATCCTGAACGGCGTCAGGAATATCTGGTGAGCCGCGCCCTGCTGCGCCAGCTATTGGCCGAGCGGCTGCAACAACCCGCCGCCAGTCTGCAATTTTGCAACGCCCCCCACGGCAAGCCCCGACTGCATGATGATGCTTGGCAGTTCAATCTGAGCCACAGTGGCAGCTGGCTGGTGTTGGCGCTCTGCCCGCATGGGCCGCTTGGGGTGGATATCGAACTGGGCAAACGGCGGCATCATCCCCTCCCCCTGGCCCGCCGGTTTTATGCACAGAGTGAATATGAGTGGCTCTGCGCACTGCCTGCCCAAGAGCAGGAGAGTGCCTTCTACCGGCTCTGGTCACGCAAGGAGGCGGTACTGAAAGCCCACGGTGGCGGCATAGCGGCGGGACTGGAGAAGGTGCGGTTTCTCCCGGAGGAAGGATGGCGACTCGACAACCGACTCGATGACACCCCTTATCAGGTACAGGATTGGCCCTTTGCCAGCGGCTGGCTCAGTCTCGCGGCGACGGCAACCCCCGTGGCCTTTTACCGGCTGGATGAGCGCTTGAATTGCCACTCGCTTAACCCCATGTTACTCAACACCCTTTCTGAAGAGTCCAACTCATGATCGTCGACATTACTCCCCAGAATTTTCACGCTGAACTTATCGATGCGTCCATGAAGAAGCCGGTCGTCATCTATTTCCATGCTCCGCAGATGCCGGAGTGCCAGGGGATGACACCGCTGATCGAATCACTGGTTGGGCCCGCCAATGAGCAGGTCACCCTGGCCAAGGTGGATATGAACGATCCCCAACTGCAACCGCTGGCCAGCCAGCTCGGCCTGCGCGCCCTGCCCGCATTGGTGCTGTTCCATCAGGGTCGCCCTGACGAACAGGGGATCATCGAAGGACCGCAGGATGAAGCCACCCTGCGCCAGTATTTCGCCGCCTTCGCCCCCAAAGAAGAGGAAGAGTTGCTGGCCAAGGGGCAACAAGCACTGGCTGACGGGCAGCCCAGCATCGCCTATGCCCATCTGACCAAGGCACACCAGCTGGCCCCTGAACGCCACGACATCAGCCTGTGGCTCATTCAAGCTGCGCTCGACCTCAACCTGCTGGATGAAGCGCAGGAGCGCCTCGGCACCATCCCGATGGCGGCGCAGGATGGTCACTTCCATACCCTGAGCTCACGACTGGCGCTCGCCCTGCAAGCGGCAGACAGCCCGGAACTGCGCGCGCTGGAAGCCCGTCATGCAGAACAGCCTGATGATTTTGCCCTGGCTCAGGAGCTGGCAGTGCAATACAACCAGGCAGGCCGTCAGGAAGAGGCGTTGGGACTGCTGCTGGAGATCCTCAAGCGGGATTTGGCATTCGGCGATGCCAGAAAGACCTATCTCGATATTCTGGCGACCATGGGCAGCACACCGGCGGCGCAGAGCTACCGTCGCAAACTCTATAGTCTGCTCTACTGATCGGAATCGTACTGGCTGGTAATGATGGGGGAGTGCCGGGAGACCGGCATGACCTCATGGGTCAAGTACGAAGAAGGTATTGTGGGAATAAGGTGCTGTGGGAATAGTGGAGATACGGTGAATTTCAGGCAAAAAAAAATGGCGCAAAACTGCGCCATTTTTTTCGCATGGATTACTTCTTGTAGGAAGTAGCCATGTTGTCGATGCGCTGGTTAGCACGCATAGCTTCTTGCTTGGCTTCGGCAACATCAGCAGCGATTTTGGACTGATCAGCACGAACTGCGCTAACATCTTGAGCCAGTTGGTCAACTTTGTTAGACAGATTCTGAACGGAAGTTTCCAGTTCGCTGGTGTTTGCACAACCGCCCAGCAGAGCGGACAGACCAACAACACCTACCAACAACAATTTTTTCATTTTTAAAGCTCCCTTGAACTCGCCAGACGTTTAGCAAGCGGCGTGATTATGGCACAAAAAAATCCTACTTTGCATAGTCCCCACCACAGATAAATGCATTAAAACCCTCATTTTTTTTTGAATGAACAGTTTTTGTCCAGATTCGTCTAAAAAATGAGTGCCGTGTGGTGGGGGCACGGACAAAGGTTAACCAAATTTTTGCCTTATTACAATTTCGTATGAGGCTCAGGCTGTACGTTCTGACAACAATTGACGATATTGCACCAGATCCTCGATGGTCAGCACCGGCATCTGGTGCTTGCGACCGAACGCAACTAGGTCTGGCAGACGCGCCATCGAGCCATCTTCTTTGGTCAATTCACACAACACACCAAACGGTTTGAGACCAGCCAGCTGCATCAGATCGACCGTCGCTTCGGTATGACCCCGGCGGGTAAGCACCCCACCGGTTCGCGCCCGCAGCGGGAAAACATGACCCGGGCGGTGCAGATCGCCCGGTTTGGCGCCGTCTGCGATGGCTGCACGGATGGTGGTGATGCGATCAGCCGCCGAGACACCGGTCGTGACCCCCTGCGCCGCTTCGATGGTCACGGTAAAGGCGGTCTGGTAGTGACTGGAGTTGGCCTCCACCATCATTGGCAGTTCCAGCTGGCGAACCCGCTCGTCGGGCAGGCAGAGGCAGACGATGCCGGAGCACTCGCGGATCATCAGCGCCATCTGTTCATTGGTCATGGATTCAGCGGCGAAAATGAGGTCGCCCTCGTTCTCCCGATCTTCATCGTCGGCCACCAGCACGCCGCATCCGGCACGCAAGGCAGACAGCGCCGCTTCGACACGGGCAACGGGATCACCGAATTCACTGAGTAGAGACTGATTCATGGTAAAACTCCTAAACAAGACAAGGACCAGAATCAGGGCATGGAAAGGCAGACAGAGACGGGCATGCAGCGGCCAGCCCACAAGGGCCAAAACGGCAAGGTCTGTCTTATCCTCTTTCATCCGGACTATGACCGTCGGCTCCGGCATCTCACCGGATCTGCTGACCCCGACCTGGCAATCAGCCAAGTCGGGCGCTCGCGGGCTCCCCGAGTCAATCGGGATACCGCCGGTGGGGAATTGCACCCCGCCCTGAGAATAAGCGCAGACAGCCTAAAGAAAAACGGTTGCAGATACCAGCCAAAATCCCCCGCAGGCTGAAAAGCGTTTCAACATTGCGCACGGGATCCCGCTCTGCGGCCTGCTCGCCAGCGTGCGAGGCTATGACTGGCGAATTTCTTTATGGCGCGGATCGGTTTATGGCATAGTTCCCGAAACAAAAAAACAGGGCCCGAAAAGAGAGCCTGAACAACGCAGCCGGCGCAGACAGCAGCGCCAACACCACAAACGGAAAATGACAGAGATGGAAAAGAAAATACTGCTCACGGATTGCCCGGATGCCAAAGGGCTCATCGCCAAGATCACCAACATCTGCTACAAGCACCAGCTCAACATCATCAAGAACGATGAGTTTGTGGATCACGAGAATGGCCGCTTCTTCATGCGTACCGAGCTGGAGGGGCGCTTCAACGACGAGACCCTGCTGGCCGACCTCGATGATGCCGTGCCCACCGGGGCCCAGCGCCGTCTGGTCAAGGCGGGCAAGAAGCGCATCGTCATTCTGGTCACCAAGGAGACCCACTGCCTCGGCGATATTCTGATGAAGAACTACGCGGGCGCGCTGGATATGGATATCGTCGCGGTGATCGGCAACTACGACACCCTGGCCGAGCTCACCGGCAAGTTCGATATCCCGTTCCACACCGTCAGTCACGAGGGTCTGAGCCGGACAGAGCATGAGGAGCAGGTTCGCGCCATCATCGACAGCTATGAGCCTGACTATGTGATCCTGGCCAAGTACATGCGGGTGCTGACCCCGAGCTTCGTCGAGGCCTACCCGCGCAAGATCCTCAACATCCACCACTCCTTCCTGCCCGCCTTCATCGGTGCCCGCCCCTACCGGCAGGCGTTTGATCGCGGCGTCAAGCTGATCGGCGCCACCGCCCACTTCGTGACCGACGATCTGGATGAAGGCCCCATCGTCGAACAGGACGTGATCCACGTCGGTCACGCCTTCAGTGCGGAGGACATGGCCAAGGCGGGTCGGGATGTGGAGAAATCGGTGCTGAGCCGCGCGCTGGAGCTGGTACTGAACGAGCGGGTGTTCGTCTACGGCAACAAGACGGTGGTCTTCAAGTAATTCGCCCACACGGCCCGTATGCAAACGCCAGAAACAACAACGGCTCCCGCGGGAGCCGTTGTTGTTTCTGCGCCGAGTGTCAGAGCGGCAGATCGTTTACCGTCACCGCGCCCTTCTCCAGCTTCAGCTCGGAGGTCAGCGCTTGCTTGTCGGCCTTCAGATAACCCATCAGGGTCAGCTGATCGAGCATGGGGGCCAGTTGCGGCACCGCCTTGCCCAGCTTGTCGCTGAGGCTGGCATTCAGCACGCCGGAGAGGGCCTGCATTCCCGCGTCGCTGTTGAACAGCTGCTCCAGCGAGGTGGAGCCCAGCTTCACGTCCCCCTTCATGGTCACCGCCTCACCGTTGAGCTTGGCGCTGAGATCGGCCAGTTCAAGGGTCGCGCCACGTTTGAGCATCTTGTCCAGCGCCTGCTGGATAGCGGCATCTTCAACTCCCTTGCCACCGGCGGCCTGCAGCCCCTGATACCCTTCCAGATCCAGACCGTTGAGGTTGAGCGCCAACTTGCTGTCGGTCACCGCCAGGGTGTCGGTCTCGTTCTCCAGATCCAGCTTGGCAATTTTCATCTGATAGCTGCTGGAGAGGGTCTGGGCATCATCACCGGTCAGCTGAGTCTCGGTAGTCATCCCCTGCAGGGCAACCTTGACGCTGTCAGGCAGTTGTACCGTGAGGGCCGAGAGGGTCATCTCGCTCTGGGGCGAGAGGAGCACACCGCTGATCTCGGCAATGTCGGCACTCCCTTTCAGATCGGCCAGCACCAAGTCCATCTTGCTCTGCTCTTCATGGACCGTCATCCCCTGCCAGGTCATGGTGAGGTGACCATTCCCCTCCAGATTGCCGTGGAACTCGCCGCTCAGGGGCAGGAAGCTGAACTCGTCCAGCCCCTGTTTGATCTTGAATTCATTGGCCCAGAAACGGCTGCTGTTACCCTGGGTCCAGAGACTGGTGACCGACTCCAGACCGAGTTCCCACTGCTCCATGCCCAGTGCGGTGAAAACCGGCGCCAGAGTGCCATTATGGGTATCGAGCAGGAAGTGGCTCTTGATGTAGAGCGGCAGGATCTGGCTCTTGACCACCAGTTGCAGCTCGATGGGCTGACTGCCCTCTAGCTCGCTGTCGATGGCAGCCAGCTCCTCAGGCGTCACCACGACCTTCAGGATCCCGTCACGGGTGAGGAGGTTGCTGCTGCCCGGCAGCCACTGCATGTCGAGCCCGCTCTCTTTCTCCACCTTGGCGATCTGTTCCGCCATGATGTTGTCGAAGCTGTTGCCCGTGTACCAGCACGCAGCCAGACCACCACCTACCAGTGCCGCACCCACGGCGAGGGCCACTATCTTTTTCATATATCCATGTGTCTCCAGGGAGTTGTCACTGCACTCTACGGGGCGGACTCGGGGCTAGGCAAGTCCAATCAGATGGCGAGTCCACTTTCTTGCGGCTCGCCACAACATCACAGCAAGGGGCTGAAGAGATAGAAGATGTTCTCCATCGCCTTCTTGTACCAGGGGCGGGCCTGCCATTGGGCCAGGGTCATCGGGGTGGCTTCCGCCATATAGCCCTGTACCAGCCGGGTCATCTGGGCCACGAACGAGGGGTTGTCCACCAACAGGGTCACCTCGAAGTTGAGCCAGAGGCTGCGCCGATCCAGATTGACCGTCCCCACCAGAGCGAAGTCATCATCCACCAGCACGCTCTTGGTATGGAGCAGACCGGCATCGTAGCGGTAGATCTCCACCCCGGCCGCCAGCAGCTCCTCCATAAAGGCGTTGCAGGCGTAATTGGCCATGATGGAGTCGTTGCGTGCCGGTAACACCAGCTGCACCTGCACTCCGCGCGCCGCTGCCGAACTGAGTGCGGCTGCCAGCGGATCGTCGGGTACAAAGTAAGGGGTCGTCAGCACCAGATGGCTGCGCGCCTGATAGATGGCCAGCAGCAGGCTCTGCTGGATGCAGTCACCGCCGACGAAGGGGCCGGACGGGATCAGCTGGGCGCGGTAGTTGGTCTGGGGCCAGGCCTCCGGCTCATGCTGCAGACTGTCGAGCAGCCGCTCGCCGGTCTCCATCTCCCAATCCCAGACGAAGATCGACCACATCAGCGGCACCATGGGCCCCTGCACCCGGATCATGATGTCGACCCACTGGCCGACCCCTGCATCCTGCTTGAAGAAACGGGGATCCACCATGTTCATGGAGCCGGTGTAACCCACCCTGTCATCGATCACCACCAGCTTGCGGTGCATCCGCAGATCCTGACGCTGGAACAGAATGCGCCAGGCGCCGACCGGCAGCACCTCCACCAGCTTGACCCCCGCCTTGCGCAGCTTTTTGGGCCAGTGGGAGCGGAAGAACTGCTTGCTGCCCACCGAATCGAGCAGCAAGCGACAATCCACGCCGCGTTGCGCCACTTCAATCAGCGCATCGCACACCTCGTCGGCATCGCCGCCCGGATGCCAGATATAGAACTCCAGATAACAGGAGAGCGTCGAGCGACGGATATCCTGGGCAATCTCGCGCAAGATCCAGTCCGGCTTGTTGAGCAAGGTCATGCGGTTGCCGGAGAGCATCGGCATGGCGAGCCGTCCCTGGATGAGATCGTGCAGCGGCTGTGCCTTTGCGCCCACTTCGCAGCAGTGCTGCGGGAACAGACGGGCCAGTTGGCGGATCCAGATGGCATAAGGGCGATACATGGCCTGGGCGCGCTCGGCACGGCGGCGCCCCAGCTTTATTTCACCAAACAGCACATAGAAGCCCACCCCGGCAAACGGAATGGCATAGATCAGCGCCAGCCAGGCCAGCGACACCCCGATGGGACGGCGTTTCATCACCACCCGAAACGACACACCGGTGACAATCACGGTATGAAAAAGCAGTAGCAGCCAACCCAGAAAACGGGAAAACAGCAGTTGAAGATCGTGTTCCAGACCGTTAAACAACGGGGACTCCTTCTAATCGACAAACAGCGCGGTGGGCAGACCCCAACCGGCCGGGATGGTATGCTGTAAGGCAAATCCATTCTATCAGGTCGCACGCATGATCCTGCAATCTATGCTGCTCAGCCTGGCCATGCTAGGCCAAGGCTCATATGACATCAATGAGCAACAGATAAACCAGTACCTGCAATCTCAGGTGCAAGTCGACAAACAGCTGGAGCTGCCGGGCATCATCAAGGCCCATGTGACGCTTGAGCAGAGCGACGTCCAGATCGGTCGCCAACGCCCCGATACCGCCCGGGTCTATGGCAAGGGCAAGCTCAAAATCGCCCTGCCAGACAATACCGAATATGACGCCCGCCTGCAGATGGCCTATGAAGCGAGGCCTCGCTATGACAAGAGCCAGAGCGCCCTGTTTCTCGATAACATGAAGCTGGTGGAGTACAAGCTGGAGCCGGAGGCGGCCGAGAAGAAGTTCGGGCTGATGCTCAACATGCTGCTGCAGAGCATGGAGAAGCGGCTCGAGACCAAACCGGTCTACAAACTCAATGACAAGGATCCGGATCAGGCGTGGCTGAAGGAGAATCTGCTGGGGCTGGAGCTGTCACCGGGCAAGATCCACCTGCTGACCAAACCCCGCTAAACCGCTCAATTCAGGAGGGGCTGGGTGGTATCCCGTACCAGCAGCTCCACCTGATAACCCTGCTGCTGCTGCCGCTCGTAGAGGGAGAAAAGCGACCCGCTCAATTGATTGAGGGGCATATCGGCAAACCCGGCCTTGAGATAGAAAGGCTTCTCGAAGGGCAGCGCCTGACAGACCACAGGTTTGTCCAACAGACCGTGGCAGGCGTGCTGCAACAGCCGAGACCCCAATCCCAGCGACTGGTAATGGGGCAACAGGCGAAAGCCGCACAGATGGTAAAACTCCTCCTCGTCCCGCAGCCGTACCGCCCCCACCAGCCAGTGAGCATCACGCACGACAAAGATCCGCTCGGCCAGATCCGGCACATAGTGGGAAAACGTCGTCTCGTAATAGTCCCTGATAAGGGAGAGGTCGGCGTCGCAGTACTCTTCGAAAGTGAGTTCCATCGCCAGCTTGCTTGTCACAGACAAATCCTTTGATAATCAGTTATTAGTGCCAGATACGGTGCGCTAATCCGACCACATGACGCCAGCACGATAGCATGCCTTTCGTCAACAAAAAAGCGGACGTCGTAGGCTGCTTGCTTACCCGGTGGAAGAGGCCATTACCCACCGCCTGATGGCCAAAACCGTGCTTTATGATGACAATCCTTTATTGCGGCGGATACTTTGATCCCGGTCACCGAATCGGATCATTTGCCCCCTGTTGGCCGCTTGTTCTGCCCTCGTCATGATGCTTTACTCAACATGGTCATCACAAGAAGGAGTATCAGGGTTGAAAGCATGGATGCTGGCAGGCCATATGTTGTTGATCCCCCTGAGCGGATGGAGCCAGACTCCCCCCCCCGCGGAGGTGATCTTCCTGACCGCAGCTCCCTCCCCCTTGCGTCCGAGCAAAGATGCCACTCCCGCCTCACAACCCGACACCGCTCAAACAGCGGCAGTCGCCACCAACGGCAAGAAGCAGATCCAGGTCTATAAATCGGTGCAACAGAATGGGGTGGTTCGCTACTCCGACATGGCGCCCGAACAGGGCCATTACGAGCTGCTGCTGTTCAACGACTGCTTCGCCTGCGATCCCAAATCCAGTGTCAACTGGCAGACCACAGGGCTGTTTCTCTATGACTATGCCAGCACCATCAAGGCGGCCGCCAAAACCTATCAGGTTGAGCCGGCGCTGATCCGGGCGCTGATCCATGCGGAATCCGCTTTCAATCCGCTGGCGGTCTCCCGCAAGGGGGCGATGGGGCTGACCCAGCTGATGCCCGCCACGGCGCGGGAGTTGGGGGTCGGCAATGCCTTGCTGGCGGAGCAGAATATCTTCGGCGGGGTGAAATACCTGGCGGGACTGCTCAAGCAGTATGACGGCAACGTGGCGCTGGCGACCGCGGCCTACAACGCAGGCGCGGGCGCCGTACAAAAACATGGCGGTATCCCGCCCTATGCGGAAACCCGTGCCTATGTGGAGCGTGTCCAGCTCCTCCACCTGCGCTACAAAGAGATGCTGCAGGCCAAAGGGCTCTGAGGTTAGCCTCGGTTAATGCTCTTTTCTCGCCCCTCCAGAAACAAAAAACACGCCCGCAGGCGTGTCGATACCACACTTTGTTTCGCAAATGATTACTTCTGCTCAGTCGCCACCAGGCGATAAGCCAGCGCACCCAGAATGGCACCGACAATCGGGGCAACCCAGAACAGCCACAGCTGGCTGATAGCCCAGTCACCGACAAACAGCGCAACACCGGTACTGCGGGCCGGGTTGACCGAGGTATTGGTCACCGGAATGCTGACGAGGTGGATCAGGGTCAGGCACAGACCGATAGCGATCGGCGCGAAACCGGCAGGCGCACGGCTATCGGTAGCCCCCATGATGACGAACAGGAAGAAACCGGTCATCACCACTTCACACACCAGTGCGGCAGTCAGACTGTAACCACCCGGAGAGTGCTCACCGTAGCCGTTGGAAGCAAAACCGGCAGAGAGATCAAACCCGGCCTGACCGCTGGCAATCACGTAAAGCACGGCAGCGGCGGCAATGCCACCCAACACTTGCGCCACGATATAAGGCAGTACACCGGATGCCGGAAAACGACCACCCGCCCACAGACCAACGGTCACGGCCGGATTGAGGTGGCAACCGGAGATATGGCCGATGGCAAACGCCATGGTCAGCACGGTCAGACCGAAAGCCAGCGAGACCCCCAGCAGACCAATCCCGACGTGAGGGAAGGCAGCAGCCAGCACGGCACTGCCGCAACCGCCCAATACCAGCCAGAAAGTGCCCATAAACTCAGCAGCAACAGGTTTCACATTATTTCTCCCATTTGAGATAACACCGAACAAGACCCGAGAAGGGCCCATGCTTGAACAAGCGCAGCATTATGGGAGTGTGAGTCCAGATTGCGAACCCGGCAGGCAGAGCTCATTGAATGTGATGTTCGTCACAATTAGTTGATTAGATAAGGGATTTATCATTAAGACAGCCGGCTGCACATCTCATACCCAAGGGCGTCATGCGACAACTTGTGACACCGTTTAGCTCGAGTGCTCATCCCTTGAACGATAAAAACGGAGGCGTGGTCAGTCTCCTGCAGGGGCAAAACGGCTGACAACCTGCCCCTGATGCTCAATCCACTCCATAAACATGGCGACGGGACGGGCATAGACCTGACCATCCTGCTCGGATTGATAAATGACCAGCTGCTCCTGGGTTTCGGTATGCAAAGCCAGGGCAAGCACTTGATAGTAACCCCCCTTGAAGTGGCGATAGCGGCCTGGAACGGGTGCTTGCATGGGAAAACCTCGCAGAAGTGAACACCGATGAGCGAACCACATAAAGATGACACCATGAGTGCCAGTCAACTCATCGAAAAGGGTGACGAAGACGATTTTTTACACAAGCCAATCGTGCCACAGGATCCGGATATTGCAACACAGTCAGGCAGCTTTGTTAATTCGTTCCCCATGTTTCACTAGTTAACCTTGGTTAGCACCAAAGATCGTGCTGAATTTAACGTTCTAGCAACCCTGTTTTAGGGCTAAAAATCAGGGAATTCTTCTAAAAAGAGGATTGTTCTAGCATTCAATTCTGTGAAGAATAGGGGAAAAGAAATTTGATACTAAAAATCGCCTTTTTCGCCAACGCGTCCCTGTGGGGAAGGAATCACACTCACCATGTTCACAATCGACAAGTCGCACAAGCTCGACGATGTCTGCTATGACATCCGCGGCCCGGTGCATAAAGAGGCTCGCCGTCTCGAAGACGAAGGCCACCGCATTCTCAAGCTCAACATCGGCAACCCGGCCCCGTTCGGCTTTGATGCGCCGGAAGAGATCATCAAGGATGTGATCCTCAACATGCCGCTGAGCCAGGGCTACTGCGACTCTAAGGGGCTCTTCTCTGCCCGTAAAGCGGTGATGCAGTACTACCAGCAAAAAGGGATGCGCAAGGTCGATATCGACGACATCTACATCGGCAATGGCGCCAGCGAGCTGATCGTGATGGCGATGCAGGCGCTGCTCAACAATGGCGACGAGATGCTGGTGCCCTCCCCTGACTATCCGCTCTGGACCGCGGCCGTCACTCTCTCCGGTGGCCATGCGGTGCACTACCGCTGCGACGAAGGGGCTGACTGGTATCCGGATCTCGACGATATCCGCGCCCGCATTACCCCGCGCACCCGCGGCCTGGTGCTGATCAACCCCAACAACCCGACCGGCGCCGTCTACGGCAGCGAGTTCCTGCTGGAAGTGATCGAGATTGCCCGCCAGCACAACCTCATCATCTTCGCCGACGAGATCTACGACAAGATCCTCTACGACGATATCTCCCACACCAGCGTCTGCACCCTGTGTGACGATGTGATGGTGGTGACCTTCAACGGCCTCTCCAAGGCCTACCGTGCCTGCGGCTTCCGTCAGGGCTGGATGGTCATCACCGGTCCAAAAGGCCGTGCCCGCGGTTACATTGAAGGGCTGGAGATGCTGGCCTCCATGCGACTGTGCGCCAACGTGCCGATGCAGCACGCCATCCAGACTGCGCTTGGCGGCTACCAGAGCATCAACGAGCTGATCCTGCCGGGCGGCCGCCTGCGCAAGCAGCGGGACAAGGCGTGGGAGCTCTTGAACGAGATCCCCGGGGTTTCCTGCGTCAAACCCAAGGGAGCGCTCTACATGTTCCCGCGCCTCGACCCCAAGGTGTATGACATCCGCGATGACCAGAAGATGGTGTTCGACCTGCTGCAGCAGGAGAAGCTGCTGCTGGTGCAGGGCACAGGCTTCAACTGGCCGGCGCCGGATCACTTCCGGCTGGTGTTCCTGCCCCGCGAAGAGGAGCTGGAGGATGCCATCGGCCGCCTCGCCCGCTTCCTCAAGGGCTACAAGCAGTAAGCAAGGCTCATGAAAAAGGCTCCCGCGGGAGCCTTTTTGTTATCTGTGGTTTTATCCGTGCCATCAGCCGTGCAGCAGGGCACCGGCCACCAGCACCGCCATGGTGATGAGAGCCACCCCGATGATGAAGGGCAGCACCCAGCGCACGAAGCGGTCGTAGGGGATCTTGGCCAGCGCCAGACCAGCCACCAGATGGGCGGCGGTGGGGGCAAACAGGTTGATCCAACCGGAGGCGGACTGATAGGCAGTGATCACCAGATCCCGGGAGATGCCGGAGAAGTCCGCCAGCGGCCCCATCAGCGGCATGGAGACGGTCGCCAGTCCCGAGGTGGAGGGGATGAAGAAACTCAGGATAATGTGTACCAGATAGGCCATCAGGATGAAGACCGATGAGGAGAGTCCAGTCACCAGCCCTTCAGCCCAATGCAAAATGGTGTCGATGATGACGCCCTGCTCCATCACCACATAGATGCCGCGCGCCACCGCCACCACCAGCGCTACCCCGATCAGATCCCGAGCGCCGCTCAGGAAGGTCGCCACATAGTTGGACTCCGGCATCCGGTTGATCAGCGCGATCAGAATGGAGGCGCTGAAGAACAGGGTGGAGAGCTCGTCAAACCACCAGCCAAAGGTGGGCAGCACGTCGATCCCCAAATCCGACCAGGGCACCACCGCATAGATCATCAGCAGGAAGGTGCCGAAGAAGACCAGCATGGTGAGCTTCTGCTTGCCGGTGAAGGCGAGGTTGCCGCTCTTCATCTGGGAGAACTCGTCGTCATAGACGATATCGGCCAGCACGGAGCGGGACTTGTCCTGCTGCACCTGCTTGGCATAACGCATCACGAACCAGGAGGCGAAGATCACCAGCAGCAGCCACTGGATGACCCGCAAACCGATCCCCTCACCGATGGGGATACCGGCAAAACCGGAGGCAATACCGGTGGCAAACGGGTTGACGGTGGAGGCGAGTACCCCGACCCCGGAGCCAAGCAGGATAATCCCCGCCGCCACCATGCGATCAAAGCCCGCCGCCATCATCACCGGCACAATGAGTGCCCAGAAGGCCACCGTCTCCTCCGCCATGCCAAAGGTGGAGCCGCCGAGGGCAAACAGGGCGATCAGCACCGGGATCAGCAGTCGCTCACGCCCGGCAAAGCCGCGCACAATGGCCCCCACCCCGGCATCCAGCGCCCCGCTCTGCATGGTCACCGCAAGAAAACCACCGATGATGAGCACAAACAGCGCCACGTCGGCCGCCTTGTGAAAGCCCTGAATGGGGGCCTTGAGCACCTCGAACACTCCTTGCGGGTGGGCGGGTAACTCGGTGTAGCTGCCAGGCACTGGCAACAGCCGCTCGTCGCCGCTGTAATCGGCCACGGCCGCTGCCGCCACCGGCTGCTGGGTCTTGGCGGTGACATAGTCATATTTGCCCGCTGGCAGCACCCAAGTGAGGGCGGCCATCAGGGCGATGATGATAAAAAGCAGGGTATAGACAGTAGGGAGTTGGCGCTTCTTGGGCGCCTCGTTTGGAGTGGTCATAGCTTCCGTACCTCGGCAATGCCGTCTGTGATCCGATCAGCGCAAGACTAGCGGGTTTGATATGGGAAAAAGGTGATCGCTGATAATAAAATTCCGCAAATTAGCGGAATGTTTGCCAAAAAAACAGGGCCCCGCGGGGCCCTGTTTTCACTTGAGTCAGACTCAGAGCTCGACCACGTCGAATTTCACGTCCGGATTTACATCCGCATCGTAATCGACCTCGTCCAGACCGAAACCGAACAGGCGCAGGAACTCCTGCTTGTAGCCGGTGTAATCAGTCAATTCGGAGAGGTTTTCGCTGGTGATGGATGGCCACAGATCACGGCAGGTCTGCTGCACATCTTCGCGCAGTTCCCAGTCATCCATGCGGATGCGAGCCTGCTCGTCCAGCGCCATGTCGGACGCGTAGAGACGGGTGCGCATCATGCGGTCCACCTGCTCCATGCAGCCCTCGTGAATGCCCTTCTCCTTCATGATCTTGAAGGCCATGGAGATATAGAGCGGCATCACCGGAATGGCAGAGGAGGCTTGAGTCACCACGGATTTCAGCACAGCCACGTGAGCGGTGCCGCCCTTGGCAGCCAGATCGCCACGGATGGCTGCAGCGGCGCGGTCCAGATCTTCCTTGGCGCGGCCCAGGGTGCCATGCCAGTAGATGGGCCAGGTCAGATCGGTACCGATGTAGGAGTAGGCCACGGACTTGGCGCCGTCGGCCAGCACGCCAGCATCGCGCAGGGCGGCCATCCACAGCTCCCAGTCCTGACCGCCCATGACGGTGATGGTGTTCTGGATCTCTTCCTCGTTCGCCGGCTCGACGGTGGCGGTGATGATCTGATCCTTGTTGGTGTCGATGGCGGTGGTGGTGTAGACCTCGCCGATGGGTTTGAGGGCGGAGCGTACCACTTCACCGATTTCCGGCATCTTGCGCACCGGCGAGGCCAGGGAGTAGACCACCAGATCAATCTGACCCAGATCCTGCTTGATGAGCTCGATCACCTTGGCGCGGCATTCGTTGGAGAAGGCATCGCCGTTGACGCTTTTCGCATACAGGCCTGCCTCTTTGGCGGCCTTGTCGAAGGCGGCGGAGTTGTACCAGCCAGCGGTACCGGTCTTGGACTCGGTGCCCGCTTTTTCAAAGAAGACGCCGAGGGTGGCGGCGCCGCTACCGAAGGCAGCCGCAATCCGGGAGGCCAGGCCATAACCGGTGGAAGCGCCGATCACCAGCACCTTCTTGGGACCATTCTCGATGGTGCCCTTGGCTTTGGTATAAGCAATCTGGCGACGAACATTGGCTTCACAACCGACCGGATGAGTGGTGGTGCAGATAAAGCCGCGAACCTTGGGTTTGATGATCATATGGGGTCTCGGATCCGTTTAATGGATGAAATCGGGGCATAAGATACCTCATCTTGCCGCGATAAGGTGCTCTGATGTGTTGAACTGCGGCAAAAATGGCCATTCAGGGTGACGGCTGCCGTCAAAAATGCACAATTTTTCGGAAAGCGTCACTTAATCAGTCCGGTACTGAATCTCCCCATATCCATGGAAACCGATGACATGTTTCAACACAGGTGCAGTACGACCAACATGATACAAAAAGGCCCCGAACTCTCGGGGCCTGGGGGTAACGTCATCGAACTATATCAAGCGGCATGTGAGCGCCATTTAAAATGATTAATCTGTGTTCTCATTGACTTGGCCATCTCATCAAGACGCTGACACTTGGCCGATACATGGGCTGCCGAGTCCGAGGTATGTACTGCGATATCGGCAATATTGACCATGCTGCGCGTCATCTCTTCGGTGACTTTGCTTTGCTCTTCGGCTGCAGCGGCGACCTGCACATTGAGATTATTCAGATCATCCACCGCACTCACAATTTCTTCCAAAGAGATGCCGCAGGTCAGCATCAGGGTATTCGTCTTCTCCACTTCAGATAATCCGATATTCATACTATCAACAGCCATAGTTGCATTCTGTTGCAGGCGATTGACGGTATTCTGGATTTCTCCGGTAGAATTTTGGGTGCGCTGAGCAAGTACCCGGACTTCATCAGCCACCACCGCGAAACCGCGCCCCTGCTCACCAGCTCTGGCGGCTTCAATTGCCGCATTCAGTGCCAGTAAATTGGTTTGTTCGGCAATCGAGCGAATAACCCCCATCACCTGGGTAATGTTATTGCTTTCGATAGCCAGGTTTTGCAGCACAGTGGATGTATTTTGCAATTGACCAGAGAGCAGAGCCATATTCCCAATGGTCTCCTTGACAACCGCTTGCCCCTCTTCGGCCTTGTTTTCAGCCTGACGGGCGGCAATTGCAGCACTATTTGTATTCTGGGCGATTTCGTTAACCGTTGCGCTCATCTCATTCATTGCCGCAGCGCTCTGATCTGTCTCCAGACGCTGCTGGGCCATTTGCTCTGCACTGGTTAGCCCCAGCTCGTTCAGTGCATCGGCGCCTGTCGATAACTGTTCGGCCACGTCATCCATTTCGCCAATCAATCTGCGGAAATGGCTAACCATATCATTCAGCGCCCGTGCGACTTGCCCCAATTCATCTTCCCGAATGACGGGGACGGTGACGGTCAAATCCTGCTCATGCTGCAATTTGTAAAGTGCTCTGCGCAAAGCGGTGAGCGGTTGACTGATCCCGCGAAAAATCCAGATCCCCAGCACGGATAAAGCGAACAGGGCAATCCCGGTAATGGAGAGGAAGGCAAATGAAAAATCAACGGCCAGACTTTCCAGGGTACCAACATGCTCATCTGCAAATCTCAGCTGGAGTTCAACCAGCTTGCCCAGCTCCTCATTAAAAGGATCAACCGTGCTGTATAACTGATGAATTGCCTTATCAAGAGGAGCTTTTGATGAAAGGTCACTCTTAATACCATCCAGTGTAATGTCGGCTTTGTTCATCAATACTTGGGCAGACTCCGCAATCGCCCGCTCTTCCGCAGACATCTTCTGGGCCATGTAACGCTTCCATTCCGTTGCTGCTTTTAACTGCGCTTCAGTAACGGAACGTTTTGCCTCTTCACGAGTGATTAATCCAACATGCGCTTTATTGATCGCATCAACGACACTGACCGCATACAAGTCTGAAATCAGCTTCAGTTCGGATAACTGCTGCACCTCCTCTTCATTCACCTGATGGGCAGCCTGATTCATCAGGCGCATCCCCCAAAGGGAGAGAGTGCACAGCAAAATCATACAAAACAGCGGTACCACAACCAGCATCAATAATTTGCTACGAACCGAGATCCCTTTCATGGTGTCGTCCTCATACTCAGGCCACTGGTCGTTTAATATGCAATTGATACACCAAGCATCACGCGACCACTCATTTCAATACAATCTCCCGCTTACCTCATTAAAAAGCGCGGTCTGTGCACCATAGTGCAATGCAAGTTGCAACCTGTTCGCAAAACCAGACCTTAAACACATCACCGCAGAAGAAGGGCTAATGCCCTTATTGATAATGCGCTTTTTGAGTCTATTCATCATTTCGTTGATGTCTAATCTTCGCAAAGCAAAATCCGTAGCGTGTTGCAGCCTGCATCGTCCATGCACTGATGGCGGCAACGTCCACGAAACTAGCAAGCAATGCGAGTGATGTGGCCATCCTGCAGCTTATAGAAGGCATCTTGCGGCAACTCCTGTGACCAGGTCGCCTTATAGTCGAGATCGGCATAGACGCCACGCAGCATGGCGCCGAGCAGACCGTGGGAGATGACGATGGCCCGCTCGGCGATGGCGGGATCCTGCAACCACTGGTGTGCCCGGCGCTGAATGCTCTCGAAGCTCTCGGCCCCCGGTGCCTGCAGATACCAGTCCCCCTTGCCGGTATCGAGCTCGGGATGAGCGAGCAGCAGCACCGGTATCTGGCAACTCTCCCACTCCCCCATGCCGAGCTCCATTAACCGGTCGTCCCAGATGATGCGATCAGCTGACAGCCCCAACTGCTCGCACACCAGCAGTGCAGTCTGACGGGCGCGACCGAGCGGGCTAGCATAGACGGTCCAGCGGGCGGGATCCGGCAAGGCGCCGCCCCATGGCGATGGCTTGCGCCTCACCCTTGTCGGTCAGATCGGAGTTGCAACGCCCCTGCAGACGCTGCTCGGCATTGAAGCGGGTCTGGCCATGGCGCAGCAGATAGATGAGTCGAGACATGATTTCTCCAGTACGTTCAGAGAGATAGAAAAATAGAGGGGGAAGATGATAGCAGATGAGCCCGAAGGATGGCCCAAACAGAGAGGCTAAAGCGGGCGTAAAAAACGGGTCAAGGCTGACCCGTTTGCTGCCAATTTGGCCAGAGTGTATCGGCTCAGCCCTTCTTGATCTCCCGCAGATAACGGTAGATGGAGTGGACCGAGATGCCGAGCTGGCGCGCCGCAATCTGGGCACTGTCTTTTAACTCGAAGATCCCCATATCGTGCAGCTGGTTGACGATGACCCGTGTCTTCTGGGACGGGGGCACAGCCTCGTTGCCGCGCACCTCGGCACTGACGGTGTCGATGGTGCTGTTGAGCGCTTCGTCGATGTTGCGGGCGAACACCTCCGGGGTGGCATGGCTCTCGTGGGGATGCATGCACTCCGGCATCATGGTCCGTAGCACGGATTGCAGCGGGGCATCCATGTCGCTGTTAATGCAGAGCAACCCGATGGCCCTGTGCTCCCCGTTGCGGATCACGGTCGTGATGGAGCGCAGCGTCTTGCCGGTGGCACACTTGGTCATGTAGGGGCTGGAGATATCCTGCCCGCTCTTGA
The DNA here is from genome assembly GCF_040908025.1 of Aeromonas sp. R9-2. Classification (NCBI taxonomy): domain Bacteria; kingdom Pseudomonadati; phylum Pseudomonadota; class Gammaproteobacteria; order Aeromonadales; family Aeromonadaceae; genus Aeromonas; species Aeromonas sp. R9-2. The sequence goes on from NZ_JBFOCX010000025.1 coordinate 344,795, forward strand.
GCTTCATCATCGCCAGGTTGGTGATGGGGGCGCCGACACTGCGGCCGGTGATATGGCCGTTGGCAATCTTGACGATCGAGGGATTGCGCGCATCCAGACTGTGGAGCAGCACTTCGGTGTGCTGACCATACATGGCGGCGATGCCATCCACTATGTTCTCCATCGACTTGAGGATCTCAAAATCGCTCGGACTCAACTCTTGCAGCTTCACAATGGGACCTTCTTGCAAGGGTTGCTGCCGGACAATAGGCGCCGGGCAGCAACCGACAGGGACATCAGGCGGACATGATATCAATAATGGTGCTGTCTGTGGCAGACATGCCCTCCTTCACCATCTGGCCGACGTTGCGGATGGTCTGATCCACGTCGCCGGCGACGATCCCCTGCCCCGACACCGAGTGACTGTTGAGGGCCATCAGGAAGCCGCGCACTGCCGCGCCGGAGGAGGTACTCACCTTCATGGCGCAGGAGGCCTTCGCCCCGTCGCACACCATGCCGGCACTGTCGCTCAGTACATTCTGGATGGCGAAGCAGGATTGCTCGAAGCTGCCGCCCGCCAGATAGACCATGGCCATGGAGGCGGCCGCGCTGGTCACGGTATTGCCACAGAAGGCCGACAGCGGCGGATAGTGGGACTTGATATAGATGGCGCCCAGATGGCTCATGATGAGGGCGCGAGCCAGCTGCTCTTCGCTGGCCGCAAAGCGCTCGGCAATCACCATCACCGGAATGGTGGCGGCAATGCCCTGGTTGCCGCTGCCGAAGTTGCTCATGGCTGGCAGGGTCGCCCCCCCCATCCGGGCATCGGAGGCAGCCGCCGTCATCATCACGATGCGGTTCATCACATCCTCGCCGATAAGACCGGCATCGATGTTCTGCTGCATGGTGCGGCCGATCTCGAGACCATAGGGGTTGTTCATCCCCTCGGCAGAGAGCTTGCCGTTGAGCTCGGAAGCTTTGAGGATGAACCTGATCTGATCGAACTCCACCTGGGTAGCGAACTCGTAGATGGCGGCGATGCTGATATCGACGCCATCGCAGATGGAACCGGTTGCACCACCCTGGCTCTGATCGGCGGTGAAGGTCACCTCGCCATCGCGGCGCTGCTCGACGATGCGGGTATGGCCGCCGCAGAGGGTCACTTCGGCGCTGTGCTCTTCACCCTTGTCATCAGTGCCATAAACGGTCACGCGGCAGAAGATAAACTCGGGGGCGGCGGTGCGGCTCACCTGCACCTTGCCAGCATCGATCAGCTGCTGGGCACGATCCACCTGTTCTGGCTGGATCGCGGCCAGCACCTCCAGCCCGGCATCGGCGTTGCCGCCGATGGCACCGGCCGCGGCCGCAATGGCCAGACCGATCTTGCCGGTGCCCGGCACATAGACACCCATCGAGTTTTTATAGAGGTTGTCCGACACCGCAACCTCGAGGCGACCGGGCTCACCCCCCAGTTGCCGGACGGCGACCGCTGCGGCATAGGCGGCGGCGATTGGCTCGGTACAACCCAGCGCTGGTTTGACAACCTGTTGAATAATCTGCAGATACTGCTGCCACGCTTGTTTCATCACTTGAACCTTTTTATCAGCATTAACGAGCGATATGGGCGATCGCTTCCACTTCAACCTTGACGCCCATCGGCAGATCCTTCACTGCGAAGCAGCTGCGCGCCGGACAATCTTTCTGGAAATAGGCTTTATAGACCTCGTTGAACGCGGCAAAATCGCTGATCTCGGCGAGGTAGCAGGTGGTTTTGAGCACGGTATCCAGCGAGCCGCCAGCGGCTTCCAGCACGGATTTCAGGTTTTCCAGTGACTGGCGGGTCTGGGCGGCAATCCCCCCTTCCACCACACCCCCCTGCTGCTTGCAGACCGGCAACTGACCGGAGGTAAAGATGAGGTTGCCATAGGCAGTGCCGTGGCTGTAGGGACCGATAGCGTCAGGTGCCGCTGCTGCTGTGATGATGCGTTTCATATAGCCACTCCTGTTTGTGCAATTTTTTTTGCAATCATGAATCTCATTCCGTTCAACATTATTTGCTTTTTATTTTATCCATTCAACAAAAAGATACAAAAATGGCGTTTAAAGGCACCTTTCGGCCTCAATATAAACCGTGATCACCATCCTGATTTGAACAAAAGTACTCTTATGGGCATTGTTTATGACAGTTTCACTCAACTATATTTGCGCCAATTTCCCACATCCCTACAAAAAAGAAGGTTTTAATGGACGCGCATAGCACTACACTCGCCAGCCCCGTGATGGGCACGCTGGAATGGAAAGAAGCGGTTCGCTTCGACAGCACCGACTGGGGCTGGATCATCATGAGCATCGGCATGGCCATCGGCGCGGGGATCGTCTTCCTGCCGGTACAGGTGGGTCTGATGGGTTTGTGGGTCTTTCTGCTCTCGGCCGTGATCGGCTACCCCGCCATGTACATGTTCCAACGCCTCTTTATCAACACCCTGGCCACCTCGCCGGAGTGCAAGGATTACCCCAGCGTCATCACCGGCTACCTCGGCAAGAACTGGGGTGTGCTGCTCGGCGCCCTCTACTTCGTGATGCTGGTGATCTGGGTCTTCGTCTACTCCACCGCCATCACCAATGACAGCGCCTCCTTCCTGCAGAGCTTCGGCGTCACCGATGGCCTGCTCTCCGAAAACCCGCTCTACGGTCTGGTGCTGATCTGCGGTCTGGTGGCACTGGCCTCGCGCGGCGAAAACCTGCTGTTCAAGATCTCCACCTTTATGGTGCTGACCAAGATCAGCGTGGTTGCGGTGCTGGGCCTTATGATGGTGGACAAGTGGGATGCGGCCAACATCACCGCCATGCCCGCTGCCGGTGACTGGATGAAGGATGCCATCATCATGCTGCCCTTTACCCTCACCTCCATCCTCTTTATTCAAAGCCTGAGCCCCATGGTGATCTCCTACCGCTCGCGGGAAAAGTCGCTGGAAGTGGCCCGCTTCAAGGCGATGCGCGCCATGAATATCGCCTTCGGCATCCTGTTCGTGGTGGTGTTCTTCTACGCGGTCTCCTTCACTCTGGCCATGGGCCACGATCAGGCGGTCAAAGCCTCTGAAGAGAACATCTCCGCGCTGGCCATGGTAGCCCAGGGGATGCCCGGCCAGACCCTCAAGCTCCTGAGCCTCACCCTCAACATCTTCGCGGTGATGACCGCCTACTTCGGCGTTTACCTCGGTTTCCGTGAAGCCTGTCAGGGGCTGGCAATGAACCTGCTGCGCCGCGTCATGCCGGAAAACCGCATCAACAAAGGATTGGTGGGCAAAGGGATCATGGTGTTCACCGTCATGCTCTCCTGGGGTGCCATCGTGCTCAACGCACCGGTACTGAGCTTCACCTCCATCTGCAGCCCCATCTTCGGCATGGTGGGTTGCCTCATCCCGGCTTATCTGGTCTATCAGGTACCGGCGCTGAACAAGTACAAGGGCACCTCCCTCTACATCATCATCGTCACCGGCCTGCTGCTCTGCGTCTCGCCCTTCCTGGCGTTCAACTGATCGGTTTCCCCTTATCGACCACGGGTCACCTTCGGGTGGCCCGTTTTCTATTGGTGCGGCTGACCGCGCCCCGCCCGGAAGTAAAAAGCCAAGGGGATCACAACTTGCAACCGGCCATCACCCAAGGGAGGCCGCTCGGAGTACTATTCAGGCAACACGAATCACGCCCGCACTCAGGTATCGAGGCTTAACATGAAATGGATTTTCAACCCCGCCATCCGGCTGGGCAATCAGCTCTCCTTCAAATACAAATTCCTGCTCTGGTCCTGCCTGATGATGCTGCCACTGGCCTACAGCATGACCAATCTGCTGGGGCGGCTACAGGATGACAACGTCCAGGCCAACCGTGAGCTGGCCGGCGTGGTCAATCTCGCCCCCATTCCCGCCATCGAACAGGCCCTGCTCACCCATCGCAATCTGATGACCCGCCACGCCTATGAGGTGGATCCGGTCGGTGACGATCAGCTCAAGGCAGCCGCACAAGCCGTTGATCAGAGCCTGCAAGCCTTTGCCGACACCCGCCAGAACAACCCCTCCTTTGAGGTGATCCAGCAAGGCTGGGCCGCCCTGCAGAGTGGAGCGGGCAAGCTGGAAGTGGAGCAAAGCAACTTGCGCCACGACAAGCTGCTGACCGAGGTGCGCCACCTCTACAAGCACATTACCGCCAGTAGCAGCCTTATCCAGGATCCGGCGCTCGGTACCTACTACATGGTGATCCTCGCCAGCGAGCGGTTGCCGCAGCTGCGCGACCTGCTGGCTCAGGTGCGGGATCGCGCCGCCACCATCGCCGATTTCGGCCTGTTTCAGGCTGAGGGCTACAGCGGCCTGCGTTTTCGTCTCGACCTGATCAGCGCCACTCTGCAGGAGCTGGAGGCCGATCTGACCCTGCTCTACCAGATTGAACCCGCCTACCGCGCCGAGCTGGGTCAGCAGACCGATGCTCTGATACAGCTGGTGCGTCAGGGGGTCGAAACCATGGAAAACAAGATGATGAAGGATCAGCTGGTGCAGCTCTCCACCAAGGAGGTGCTGGCACTGGGGGATAAGATGGACGAGGCTATCACCGCGCTGGCAGGCCAGGTACGCCAGCGGCTGGAGGCCGACCTGCATCAGCGGCTGACCGCCAACCAACGCCACTTCTGGTGGGTCACCGCGCCGCTGACCGTCAGCTTGCTGCTCTACCTCTACCTGATGATCGGTGCCTATCTCTCCCTGCGCGAAACCGTGGGGCGGGTGCGTGATATTGCCGCCCGGGTCAACGCCCAGGATCTCAGCCAGCATATCGAGATCGTCGGTCAGGACGAGCTGGCCGCCATCAGCCGGGATTACAACGTGACCCTGGAGACCCTGCGCACCCTGATGCGGCGAGTGCGGGAAAATGGCGTCACAGTAGTGGAGAGCGCCACCGAGATCGAAGCGCGCACCTGCCGCTCACAGGAGGTCATTGCCGATCAGCAAGGGGAAACCCATCAGGTCGCCACCGCCATCAAGGAGCTGGCCGCAACCTCACAAGACATGGCGGGCAACGCCCTGCAAGCGGCCCGCATGACCCAGGAGGCGCAGAACGTGGTCGGTCAGGGCGAGGATGTGGTGGAGCGCACCATCAAGGCCATCGACCATATCAACCGCGAAGTGCTGCGCACCGCCGACACCATCGGCCAACTGGAGCAGCAGTGCAGCCAGATTGGTGGCGTCATCAGCGTGATCCGCGGTATCGCCGAGCAGACCAACCTGCTGGCCCTCAACGCCGCCATCGAAGCGGCCCGGGCTGGTGAGCAGGGTCGCGGCTTTGCGGTGGTGGCCGACGAGGTGCGGTCTCTTGCCAACCGCACCCAGGGGGCTACCGTCGAGATCCAGCAGATGATTGAACAGCTGCAATCCGGCGCCCGAGCCTCGGTCACCGCCATGTCGGCGGCCAGCCATGAAGCGCAGGAGGGGGTCGGGCTGGCGCAGGAGGCAAAACAGGCTTTCGGCGCCATTACCGAGAAGGTGGATCGAATGGTCGATACCAACGCCATCATCGCCAGCGCCATCGAGCAGCAGGGCGCCGTGGTCAACGAGATCGAACGTAATGTAGTGCGCATCTCCGATGGCAGCGACGAGGCGTTGCAAGTGGCCAACGCCGCCCGCGATGCCGCCCGCCAGATCCACCAGCTCACCGAACAGCTGCGCGCCATGGTACAGAGCTTCGTGCTGTAACAGAGCGCTGACAAGCCGGGCTCAACGTGAGCCCGGCATTATCCCGGTCTCGCCCCTGCCCACAACATCTCGGTTGCTCGGATCATCCAGAAAATCTCTGCGGCCCACTTGCCGGGCAAACGCCAACAAAGTAGTCTCGAACGAAAACAAAATGCGGCATTCCCGACACGCACGGTCTACGACGTCGAGGCAAGCAAGCCGCCTGCGAGCCACAGATTAAAACCAGCGTCACGTCATCTATCACCCGCTTCAAGCGAGGATTTACCCATGGCCAGATACCAGTTTTTTACCATTCCGGCATCCAATCGGCAGCAATACACCTTTATCGACATGGCATCTCCGACTTTCCTGAGTGAAAAGGCGGCACTACTGACCCAAGGATTCGAGGTGGAGGAGGACTTTATTGACGCGACCAGTCCACGGGAGGCCGTCGAGAAATACCAATCCAATTTTCTCTATATAGCGGATGAGATAGGCAAGTCCGATAGCAGCTACGCCGCGGCCGTCGCCATGCTGGAGATTGGCAAGGGGTTATTGGGCAATAAAAACCGCTGAGATTAGGTACAGCGGTGAAGAGTGGTGGCCATCGTGGCAACGCGCCCGATGGCCATATGGCAAGACATCAATTCGGTGATTCAGAAGCGCCCCAGCTGCTGGAGCAGCTCGATCAGCTCCTCTTCGCTGCTCGGCTCATAGGCCAGCTGAAGGCTCGGCGCGGCGCCTCCCATCAGCATATAGACGTTGGTGCTGCAGTGGTCGTAGTGATACCACTTACCGTCGATACAGACGTCGGTATAGCATCTCGGGTCCCTTTTCAGTTCCATATGCACATCCTTTTGTTACATCCCATCAACATCACTCCTGACCGTAAGACAACCCGCTGCGACCTATCTTGATACAGATCAAGATGTGCAACGGCTGTGCTCCTGCGGGCGCAATTCCTGCTGTTTTCCTCCCGGATGGCGGTTTGTACCGCAAGCATCCCCCACTTCTCTCCCTTCTCTTCCTTATCTCCCTTCTATTCGCTGACTTGAGCCTGACTACACTTAGCCCTGTCGACCCACACCACCATCTGGAGTCATACCGATGAAACCGAGGCTTTCCACCCCCACGATTTTCTCGCTCTTGCTCTGTGGCACACTGCTTGTGCAGCCTGCTCTTGTGCAGTCGGCCAAGGCCGCCATCGACCCCAAGCCTGCCAGCGAATTTACCATCAAGGCAAACCAGCAGGTGCTCAATACCCTGCCCTTCAATGACAAGCAGGATTTCGAGGATGCCCAGCGTGGCTTTATCGCCAAGCCGGAGACCCTAACCATCAAGGATGACAAGGGCAACGTGGTGTGGGATCTGGAGCAGTACAAGAGCTACATCGGCCTCGACAAGGCCGCGCCGGACAGCGTCAACCCCAGCTTGTGGCGCAATGCCCAGCTCAACATGCAGTACGGCTTGTTCAAGGTCACCGACAAGATTTACCAAATCCGCGGCTTTGATCTCTCCAACATCACCTTTATCGAAGGCAACAAGGGATGGGTGGTGTTCGATCCGCTGATCTCCCCGCAAACCGCCAAGGCGGCGCTGGCCTTCATCAACAAGACCCAAGGGGAGCGCCCGGTCACCGCGGTGGTCTACAGCCACTCCCACGTGGATCACTACGGCGGTGCCGCCGGTCTGTTCAACTCGCTGGACGAGGTGAAAAAGAACGGCGTCGAGATCATCGCGCCTGAAGGATTTACCGAACACGCGGTGTCGGAGAATGTCATCGCCGGCAATGCCATGGCCCGCCGCGCCGTCTACATGTATGGCGCCCTGCTGCCGCGCAACCCGCAGGGCGGCGTCAATGGCGGTCTGGGGCAAACCACCTCCACCGGCGTGCCCTCGCTGCTGCTGCCGACCCGCTTTATCACCAAAACCGGTGAGACGCTAACAGTGGATGGCGTCAAGATGGTCTTCCAGATGACCCCGGGCACCGAAGCGCCCGCCGAGATGAACACCTGGTTCCCGGACAGCAAAGCATTGTGGATGGCCGAAAACACCACCAACACCATGCACAACATCCTCACCCTGCGCGGCGCCCAGGTGCGCGATGCGCTTAAGTGGGCCAGCTTTCTCAACGAGACTATCGAAACATGGGGTGATCAGGCCGAGGTCAAATTCCAGAGCCACCACTGGCCACGCTGGGACAATACCAACATCGTCGACTACTTCAAGAAGCAGCGGGATCTCTACAAATACATCCATGACCAGTCGGTACGCCTGATGAACATGGGCTACACCGGTGAGGAGATCTCCGAGCAGATCACCCTGCCGCCCGAGCTTAACAACTTCTGGCCTAACCGCGGTTACTACGGCACCCTGCGCCACAACAGCCGCGCCGTCTATCAGCGCTATATGGGCTGGTACTCCGGCAACCCCTCCGATCTCGATAACCTGCCACCGGAAATGGTCGGCCCCAAATATGTCGAGTTCATGGGTGGCGAAGAGGCATTGCTGAAGAAAGCCAAGGCCTCGTTCGACAAGGGGGAATATCGCTGGGTAGCAGAAGTGCTCAAGCATCTGGTGTTTGCCAACCCGAGCAACACAGAGGGCAAGCTGCTGCTGGCAGATGCACTGGAGCAGCTGGGCTATCAGGCTGAATCCGGCCCGTGGCGCTCCGTCTATCTGCAAGGCGCCTATGAGCTGCGCAATGGCGTTCCTAATGTTGGCGGAACAGTCACCGCCTCACCGGATACCATCCGGGCCATGAGCCCCAGCATGCTGTTTGACTATCTCTCGGTGCGCATTAACCCCGAGAAAGCGGCGGGCAAGAAGATGGTCATCAACATGGCGTTCACCGACATCGGGGAGAAACATACCCTGAGTCTGGAGAACTCGGTGCTCAACCACACAACCCGCTATGCCGCCAAGCCTGATGTGACCATTACCCTGAGCAAGAAGACGCTGGATGATACCCAGCTCGGTCAGGGCACCATGGAGCAGAAGATCGCCAACGGCGAGATCAAGATCGAGGGAGATCAGCAGAAGTTCAGTGACTTCATCAGCCTGCTCGACAAGTTCAACTTCTGGTTCAACATAGTGACGCCATGATGCAACGCACCTTGCGCGCATGCATGGTCCTGCTCTGCCTCATCCCCGGGATGGGGCAGAGCTGTGGTTATGATGCCCTTTATCCCAATCCGTTCGAACAGAGCTGGCCCGGCACGGTCAATATTGCCATGGCCACGGCGACTGCGGTGAGCCGTGAGCAGTTACCCCCCTTGGCAGCCCTGACAGGCGAAGCCGGCTTCTCCCGTAGCCAGGCATGGCTCCAAACCCTCAAAAGTCGACTCCAGCAGGCAGGGGTAGGCGGCGGGATCTCTATCCTGCTTATCGACTCAGGACTCTGGTCCAGAGTACGAGGCAAGGAGTCCCTACTGCTCCAGTTGCACACCAGCGGCCCAAACCCCAAAGACCGGGTGATGCTGCTGAGTGAAGCCGCCATCAACGCCATGTTGAATGGGTCGCTCACCATCGAGCAGGGACTGCAATTGGGTATTGTGGAGCTGCAAAGAGACGACAATCAGCAGTTGCAGCAGGATCTGCACAAGGCGCTGAGCTCGCAGACCTGACCGCCACAGGAGGAACAGATAGGACAAAGGGAGGCAAATGCCTCCCTTTTTTATGCCTTCACGGCGAACGTCAAGCGCGGGCGCTTATTCGTCTTCCAGATAGGCGTAGCCTTGCAGGCCCAGCTCCAGCTCGTCGAGCAGGGCTTTGCGAGTGGCATCGTCCAGCGCCGGGTGAGCGGCGATCCGCTGGTAGTTTTCGCGGATCACGGACGGGTCGATGTTGACGTAACGCAGCAGCTGGTCGACGGTGTCGCCACGCACCACGTTGCGAATGTCCATCTTGCCCTCTTCGTCCAGCCACACTTCCGCGCAGTGGGTGTCACCGAACAGGTTGTGCAGATCGCCGAGGATCTCCTGATAGGCACCGACCAGGAAGAAGCCGACGTGGCACTCTTCGTTCTCGCCGTAGACCGGCATTGGCAGGGTGCTCTCGACCCCCAGACCGTCGACATAGTGCTCGACCTGACCGTCGGAGTCACAGGTGATATCCATCAGGATACCGCGACGGCTAAGCGGACGATCGAGACCAGCCAGCGGCATCACCGGGAATACCTGACCGATACCCCAGGCATCCGGCAGAGACTGGAACAGGGAGAAGTTGGCAAAGCACTTGTCCGCCAGCTTTTCACTCAGTTCGTCAGCCAGCGCACGGTGGTTGCGGTTGACCGGGTTGAGCATCTCTTTGAGCGCCAGACAGGTGTTCTGGTGCAGCATCTCGGCCCAGGCACGCTGTTCAAGGTTCAAGAGGCCCATGGTGTACTGGGTATTCACGTCACCCAGATCTGCCACCGAGTCATGGAAGATCTCCAGCAGGGAGGGATCTTCGCTGCGCAGATCCAGCCAGCCTTTCCACATGTTCTGCAGAATGGTAGGTGCATCTTCGTCCGGCGCGCTGATGTCGTTCATCTCCACCCCTTCGGCACCAATGATATTGGTAACCAGCACGGCGTGGTGAGCGGTCAGGGCACGGCCAGACTCGCTGATGATGGTCGGGTGCGGCAGATCGAACTCGCGGCAGACATCGCCGATGCCCCATACCACGTTGTTGGCGTACTCGGAGAGGCTGTAGTTGGCGGAGCAGTGGCTCTGGGAACGGGTTCCCTCGTAGTCCACCCCCAGGCCACCACCGACGTCCACAACTTCGATGTTGGCACCGAGGCGACGCAGTTCAGCGTAGAAACGGCCGCACTCGCGGATGCCGCCCTGAATGTCGCGGATATTGGCGATCTGGGAGCCCAGATGGAAGTGCAGCAGTTGCAGGCAATCCAGCTTGCCCAGCCCGCGCAGACGTTCGATCAGCGCCAGGATCTGGGAGGCGGAGAGACCAAATTTGGACATGGAGCCACCGCTCGATTCCCACATGCCGGAGCCGGTGGAAGCGAGCTTGGCACGCACCCCGATGTTGGGCTTGATGTTGAGACGAGCTGACTCGTCCAGCACCATTTCCAGCTCGGAGGGCTTCTCCACCACGATGTAAACCTTGTGGCCCATCAGGTTGCCCAGGAGGGCGTGGCGGATATATTCGCGGTCTTTGTAACCGTTGCAGACGATCACCGAGCCTTGCTCATGGTGATGGGACAGCACGGCCAGCAGTTCCGGTTTGGAACCAGCTTCCAGGCCAAGCCGGGGCTTGTCGCTGTAGGACTGGCTGATGGTCTCGATGACACGACGCTGCTGGTTTACCTTGATCGGATAAACGCAGAGGTAGTCCCCTTCATAGCCTGACTTCTCGATGGCCTGACCAAAGGCGTTGAACAGCGCATCGACCCGACTCTTGAGAATGTCGGGGAAGCGCAGCAACACGGGGGTGGTCAGCCCGGACTGACGCAACTGTTCGATGGCGTCAGAGAGCACAATATGCGCGTCAGGGCGTGATTTGTCGGGGGCGACGGTCACATGACCGGCGTCATTGATATTGAAAAAACCCGCACCCCAGTAGGGAACGTTGTAGACCTTCAAGGAGTCCTTGCTGGACCAGTTAGTCATGGGCTATGCCTCGCAAATGAGCGACCCAAAGTCGCCTTCGTTACCCTCAATCACATCCAGACCATCTAGTGCAGAGTACGGCGAGCGCTGCCATCACGAGACGCAGCCACCCAAACCAACGCTTTGCACATCGCGGCAAGCCAGAGGCTGCCTGGTGGATCTTGGGGAAGTAACGAGTCTTGATGTGGGGCTGGTGGCTTTACATCAAGCTCAACGGTATGCGGTGCCACTATGCCGTAGCGCCGCGGTACTTTGATGACAGACGACATCAGCCACGCCGTCAGTTCATCATTCGGCAGCGATCCCGACAGAAGGAGAGGGTTCCAAGGAAGAGAAGCGAAGGCGCCAGCACGCATGCGTGTTGATAGACGACAACAACCACAGCCCACCTCACCGTCAGTGACCGCCCATGACAAGGGAAGATGATGAGCCGGTGGCCCACTCGGTCAAATGAAGGATGAGAGTCTGTTGTTCTCCCTGATACCGGAGCCTAACCGGTATTAAAGAAACCATTCCCCAGCAGTGTCTGTCGTTTCTGCGTGCCTCGCCCTATAGGCGTATGATCGGTCGGGTTTCTGGCGGCTCTGCCTGCTTCAGGGTTGCCCTTGGATCGGCGCGGAGTGTACACACTTACCGCGGGCAGTGACAATAAAAAATAGTGTTCAAAATCCCCTTTTAATAAGTCGATCAAATCTTGCTGGCGAGCAGGCGGGCTCTGGGATGGCGCAGGTTATGCGACAGCCCGGTTTCCCCTTGAAAAGTGTGCGAAAACGCCATGGTTGGGCTGACGCCTTGCTGTGCGGTGGCTGAGGGAAATTTGGTCGCCACCGCCAGCGCCTAAATATCGTAATAAACGTAAAATTTATGCGTTCTCCCTCCCGGACGTTGCCCCGCGCGCCGCACATTCGCCGCTCTTCCCTTGCGTCAAAAAATGGGAAAAACCTGCGCTGACGCAATGAGTGCCCCGCACGGATTGGCCACAATGACCGCTCACAATCGGTTAGAGGCTGACTAATGGATACCCTGCTTGAGCGTTTTCTGCGTTACGTAACTTTTCATACCCGCTCCGATGAGACCAATCCAGCCTGCCCCAGCAGCGAAGGCCAGCTGATCTTTGCCCGCGCCCTGCAAGAAGAGATGAAGGAGCTTGGGCTAACCCGGGTCACCCTGGATGAACACGGCTACCTCACCGGCTGCCTGCCGGGCAACCAGCCGGACGCCCCCGCCATCGGCCTGATTGCCCACATGGATACCGCCGACTACGAGGCGGAGCACGTAGTACCGCAAATCATCGAAAACTATCAGGGTGGCGACATCTGCCTTGGCAAGGGTGACGAGGTGCTTGCCATCCGTGACTACCGTTTCCTGAAAAACTATCTGGGTCAGGATCTCATCACCACCGACGGCACCACCCTGCTCGGGGCTGACGACAAGGCCGGCATCGCCGAGATCCTCACCGCCATCGCTCACCTGCAGGCCCACCCCGAGATTCCGCGCGGCGATATCTGGGTCGGCTTCACCCCGGATGAAGAGATCGGCCGCGGCGCCAACCTGTTCCCGCTGGACAGATTCCCGGCCAAGTGGGCCTATACCGTGGATGGCGGCGAGCTGGGCGAGCTGGAGTATGAAAACTTCAACGCCGCCAGCGCCAACCTGCGCTTTGTCGGCAACAACGTCCACCCCGGCACCGCCAAGGGCAGCATGATCAACAGCCAGACTCTGGCCGCCCGCTTCCACGCCGCCATGCCCGCCGAGCAGACCCCGGAGTGCACCGACGGTTATGAGGGCTTCTTCCATCTGGCCCAGATGAGCGGCACGGTGGAGGAGAGCACCCTGCACTACATCATCCGCGACTTCGACGACGAGCGTTTCGCCGCGCGCAAGGCCGAGATGCAAAGCCGGGTCGCCGCCATGCAAGCCGAGTATCCGAAGGCCCGCATCGAGCTGACCCTGACCGACAGCTATCGCAACATGCGCAGCCAGATTGAGCCGCACATGCATATCGTCGAGCTGGCCAAGGCCGCCATGGAAGCCGCAGACGTGGTGCCGAAGATCAAGCCCATTCGCGGCGGTACCGATGGCGCCCGCCTCTCCTTTATGGGCCTGCCCTGCCCCAACCTCTTCACCGGTGGCCACAATTTCCACGGCAAGCACGAGTTTATCCCGCTGCAATCCATGGAGAAATCGGTCGCCACCCTGGTGGAGCTGGTGCGCCTCACCGCCGCCTGGCGCGGCTAATCGGGTCGCTATCATTACCACGACCACCGAGGGGGGAGCCGATTAACCGGCTCCCCCCTTTGCTATCTGACCACCAGCCGCGAGCCACTGGCCGCCGCTGCCATCAAACTGTCATCCCGCTGACATGTCGCGGGAACAGTGCCACACCATGCTGGGGAGAACGGATCGCCGGAGCCCCCAGATGTTCACTATCGATACCCTGCTGACCCAGCACTTCCCCCGCCTGCTTGGCTACCCCCTGCTCACCCCGCGGTTAAAGCGGCTGCTGGGCTGGCTGCTCAACGAGCAGGCATTTGCCGACTTTGCCGCCCGCTACCCGCACCTGCGCGGCCTCGACTTTGTCGAACAGGCACTGACACGCCTCGATTTCGACTATCGGGTCAGCGAGGCGCAACTGGAGCACATTCCCGCCAGCGGCCGGGTCATGCTTGTCGCCAACCACCCCATCGGCTCGCTGGACGGACTGGTGCTGCTGCAGCTGCTCGGCCGCATTCGCCCCGATGTGAAGATCGTTGCCAACCAGCTACTGGCCCAACTCGCGCCGCTGCGCCCCCTGCTGCTGCCGGTGGACAACATGGCGGGCAAAACCGATCGGCAGGCCATCCTCGCCATGAACGAACACCTCGCCCATGAAGGGGCGCTGGTGATCTTCCCCGCTGGCGAAGTCTCCCGGCTTGGCCTCAAGGGGGTGAAAGATGGCCCCTGGCAGTCAGGCTTTATCAAATTGGCCCAGCGCACCCGCACCCCACTGGTGCCCATCCATCTGGGGGGGCGCAACAGCCTCTGGTTCTATCTCGCCTCCTGGCTCAACAAGCCCGCCTCCGCCCTGTTGCTGGTGCGCCAGCTATTTCGCCAGCAGGGGCAGACCCTGCCGGTGACCATAGGAGCGCGCATTCCGCTCGGCAGTTTTCAGGAGCTGCCCGCCAAGACGGCGGCGCGGCTGGTGCGCAACCATCTCTACCGGATTGGCCGTGGCAAGGCAGGGCGCCTGCAGACCGAGGCCCCCATCGCCCTGCCGGAGGATCGCCGCCAACTCAAACAGGCCATTGAAAGCTGCGAGCAGCTCGGCACCACCCCGGATGGTCAGGGGATCTACCTCTACCGCCGCCACGAACTGAGTCACTCGGTAATCCTGCGCGAGCTGGGGCGGCTGCGGGAGATCGCATTTCGCGCGGTGGGGGAAGGGTCCGGCAAGCGGCGGGATCTCGATGGCTTTGACAACGACTATCACCACCTGATCCTCTGGGATCCGGCCCGACTCGACATTATCGGCGCCTACCGCTTTGCCCCGGTGGCGGAGCTGCTGGCCAGCAAGGGGAAGGATGGTATCTACAGCCACACCCTGTTCGGCTTTGAGGATAAGCTGCTGCCCCGGCTGGAGCAGGCCATCGAGCTTGGCCGCAGCTTTATCCAGCCCGCCTACTGGGGCAAGCGGGGGCTCGATTATCTCTGGTTCGGCATCGGTGCCTATCTGGCCCGCTATCCCCGCTACCGCTACCTGTTTGGCCCGGTGTCGCTCTCCGGCAGCCTACCGCCGGCGGCCAAGGATCTGCTGGTGAGCTTCTACCGCCAGCACTTTGCCCCCGAGCTGGCGCTGGCCCCCTCCCGCCGTCCCTACCCCGAAACGCAGCCTCTGTTCGAAGGGGTGGATTACGGCGCCGACCTCAAAGCGCTCAAGGCCCGCCTCGACAATTTGGGCTGCGCCATCCCTACCCTCTACAAGCAGTATTCCGAGCTGTGCGAGCCGGGCGGAGTGCAGTTCATGGACTTTGGTATCGACCCCGACTTCAACCACTGCATCGACGGGCTGGTGTGGGTCGATGTGAGCCGCATCAAGTCCCACAAGCGGGCCCGCTATATCGGCAGTCATCTGGTCGAGCCGCGCTTATAACCCTGCTGGAGCCAGGCAAACAGCCAAAGGCAAAAAAGGAGAGAGAGGCCATCGCCTCCCTCTCCTTTCGCTCTCATGCTCAGCACCTTTTCGAGGCGCTCGGCCCATCTGGCGTTACTCGGCCGCCTTGCGATCCGAGTGGCCGAGATCCCGCTCAGGGGCGATAACATCGCGCACCCGCTGCTTGATCTCCTTGGCCTCGGGGAAGCCGTCATCGACCACTCGATCCCACACCTGCACCCCGCCCACCAGAATGCGGAACTCCCCCTTGCTGGCCGGCACCAGCGCCACCTCCCCCAGATCGCTGTCGAAGGTGGAGAGCAGCTCCTGCGCCAGCCAGGCGGCGCGCAGCATCCAGCGACAGAGGGTGCAGTAGCGGATTTCGATGCGGGGTTTGCTGATCAGGGTTTCAGACTCGGTCATGAGTGACTCCATAAA
Organism: Aeromonas sp. R9-2; assembly: GCF_040908025.1. Classification (NCBI taxonomy): domain Bacteria; kingdom Pseudomonadati; phylum Pseudomonadota; class Gammaproteobacteria; order Aeromonadales; family Aeromonadaceae; genus Aeromonas; species Aeromonas sp. R9-2. The sequence goes on from NZ_JBFOCX010000025.1 coordinate 360,670, forward strand.
AAAGCGACAATGGCGGGAAGTGGCGTACCGCTGCCCAATGGCCGCTCCCGGTTTGGTCAAATCAGTGCTGATCAACCCCATGAAAATCGGCCAGCCAATGGCGGGCAATGGTACGCATCGCCGATTCTGGCAGCTCGAACAGGCCGGGAGCAAGAGGGCCTGCCGCCAGCATCCGGATCCCTTCCATAATCTCCGCCAGCACCAGATAGACATATTCGCCAATCACGGCGCCATGAACGAAGTTGACCGCCTCGCCCCGGTTGAGCAGGTAGATCTGGGTACCATCCGGCCGGTTGAGGGCCAGCACATGGGGGCACACCTCTTCGCTCGGCCACGGCAACTGGGCCAGCGAGAAGGCGAACTCGTCGTCAGCCGAGGTGACCGAGGCCACCATGGTGCCGGGGCGCAGCGCCTGCAGATCCGCCAAATCCAGCGAGCCGTTGCCGGTAGAGCAGATCACCAGCTCGGCGCGGCTCAAGGCTTCAGCCTTGGTGATCAAGCGAAAACCGTGAGAGAGCGCTTCGACCTGTCGCAGCACATCGGTTTCCACCAGCCCGAGATGGAGGTTGCGACAACGCAGGTCGCGGGCGATGCTGCGCCCCACCTTGCCATAGCCAAACAGCACGGCTTCGCAGACGTTGAAAGTACGGTTGAGATTACGAGCCAGCGACTCCGCGGAGTAGACCACGCTCAAACCAATCTGGATATCCTCGGCCTGCTTGAGGGGGCTGCGCGCCACCGACACCACCGGGGTCGCCAGCACCTCCTGCTCATAGCGTTGATGGCCGTTCTCGGTCATCTCCACCACCCCGAGGAAACGGGGGCCGAAGTATTCACTCAAGATCACCTGGGTTTTGGCAAAGTAACCGCCAATATCGAGGATCAGCAACCGCTCGTGGGGGGCCACCAGCGGCGCAATCTGCTGGATGATGCTGTCGGGTTCATTGGTCCAGCGTCGGTTGAGGGGCAGCACCGGATAGTGCTGGGATACCCACTCCAGGGTCGGACCGTGTACCGATTTCGGTTTGGGCAAAATGGCGCCAATCCGTCCAATCTGACCGAGAGCGTCGATAAAACGGGGGCGATCGGGAAGCAGGTGAGTGACCAGCAGAATGCAGAGACCATCGATACGTCCCTGTCCGGTGAAATGGCGAAAAAACAGATGCTCAGATCCTTGACTGCGCAACTGTGGCCTCCTTATGTGCCGCAAAGCAGGCAAACAGAACCCGGCGCGGCCGGGTTCTGTGTGTGTCCAAATAAAATGAAAATCCTTTTTATCTGAAACACATATGGGGCTCAATCATTATCTACCAAGAGTATGAGCGAGTATGCAAAAATGACTGTAATTGCCTGTTTTTCATGCAAAAATCAGTACAAAGAAGCAGCAGGCCACACCCACCACAGGCTGAGCCCGGTTCCCGCGGCAGCGAGCAAGATCAACCCACCCCAACGCACTGGCCAGGGTTTGTCACGCAACGCCCACTCCAGCAGCGGCAGCAACCAGACCGGCAGCAACACCACCAGCGGCACCTCCACATATTGCCAGGCCAGCATCTGGACGAAGGCGAGGGCCAGCGCCAGACCGGCTGGGGCTACCTTGATGCCAGCAAAGGTGGCAAGCAGGGCGCGAAAACCGGCGAAAGCGGCCAGCGCACCGGCCAACTGGGCAATCAGCAGACTGCCATCGATGCCGATCACCAGCGCCAGCCAGATAAAGCCGAGGGCAAACCCGAGCCCCTCGCGGCTATCACAGCGCAAGGTGCTCCAGCCCAACCAGAGGATGGCGGGCAGTAGCGCCAGCCAGATCCCGGGTTCGCTCACCAGTACCGAGGCCAATCCCTGCCACCACACCAGCGCGCTGATAACGGCAAAGAGCAGCAACGAGCCGCGTTGATCGTTCACCTGAGCCGCGATGGCAGGGACCAGCAGGGTCAGCGGCAGCCACTGCCACGCCTTTTCCGGCATGCCATAGAGGCCGCCGAGCCAGGATCCCACCAACCAGAGCGCCAGCGCCCCCCACAGATACCCCAGTCGCGGCCAGCGCCACGATAGCAAAGCGGCTCCCAGAGGAGCCGCCAGGGTTTGCAGCAGAAGTTCCGCGCCCATTACTTGCGCACGCCTTCGACAAACAGGTTGATGTTCATCTCGTCCGGAATGCCGGGCAGCATGTAGCTCACGCCAAAGTCACTGCGCTTGATGGTGGTGGAGGCGTTGAAACCGCTGCGGTAGCCGCCCCAGGGATCCTTGCCTTCGCCAATTTTGACCAGATCGAAGGCCACTTCCTTGGAGACGCCGTGCAGGGTCAGAGTCCCTTTCAGCACGCCTTTATCCTTGGTGCCCTCGTAAGCGGAGCTGACGAAGGTCATCTTGGGATACTGCTTCACGTCGAGGAAGTCCGGACTGCGCAGGTGCTTGTCGCGGGCCTCGTGATTGGAGTCGACGCTGGCGGCATCCACTTCAAAGCTCGCCTTGGCGGCCGCCGGGTTGGCGTCATCCATGCTGAAGGTGCCGCTGAAGGTGTTAAAGCGACCCACCAGCTCGGAGAAGCCCAGGTGACCCACCTTGAACTGCACCGTGGTGTGCGCCGCATCCACATCGTAATCCGCCGCCATCAGAGGGGTAGCCATAAACAGGCAGGAGGCCAGCAGAGCCTTGGTCATTTTCATCCGTTCGTTCCTTCATCTTGGGGTCCACATCAGTGGTTAAAATGCTAACCTCGTTCTGAAGATGAATAATCAGTGATTTATTAAATTCATTATTTACTGAGGATGGAAAATGGATCAGATCGCCGCCATGCGCACCTTTATCAAGGTGGTGGAGTGCCAGAGCTTTACCAGGGCCGCCAACCAGCTCGGCATCTCGGTCGCCATGGCCTCCAAGCTAATGCAGCAGCTGGAGGAGTCCCTCGCCACCCGGCTGCTGTCGCGCACCACCCGTCAGGTCAATCCCACCGAAGCGGGCCAGTTCTACTACCAGCGCTCCCTCGCCCTGCTGGCGGAGTTGGAAGAGACCCACAGCCAGCTGACCCACCACAACCAGCAGCCGAACGGCACCCTCAAGCTCTCGGTGCCGATGGATTTTGGCTATCTGCACCTCTCCCCCGCCCTGCCGCTGTTTCGCCAGCGCTTTCCCGATCTCAAGCTCGATATCGAGTACAGCGACCGGCGAGTGGCCCTGGTGGAAGAGGGGTTCGATCTGGCGCTGCGGATCGGCCACCTCAGCGACTCTTCGCTGGTGGCGCGCCAGCTGGCCACCATTCGGGTCGAACTCTGCGCCAGCCCCGCCTATCTGGCACGCAAGGGCAGACCGGAAAAACCCGAGGATCTCAAGCAGCACGACTGTCTGATCTACACCCTGACCCAGCCGGAGTGGCACTTCAAACGGGGAAGCGAGCAGCAGAGCATCCGGCCACAGGGGCCGCTGCGGGCCAACAACGGGGTGGCGCTGACCCGCGCCGCTTGTGATGATCAGGGCATCATATTGCAGCCCACCTTTATCGTGGGGGAGGCACTGCGGTCAGGGCAGCTGGTCAGCCTGCTGCCGGAGTGGGACAAGGGAGAGGTGGGACTTTATGCGGTCTATCCGCACCGCCGCTTCGTCTCGGCCAAGGTGCGCTGCTTTATCGAGTTCGTGCAGGAGCGCTATCTCGCCCCGCAACAGTGGGATAAGCCGTGATGATTGCCAGAGCAGAGGATACGGCCTGACTGTCCGGCCTGCTGGTCCGGCTTGAAACCTAACGCTGGTCGGGTGCGGTGGTGGATGCGGCAACAGGGGTGAGCTTGGCTAGCAGACGATCCTGCTCGGGGTGCAACTGCCAGCGTGGCAAACGGGTGCGTATTACCGACAACTGCTGCTCACTGAGGGCATAGGGGAGCGCCACTTCAATCTCGGGGCAGTCAAACATGGCGGCAAGCTGCAGGATCAGAATGAGGTTTGCCTCGTCGGTCTTGTGCTTGTTGACCCGTTTGCGGATCTCGTGGCGCAGCTGGGTTTCGGGGTCCTGGGTCATCGCCTGCCAGCCGAAACCGAACAACGGCACCAGCGCGCTGACAATCCCCAGCGCCGTCATCGGCTGCTTGGGGGGATGATAGAGTGCGTTGAGATCCAGCCGAACAGGATTCTGACGAACCTCACCCCCACCAAATAAAATCGTTTTCGTCATTGGATTACCCGTTATATTCCACTAGACTGCGCCGCATATTTTACCCCGATATGCCAACGAGGTGCTGATGCTAAGCGATATCGAGATCTCCCGCCAGTCCCCCCGCCTCTCAATCCACGCGCTGGCCGAACGCCTCGCCATCCCCCAGCACCTGCTCAGCCCTCATGGCCACTACAAAGGCAAACTCAGCCTCGACCTGCTCAAGTCGCAGCCAGAACAGAGCGGCAAGCTGGTGCTGGTGAGCGCCATCACCCCCACCCCGCTCGGTGAAGGGAAGACGGTGACCACCCTTGGCCTCTCCATGGGGCTCAACCATATCGGCCAGCCCAGCATCGCCACTATCCGCCAGCCGAGCCTCGGCCCGGTATTCGGGGTCAAGGGGGGGGCCGCTGGTGGCGGCCACGCCCAGGTGGTGCCGATGGAGGAGATGAACCTCCACCTCACCGGCGATTTTCACGCCCTGACGGCGGCCCACAATCTGGCGGCGGCAGCCCTCGATGCCCGGCTGTTCCATGAGCGCAAACTCGGCGACCAGTTCAGCGCCAAAACCGGCCTGCCGCGGCTCGATATCGATGCCGACAACATCCTCTGGCCGCGCACCCTCGACATGAACGATCGCGCCTTGCGCCACCTCACCATAGGTCAAGGTGGAGCAGCCGATGGGGTGGAACGCAGCGATCGCTTCGTCATCACCGCCGCCTCCGAGCTGATGGCCATTCTGGCGCTGGCGAGCGATCTGAAAGACCTGCGCCAGCGCATCGGCCGCATCCAGCTAGCCCGCGATATTCACGGCGAGCCCATTACCGCCGAACAGTTGGAAGTAGCAGGCGCCATGACGGTACTGCTCAAGGATGCGCTGCAACCGACCCTGATGCAGACCACCGAGCAGACGCCGGTGCTGGTGCACGCCGGCCCCTTTGCCAATATCGCCCACGGCAACTCCTCGGTGATCGCCGATCGCATCGCCCTTGGCCTGACCGACTATGTGGTGACCGAGGCGGGTTTTGGCTCCGACATGGGGCTGGAGAAGTTCTTCAACATCAAGAGCCGCCAATCCGGTATTACCCCCGCCTGCGTGGTGCTGGTGGCCACGGTGCGCGGCCTCAAGGCCAACAGCGGCCTGCTCGATATCCGCCCGGGCCAGCCGCTGCCAGCCAGCCTGCAGGGAGAAGATCTGCCAACCCTCAAGCAGGGCTGCGCCAACCTCGCCTGGCATATCCGGAACGCCCGTCGCTACGGGGTGCCGGTGGTGGTCGCCATCAACCGTTTCCCCACCGACAGCGAGGCCGAGCTGGCGCTGCTGGCCCATGAAGCGCAGCAAGCCGGTGCCTGTGGCGCAGCCATCTCCAACGCCTTCACCCAGGGTGGTGCCGGTGCCAGCGAGCTGGCCCGCGCCGTGGCCACCGCCTGCGAGCAGCCAAGCAAAGTCAAACTGCTCTACCCCGACGAGATGAGCCTCGACGCCAAGCTGGCTACCCTGGTGGAGTGCGGCTACGGCGGCCGCGGAGTGCTGCTCTCCGACAGAGCGCGCCAGCAGCTGGCGCAACTCTCCGCCGAAGGGTGGGATCACTTGCCCATCTGCGTAGCCAAGACGCCGCTCTCCATCAGCCATGACCCCGCTCTCAAGGGCGTGCCGACCGATTTCGAGGTGCCCATCGACGAGGTGAAGCTCTGCGCCGGTGCCGGCTTCGTCTATGCACTGGCGGGCCCCATCATGACCATGCCGGGCCTTGGCAGCCTGCCGGCCTATCGTCACATCGACATCGATGATAACGGCGACATCGTCGGCCTGAGCTGAATTGTCGGATAAAGGGTCTGGTTCCGGCCGATTAGGCTGCGCTAATCAGCACTGCGATAAAAAAACTGCCAGAAACAACAAGGCCCCGTCACTGGACGGGGCCTTTTGCTATCTGCCAAACGCTCTTAGAGGGTAAAGCGCTGGGTCATATGGTGCAGGGTATTGGCCAGCTTGCTCAGCTCGACGCAAGCCTGGGCGATCTGATGAGCGCCCTGGGCATTCTCGTCAGCGGCATTGTGAATGTTGACGATGCTGCGGTTGAGCTCTTCGGTCACCGCATTCTGCTCTTCGGTGGCGGTGGCGATCAGGGTGTTCATGTCGGTGATGCGCACCACGGCACCATTGATGGTCTCGATACTGGTACCGGCATCCCGCGCCAGACCGACGCTCTCCTGCATCTGGTGACGGCTCAGCTGCATGGCGTTGCCCGCCTCGGCGGCGCGGCTCTGCAACAGTTCGATCATCTTGCTGATCTCGGCGGTGGAGTCCTGGGTACGCTGGGCCAATGAGCGCACTTCATCCGCAACGACCGCAAAACCACGGCCCTGCTCACCGGCACGGGCCGCTTCGATGGCGGCGTTAAGGGCTAGCAGGTTGGTCTGACCGGCGATATCGCGGATCACATCCAGCACCACGCTGATGTTGGCGCTGTCGGCCTCCAGCTGCTGCACTACTGTGCCTGCTTGCTCAATCTTGACCGACACCTCTTCGATGCTGGCAATCGAACTGCGTACCACTTCGCTGCCGGCAGCAGAGGTGCGGGAGGCATCCTTGGCGGCGCTCATGGCATCCGTGGTGTTGCGGGCCACTTCATTGACGGTGGACTGCATCTCGTTCATGGCTGTCGCCACCTGGGAGACTTCGTTCTGCTGGATAGCCATGCCGCTGGCGGACTGGCTGGAGATGGCGCTCACCTCCTCCACTGCGCTGCTGAGTTGGCTCACGGAGCCTGCGATCTCGCTCACCAGATCGGAGAGGGAGCCCTGCATCCGGTTGATGGCAGAACCCAGCTGACCCAGTTCATCGCGGTTGAAGCGGCTGTCACGGATCCACTGCTGCAGTTCGCCCTGACCCAGATCGCCATTGGCAATACGCTGGGCCTGACGGGCCAGCATGATCAGCGGATCGCGGATCTGGCGGGTCAGTACCACGGAGAGCAGCACCACAAGGATCAGACCGAGCACCAGCGCGATGGTGACACTCAGATTGGCGGATTGATAAGAGTCGACAATATCGCTGCGGGATTCAGACGCATAACCATGGTTAATCTGGATAAGGGAGGCCACTGACTTGCTCAGCGCGGTGTAAAGGGGAACCCCCTCCTCAAGGAAGATGCGTTGGGCTTCGGCAAGCTGATCGCTGTCTTGCAGCTGTTGGACTCGCTGGTGCAGGGCGACGTAACGATCCCAGTCAGATTTCACCGTATCGAAGGTACGGCGCTCCGCCACATCCTCAGGCCAGATCGTCTTGTCATGGGCAATCAGCTGCTGCGCGATCGCGTTAAGCTGCTGACTGGCAATATTCCGATATTCAGCCCTTTTCAGCGGCTCGGCGGCCACCACGAAATAACCCAGCTCATAACGACGCAACTCACCGAGAGAATCCCCGATCGCGCTGGTGCGATTAACCGCTGGCAAGATGCTGTCGGTAAACCGGATGGCAACATCATTCATGTTGCCAAACTGGACAAGGGAAAAACCGCCGATAAAGGCGACCATCAAACCGAGCACGGCAAAGCCGGCGGTGAGTTTTTTGCCTATGGTCATGGAACTGGTATTCATGGGATATCCTGGTGGTCGTTAAATTCGTAGCACTCGTCCGGTTCACGCCCTCCTGGCATGAACTATCTGGCCACCTGTTCAGTGGCGCACCATCCAACCTTGATGAATATCTCTGAATTCCATGAGCGGCAGCGAGAGCCGTGAGGGGGCGCTAGAGTAACCGGATTGTGACGGTTCGGAAAGAGTCTGCCCGGTTACTTTTTGTAAGGTGAAAACGAGGGGTTTTTCGTGTTCGATTAAATATACCGCTCAGATGAATAAATCGGAAAAATGCATAACGTTTGCATAAGGCAAGCCACACGGGCCAAGCCGTTGCAGGCCGCCACTCTCATCCGGGACCAATGAAAAACGCCAGCAATGGCTGCTGGCGTCTCGTTTATTCAGCGTGGCGGTTACAAAACAACCGCCATCTTATCCGCGCAGGCCACCGAGAAACTCGGCCCGGGTATCGGGCTGGGTCTTGAACACCCCGCCGAGGGAGGTGGTGGTGGTATAGGAAGTGGAGTCCATCACGCCGCGTGCCTTAACGCAGTAGTGGGTCGCCTTGATGCTGATAGCCACATCCTTGGTACCGAGCAGGGTCTGCAGCGCCAGCAGGATCTGCTGGGTCAGCCGCTCCTGCACCTGGGGACGGCGGGCAAAGAACTGCACGATTCGGTTGATCTTCGACAGGCCAATTACCTTGCCACGAGGGATATAGGCCACATGGGCCATGCCGTCGATGGTGACGAAGTGGTGTTCGCAGGTGCTGGTGAGGCTGATGTCCCGCACCATGATCATCTCGTCCACCTGCATCTTGTTCTCGATCACCGTCACCTTGGGGAAGGTGGAATAGTCGAGGCCGGAGAAGATCTCGTTGACGTACATCTTGGCGATGCGATGCGGCGTCTCGGCCAGACTATCATCGGCCAGATCCAGCCCCAGGGTCTCCATGATGGAGCGCATATGGCCTTCGATCTTCTCCCGCTTCTGCTGGCTGTTCAGCTCGTTGGTGACCAGGGGAGTTTCCAGTCCCTGGGCTTCGAGGGCAGCCCTGACCAGCAAGGCTTCCGGACTTAAGGTTGTCATTATCTTCTCTCCCACGCTCAGGGACTGTGAGGGCAGCTCAAGGAGCAACCCCTTATGTTATTGCGGCGCACAGGGCCGACGGTATCGCTGTAATGGTCGCCACACGGGATGTGACGGCCATCTGTTATGGCGGCATAGTAAACGGCCATTGCCGCCAAGATTCAAGTCAACTTGTGCGTCACCTCATACTTTATGGCCATCTCACCCCGTTTCAGCGCTGATTACCTCGAGATTCCCTTGAGATAACCTGCCCATCCCCGGGGAATTTTGTGATAATCCCGCCTTCAATCATAGAAAGAGGTCATGACGATGGGATTTGATACCAGCGGACTACTCCCCTTAAGCGATGCCCTGCAAGGGATGCTGGAGCAACTCGCCTGCTGCTGCGACAGCCAGCAGCTGCCCCTGCCAGAGGCTCTTGGCCGGGTACTTGCCAGCGATATCGCCTCCCCCCTCGCCGTGCCTCCGTTCGACAACTCCGCCATGGACGGTTACGCCGTGCGCCTTTCGGATCTCACTGCTGGCACCCCGCTCATCATGGCGGGCAAAGCGTTTGCCGGTCAGCCCTATCAGGGCGAGTGGCCCGCCGGCCACTGCGTGCGGATCATGACCGGCGCCCCGGTTCCCGCAGGCACCGATGCGGTGGTGATGCAGGAAGAAACGCAGGCCGACGGCGATCGGATCACTTTTCTTACGCAACCCGAACCGGGCCAGAATATCCGCCGCACCGGCAGCGATATCGGCAAGGGCGCCTGCGTGCTGCCAGCCGGCACTCGCCTCACCCCAAGAGAGATGCCACTGCTAGCCTCCCTCGGCGTGGCTACCGTCGCGGTGCGCCGACCGCTGAAAGTGGCCATCTTCAGCACTGGCGATGAGCTCAAACCGGTCGGTACCCCGCTCGCCCATGGCGATATCTATGACTCCAACCGCTACGGCGTGCGGGCCATGCTGGCGCGCATGGGCTGCGACTGCCTCGACCTTGGCATCATCCCCGACGATCCGGCCCAGCTACGCGCTGCCTTTATCCGCGCCGACGAAGAGGCCGATGTACTCATCACCACCGGCGGCGTCTCGGTGGGGGAAGCGGATTTCACCAAACAACTGCTGGACGAGCTCGGCGAGATTGGCTTCTGGAAGCTTGCCATCAAGCCGGGCAAGCCGTTTGCTTTTGGCCGTCTGCCCCGCGCCTGGTTCTTCGGCCTGCCGGGCAACCCCGTCTCCGCCATGGTCACCTTCGATCAGCTGGTGCAACCGGCGCTGGCCAAGCTGGCGGGCCAGCACTTCGAGCGCCCGCTCCAGCTGCAAGCCATTGCGGCCGAGCCACTCAAAAAGAGCCCGGGCCGACTCGACTTCCAGCGCGGCATCCTGAGTCAGGGGCCAAACGGCCTCGAGGTGCGCAGCACCGGCTCGCAGGACTCCGCCGTGTTCAGCTCACTGTCGCGAGCCAACTGCTACATCGTTCTTGAGCGCGAGCGGGGCCGCGTTGCCGCGGGCGAGACGGTGACCGTGGAGCCATTAGGGGGATTGCTGCTGTGAGCGAGATCCTGAGCGACGCCGAACTGCTGCGTTACAACCGCCAGATCATCCTCAAATCCTTCGACTTCGAGGGACAGGAGGCGCTCAAGCAGGCCCGTGTGCTGGTGATCGGCGCTGGTGGCCTTGGCTGCGCCGCCAGCCAGTATCTGGCGGTAGCCGGAGTTGGCCAGCTCACCCTGGTCGATTTCGACAAGGTGGAGCTCTCCAATCTGCAGCGTCAGGTGTTGCACAACGATGAGCGCATTGGCCACTACAAAGTAGACTCTGCCGCCCAGTCGCTGCGAACCCTCAATCCCTGGCTCAACGTCGAGACCCACGCTGCCGTGGCCGATGAGGCGCTGCTCGATACCCAGCTGCCCCGACATCAGCTGGTGCTCGATTGCACCGACAACCTGGCCATTCGCAACCTGCTCAACCAAAAGGCGCGCCAGCACAGGGTACTGCTGGTCAGTGGCGCCGCCATCCGGCTGGAGGGTCAGCTCTGTAGCTTCACTTGGCAGGAAGATGAACCCTGCTACGCCTGCCTCAGCGCCCTGTTTGGCGAGCAGGCCCTCACCTGCGTCGAAGCGGGCGTACTCGCTCCGGTAGTTGGTCTGGTGGGCAGCCTGCAGGCACTGGAAGCCATCAAGCTGCTGGCGGGCATGGGCAAAAGCTACAGCGGCCGCCTGCTGATGATCGATGGCCTGAGCGGCACCTTCCGCGAGATGAAGCTGCCCAAACGCCCCGACTGCCCCGTCTGTTCCCATCCTTGACGCAAACGGGATCAAAAAAAGCCGAACCCTGTGGTTCGGCTTTTTGGTATCTGCGCCTAACAACCCCTTTCTCAATGGGTCGTGAGGATCCGTTGCAACAGGTGATTAAAGCCCGAGGGGTCTTCCGCAGGCCAGGCGTGGTGGCCGTTGGGGGTGTGGATGGTGGCGTTGGGCAGGGCGGCAAACTGCTCTACCCGTTTGGCCAGCGGTAGGTAGTCGTGACTGGTGGAGATGATGGCCACCGGCTGCCAGATGGCGCCGAGCCGGGCGCGTACCGACCAGCCGGGTAACGCCTCCAGCAGCGCCTTGTAGGTTTTCTTTTTATTGCGCACGAAACGCAGCCGGAAGGTGTGGCGCACCTGTGCCAGATCCGGGCCCGGGAAGAGCTCGCGTCCCAGCCACCAGGCGAGCGGGCGCATGCCAAACCAGCGCAGCCACTTGAGGCGCTGGGCGTAACGCTCCTGCTCTTTGGGTGTATCCAGCAGAAACTCGCTAAAACCGTTGACCAGCACCAGCCCCTGCACCTTGTGGGGCAGTTGCAGCGCCAGCTCCAGCGCTACCATGGCCCCCAGCGACAATCCCACGACCCAGGCGGGTTCTGGCTGTGCGTCGAGCCAGTTCACCACATCGGCTGCCAGGGTCGCCACATCGAACGGCCCCTCCAGCATGCTCTGGCCGTGGCCGCGCAAGTCCAGCGCCACCACCCGGTAGTGTTCGGAAAACCGTTCGATCTGCGCCTGCCAGTCGAGGCTGGAGGAGCCCAGCCCGTGCAGCAGCAACAGCAAGGGGCCCTCCCCCGCACTGCGCAGGGCAAGACCGTTGAATTTCATCACCTGATTGCGGCGCATCAGTGTATTGCCTCTCGACTCATCACCTGAACCATCTCTTGTTGTTATGTTGCCCGTGGTTATCCTGCCACGGCACGGCGCCCAATCAGCCTTCGCTGACCAGACTCACCGCCTTGATATAAGCGTAGATCTGCTGCTCCGGCGCCAGCGCCAGCCGCCTGGCGGAGCGGCTGGTGATCCGGGCCAGCAGTATCTGCTCACCCAGCGCCAACTGCAACAGGGTCTGGCCGGGGCGCACCTCGCGCACCGCCAGCAGACGGGTGACGAGACAGTTGGAGAGACTGGAGTGCTCGATGGGGGCGGTGGCGATCACCACATCGCGCCCCGCCACCTTGATCTGCAAAGGGCCACTCTCGTCCGGCACATGGGTCATGGTGACCCGCAACTGCTGCTCACCAAGCTGCAGGGTCGCCATCTGCTCCCCTTCATCGTAGTGAGAGAGGGTCGCATCCAGCATCACCCCGGCATCGTCACGGCTGGCGAGCGAGAGATCGGTGCGGGCGAAAATCTCGCTCGGCCGGCCTTGCGCCTCCACCCTGCCACTTTCCAGCAGCACCAGCTGATCGCAGAGCAGGCTCACCTCCTCCATGGCGTGGCTGACGAAGATCATCGGGATACCGCTCTCCTGCTGCAACCCCTTGAGCACATGGGCCTGATGGATGCGGCTGCGCCGATCGAGCGCAGAAAAAGGCTCATCGAGCAGCAGCAGATCAGACTCGGCCAGCAGCGCCCGCCCCAGCGCTACCCGCTGGCGTTGACCGCCAGAGAGGGCATGGGCAGGCAGCCCCAGCAGATCGGCAAAACCGAGCCGAGCCGCCAGCGCTTCGGGCTGCCAGCGCCCTCGCCCCTTGCGGGCCGCCAGTTGCAGATTGCCGAGCACCGTCAGATGGGGGAAGAGGCGCGAGTCCTGAAACACCAGCCCGATCCGGCGCGCTTCGGGCAGAAGTTGAGCATACTCCCGATCGCGCCACCGCAAGCGATCCCCGCTTCGGCGATCGAGTCCGGCGATGATGCGCAGCAGTGTGCTCTTGCCGCAGCCGGAGGGGCCGAACAGGCCGAGGATCCCCCCCAGCTCGAGGGTCAGTGCGCAATCGAGGGTAAAGGGGTCAAACTCGCGCCGAACATAGAGGTTCAGGGCATGGCGGTGCGGCTCGTTCACTGGCGGCATAGTGGCGGGCTGGTTCATCCAAACACTCTCCGCTGTCTGCGCTGCAACACGCCATAGACCAGCACCAGCATCACCAGCGAGAAGGCCATCAGGCCGCCCGCCAGAATATGGGCGTTCTGATAATCCATCGCCTCCACATGATCAAACAGGGCGATGGAGAGCACCTGGGTTTCGCCGGGGATATTGCCGCCAATCATCAGCACCACGCCAAACTCACCCAATGTATGGGCAAAGCCGAGGGCCGCTGCCATCACAAAGCTCGGCAGAGTCATCGGCAAGATGATGTGGAAGAAGCGTTCCAGCGGGCCGAGCCCCAAAGTAGCGGCGGCCTCCAATTCCTTGTTGCCCATGTTGACGAAAGCGGAGGTGAGCGGCTGCACCACGAACGGCAGCGAATAGAGGATGGAGGCAAACAGCAGGCCGAGAAAGCTGAAGGCAAGAGGGGCACCAAAGGTGTCGCGCCACCAGGCGCCGAAGCCATATTCAGGGGAGAAGGCGAGCAGCAGATAAAAACCCAGCACTGTGGGGGGCAGCACCAGCGGCAGCGCCACCAGCGCCTCCACCAGCGGCCGCAGCCGATTCTGACTGCGCGACAGCCACCAGGCCAGCGGCGGAGCCAGCAACAGCAAAATCGCTGTGGTGCAGGCCGCAAGCTTCAGGGTGAGCCAGACCGCCAGCAGATCCCCTTCACTCATTGCCGACCTCCCGGTTGATAAATGCCCCCAACGGCATGGTATCCATCCTTATTGCAAAGAGTGGCCGACCCGAAGGCCGACCACTCAGGGTATCGCATCAGGCCCATCCCCTTATTGGGGCAAGGCATAACCAGCTGCCTTGATCTGCGCCTGACCCGGCCCCTTGAGCCAGGCGACCAGCGCCTCGACCGCACTCCCTTTCTTCAATACCAGCCCCTGCTGTTCGATGGGGGGATAGAAGTCAGCCGGTACGGCCCAGGCTTCACCGGTCTTGTCCGCTTCCACCAGATTGGCCCAGGCGACAAAGCCCAGCTCGGCATTGCCGGTGTCGACAAATTGCCAGGTCTGGCCGATGTTGGCACCGGTCAGCAGCCGGTACTGCTTGGGATCGATCTTGAGATGGGTGAGGGTCGCCATGGCGGCAGCACCATAAGGAGCTGTGCGGGCATTGGCGATGGCGAGGTTGCCTTTCCAGCTACGCAGGGTCGCCTCGTCAGGGGCCGGCCCCCCTTTCTTCCAGAGCCCCAGCTGGCCGATGGCGTAGGTGAAGCGATCGCTCCCCTTGCCCTCTTTTTCCAGCTTCTCGGGGGTCGCCGCATCGGCGGAGAGGAAGAGATCGAACGGTGCGCCGTGACTGATCTGGGTGTAGAGCACTCCGGTGGCGGCAGACGAGATGGCCAGGGTGTGGCCGGTCTTGGCGGTGAACTCCTTGCCGATACGCTCGATGGTTCCCTTGAAGTTGGCCGCCACAGCCACTTTCACTTCATCGGCCTGCACGGCACCGGTATGCAAGGTGGCGGCGCAGACGCCGACGATGACAACAGATAACAGCGGTTTCATTCCCTTTCTCCTGATGGGGCCCGCACATCCGCGCCCCTTGGCGGGGCCGTGGTTCCCGTTGAACCTGCGCCCCTCGTGATGAACAGGTCAGGCTTGCCAGCGGGCGGCGGCGGCGTAGTCGCTCTCCTTGGCCTCGACCCAGCGTTGCACCCCCTCGGCGGTCAGCTCTTTTTTCCAGAACGGCGCCCGGGTTTTCAAGAAATCCATGATGAAGTGACAGGCGTCAAAGGCGGCGTCGCGGTGGGCACTGCTCACCGCCACCAGCACGATCTGATCGCCAAGCCACAACTCGCCGATACGATGAATGAGGGTACACTCCTGCAGCGGCCAGCGGCGACGGGCCTCCTGCACGATATCGGCCAGCGCCTTCTCGGTCATACCGGGGTAGTGCTCGAGGGCCAGCCCCTTCACCTCCTCCCCCTGATTGAAGTCGCGCACCTTGCCAACAAAAGTGACGATGGCGCCACTGTCTGGGCGGGTGGCTAGGCGGGCATATTCGTCCGCCAACGAGAAGTCGGCCCGCTGGACCAGAATGCGATCGGTCATGGTTGCCTCGCTCATCCTTAACCTCCGGTCACCGGCGGGAAGAAGGCCACCTCATCGCCATCATTGATGGGGGTATCGAGGGGCACCAGGGTCTGGTTGACCGCCACCAGCAGTTTGCCTGACTCGAGGGCGAGTGCCCACTTGTCGCCGCGTTCACAGAGCGCCGCACGCAGTTGCTCCGCAGTGGCATAGTCGCACGGCAGGCTCAGTTCATCACAGGCCACCAGCTCTCTTACTTGCGCAAAAAACAGTACCTTGATCATGCTTGCTCCCCGCTATTTGACCCCAGCTGAAAATGGCCGGACTTGCCGCCCTTTTTCTCTACCAGCCGCACCTGTTCGATCACCATGTCCTTTTGCACCGCCTTGCACATGTCGTAGATGGTCAGCGCCGCTACCGACGCTGCCGTCAGCGCCTCCATCTCCACCCCGGTCTTGCCAGAGAGCTTGCAGAGGGTGCGGATATGCACCTTGTGCTGCTCGGGCAGCGGCACTATCTCCACCTCGACTTTGGTCAAGGCCAGCGGATGGCAGAGGGGGATAAGATCGGCGGTCTTCTTGGCAGCCATGATGCCTGCGATGCGGGCGGTGGCGAACACG
This sequence comes from Aeromonas sp. R9-2, assembly GCF_040908025.1. Classification (NCBI taxonomy): domain Bacteria; kingdom Pseudomonadati; phylum Pseudomonadota; class Gammaproteobacteria; order Aeromonadales; family Aeromonadaceae; genus Aeromonas; species Aeromonas sp. R9-2. The sequence goes on from NZ_JBFOCX010000025.1 coordinate 376,463, forward strand.
TCCCCCTTGTGGTGCTGGCCGCTCAGGATCAGCGCCAGCGTCTCGGGGGCCATGGCAACAAACGCCTCGGCACGGGCTTCGCGCTCGGTCACCAGCTTGTCAGTGACATCCACCATATGGGCTTCGCCGCTCTGGTTCAGATGCGTCAGGTTGGGCTGGGTCTGCTTGGGATCGGTCTGGTTCATCGTTTGCTCTCAGAGGTGGGAGACAAAGTTGCACGGCTTGGTGCGGGCATCGAGCTGATCGCGGATCAGTTGCTCCCAACCCAGCTGGCAAGCGCCAGTGGAACCGGGCAGACAGCAGATCAGGGTGCGATTGGCGAGTCCCGCCAGCGCACGGCTCTGCATGGCGGAGCCTTTAATCTCGGCAAAAGAGAGTTGACGGAACATCTCGCCAAAACCCTGTACGGTGCGCTCGAACAGCACACCGACCGCTTCCGGCACCCGGTTCTGTTCGTTGAAGCCGGTACCGCCGTTAATCAGTACCACCTGCACCCCCTCCTCGGCGATCCACTCGCTCACCCGCGCGCGGATGCGAAACAGGTTGTCGGGGCAGAGCGCCCGATCGGCCAGCTGATGGCCCGCGTCGGTAAGGGCCGAGACCAGATAGTCGCCCGAGCTGTCATCGGCGGCGGTGCGGCTGTCGGAGACCGTCAGCACGGCAATCTTGAGGGGAATAAATGCGTTGTGTTTCTGTCCCATCGGGCAGCTCCTTGTGGCTATGGGCCGTCAACGAGGCAGGAAGAGAAGGGGTATGAGAGGCCAGCTGTCAGGGCGCAAAAACGGACGCAGACAGGGGTGACCAACTTGCTCAAGCGTGTGACGGCGGGCTGATTCTATCAAAGGTTTCACGAGATATGGGATTTAAAAGACACACAAATCTGATGCTTGTCCCATATATGAACAAAACGCAGGCCGGGCAAACCCGGCCTGTCGTCGCAGGATCAGAACCCTTTCACCCCGGTCATGTCGGGCAGCTGGTGAGCAATCCCCTTGTGACAGTCGATGCAGGTACTTTCACCACTGGCCAGATTGGTAGAGTGCATCTTGGCGGCACGCTGCCCCTGCAGGGAGAAGTCCATGTACTCGAAGTTGTGGCAGTTGCGGCACTCGCGCGAATCGGTCTCTTTCATTCGTTGCCACTCCCGCTCCGCCATCTCGCGCCGGTGCGACTCGAACTTCTCACGGGTATCCACCTTGCCGGTGATCATGCCCCACAGCTCCTTGGAAGCCTGCACCTTGCGGATGATCTTGTAGGTCCACTCGTGCGGTACGTGGCAATCCGGGCAGCTGGCCCGCACGCCGGAGCGGTTGGCGTAGTGGATGGTGTCGCGATACTCCTCGAACACGTTGTCCTTCATCTCGTGACAGCTGGTGCAGAAGGCCTCGGTGTTGGATGCTTCCATGGCGGTGTTGAAACCACCCCAGAAAATCACGCCACCGAAGAAGCCCATCAGCAAGATGACCCAGAGAGCCGCCTTCGATGGTGACTTGAAGGTGGTCCACAGACGCTGGATAAAGCCGGGTAATTTCATCTATGGATTCCTCAGTTCAGCGCTTCAACCGGTTTAAAAGTATTTTCCACCAGCGGCTTGGCATCCGCTTGCGGTACATGGCACTGCAGGCAGAAGTAGCGACGCGGCGACACTTCACCCAGGGTCAGGCCGTCGCGGGTCTCGAAGTGAGTCGGACTGATCTTGGGGGCCTTCATGGCACTGGCATTCTTGAAGCTGTGGCAAGCCAGGCACTTGTTGACCTTGGTGTCCACCTCATAGTTGCGAATGTCATGGGGGATCAGCGGCGGCTGATGCATGTACTGGCGATCGTAGGGCGCGCCATCCTTGCGGAAGTTTTTCAGGGGCGCGGCGGTGGCATCGGTCACCAGATCGGTGGCGCCACGCTCGGACTTGAGGCCACCGGTACTGTTGGTGATCTCGGGGGCCGCTGCCATCAAGGATCCCGCCATCAGGCAGGCCAGCATTGCTCCAATCAGCTTTTTCATTATTTGTTCTCCGACGTTTTTTCTGCCTTGACGGCAAAACCTACAGTGATTTCAAAAACTTGCTCCGCGCAGACATCGATGCAGCGGCCACAGTTGGTACACTCCTGAGCCGCAATCAAGGGCCCGTGACCGCGCTTGGCACCATGAACAGGCCCGCGCAGGATGGGACGCTCCGGGCAGACCGCATAACAATCCATGCAGTTGTTGCACCGCTCGCGCCCCTTGGCAGAAATCTTGATAAATCCGACCCGGTTGACCAGGGCATAGAAGGCCCCCACCGGACAGAGATGACCGCACCAGCCCCGCTCAACCACGAAGAGATCGAACAGGAATAGCGCCGCCAGCAGGGCCCAGCCCGCCCCCATGCCAAACAGCAGACCGCGCATGGCGAGCGACACCGGATTGACCAACTCCCACGCCATCATCCCGACCCCCGCTGGCACCACCAGCACCATGGCCAGCAACCAGTAGCGGGTCGCACGGCTGAACTGGCCGTTGCCCTTTAATCCAAGTCGCCCCCGGAGCCAGGCTGCGGCATCCGTGATGAGGTTGACCGGACAGACCCAGGAGCAGAACACCCGCCCCCCGACCAGCCAGTAACCGGCCAGCACGATGGCAGCCCCCAACCAGAGGGTGGTGATGGGCCAGTGGCCCGCCATCAGCGACTGCAACAGCGTGAGGGGATCGGTCAGCGGCACAGTCTCCAGCAACAGCGAGCTGGAGAGGTTGCCCTTGAGGATCCAGATACCCGCCAGCGGCCCCAGCAAAAACAGCCCGAGCACGCTGAACTGACTCAGCCGACGCAGCAACAGGAAGCGGTGGGAACGCCACCACCCCAGCTTGATGCGAGCCTCTTCCCCCGGATAACGACTCATAACCCCTCCGGTTTGCGGGTGGGCAGGGTGAGCCTGTCGCCGATGAGCGACTTGTTCCCCGCCTTGGCCTTCTCTTCCCAGCCGAGTCGGTAGTGATGACCCAGCTCACCTTTGGCGAGCTGACGTGGCACCACCTTGATGGCGGCCTCCTCCAGCACGCAGGCATGCTCACACTTGCCACAGCCGGTACAGACATCGCTGTGTACCGTGGGCAGGAACATGGCGTGTTTGCCGGTACGCTGGTTATGCTGCAGCTCAAGAGTGATCGCCTTGTCAATCAGCGGGCAGACCCGATAACAGACATCGCAGCGCAGCCCCAGATAGTTGAGGCAGGTCTCGTGATCGATGAGCACTGCCACCCCCATCCGGGCCTGATCGATGTCGGTCATCTGCTGATCCAGCGCCCCGCTCGGACAGGCCACCACACAAGGGATGTCATCACACATCTCGCACGGCACGGCACGCGCCTTGAAATAAGGAGTACCGGTGGTCACAGGGTCAAACAGCCGGGCGAGCTTGAGGGTGTCGTAGGGGCACGCCTCGACGCAGAGCCCACAGCGCACGCAGGCGCTGAGGAACTCTGCTTCATCGAGAGCGGCGGGCGGACGCAGCGCCTGAGCAGGCACAGCTTGCGCCTGCTGGCGGGCCACGCCACCGAGCCCCACGCCAAGCAGGCCCACACCGCAGGCCCCCTTGGCCATGTCGGCCAGAAACTGGCGACGACTACGACTCATCTCGTACTCCCCCGCCTTAAGCCTTCATCACCTTGACGGCGCACTTCTTGTAATCGGTCTCTTTCGAGAGCGGATCGGTGGCATCCAGGGTCAGCTTGTTGACCAGCTGGCTCGCATCAAAGAAGGGCATGAAGACCAGTCCTTTCGGCGGACGGTTGCGACCACGGGTCTCTACACGGGTCTTCACCTCGCCACGGCGGGAGGAGACGATCACCTCTTCGCCACGACGCACGCCGCGAGCCTTGGCATCGTCCGGGTGCATGAAGAGCACCGCATCCGGGAAGGCGCGATAAAGCTCGGGTACCCGACGGGTCATGGTGCCGGTGTGCCAATGCTCCAGCACGCGACCGGTGGAGAGCCACAGATCGTACTCTTTATCGGGCGACTCGGCGGCGGGCTCGAACGGCAGAGCGAAGATGACCGCCTTGCCATCGGGCTTACCATAGAAGCGCACCCCCTCGCCCGCTTTCACATAGGGGTCGAACCCTTCACGGTAGCGCCACAGGGTCTCTTTGCCATCTACCACCGGCCAGCGCAGACCGCGCGCTTCGTGGTACTGATCGAACGGTGCCAGATCGTGACCGTGGCCACGACCGAAGGTGGCGTACTCTTCGAACAAGCCCTTCTGGACGTAGAAACCGAAGTGCTCGGCTTCGTCGTTCAGCATCCCCTTGCTCTGCTCTTTCGGGAACTGGTTGACCTGACCGTTGGCATAGAGCACATCGAACAGGGTTTTGCCCTTCACTTCCGGCATCTTGGCAATCAGCTCAGCCGGCCAGACTTCCTCAACCTTGAAGCGCTTGGAGAACTCCATCAGCTGCCACAAGTCGGACTTGGCCCCTTCCGGCGCTTTCACCTGCTGGTGCCAGAACTGGGTGCGGCGCTCGGCGTTGCCATAGGCCCCCTCTTTCTCCACCCACATGGCGGTGGGGAGGATGAGGTCAGCGGCCTGGGCAGTGACGGTCGGGTAAGGGTCAGAGACCACGATGAAGTTGCGCGGATCGCGATAGCCAGGCAGGCGATCGGTATTCATGTTGGGGCCGGCCTGCATGTTGTTGTTACACATCACCCAGTAGGCGTTGAGCTTGCCATCTTTGAGCATGCGATCCTGCAGCACGGCGTGGAAACCCACCTTGTCGGGAATGGTCCCCTCCGGCAGTTTCCAGATCTTCTCGGCAATGGCGCGGTGTTTGGGCTCGGTCACCACCATGTCGGCAGGCAGACGGTGGGCAAAGGTACCCACTTCACGCGCGGTGCCACAGGCAGAGGGCTGACCGGTCAGTGAGAAAGGACCATTACCCGGCTCGGAGATCTTGCCGGTCAGCAGGTGGATGTTGTAGCAGAGGTTGTTGGCCCAGACGCCACGGGTATGCTGGTTGAAGCCCATGGTCCAGTAAGAGACCACCTTCTTGCTCGGGTCGGCATAGAGCTTGGCCAGCTTTTCCAGCTTCTCTTTGGAGACGCCGGAGAGCTTGGAGACCGACTCCACATCGTAATCCGCCACGAACTTGGCAAACTCCTCGAAGGTCATCGGAGTGGCATCGCCACTGTCCGGGTTCTTCGCTTTCTGCTGCAGCGGATCGGTCGGGCGCAGGCCGTAACCGATGTCGGTGACCCCCTTCTTGAACACTGTGTGCTTGTTGACGAAGTCCCAGTTCACCTTGTCGTTCTGGATGATGTAGTTGGCGACATAGTTGAGGATCGCCAGGTCGGTCTGCGGAGTGAACACCATGCCGTTGTCCGCCAGCTCGAAGCTGCGGTGCTCGAAGGTCGAGAGCACGTGCACCTGCACATCCGGGTTGGAGAGGCGACGATCGGACATCCGCGACCAGAGGATGGGGTGCATCTCGGCCATGTTGGAGCCCCACAGCACGAACGCATCGGCCTGCTCGATATCGTCGTAGCAGCCCATCGGCTCGTCCATGCCGAAGGTACGCATGAAGCCGACGACCGCAGAGGCCATGCAGTGACGAGCATTGGGGTCAATGTTGTTGGAGCGGAAACCGGCCTTCATCAGCTTGGCGGCGGCATAGCCTTCCCAGACGGTCCACTGGCCGGAGCCGAACATGCCGACAGCGGTCGGCCCCTTCTCTTTCAGGGTTGCCTTGAACTTCTCGGCCATGATGTCGAACGCCTGATCCCAGCTGATGGGGGCAAAGTCGCCATCCTTGTCGAACTGGCCGTTCTTCATCCGCAGCATCGGCTGGGTCAGGCGATCCTGGCCATACATGATTTTGGAGAGGAAGTAACCCTTGATGCAGTTGAGGCCACGGTTGACCGGCGCATCGGGGTCACCCTGAGTCGCCACGACCCGACCATCCTGAGAGCCCACCAGCACGGAGCAGCCGGTACCGCAGAAGCGGCAGGGAGCCTTATCCCAATGGATGGCCGTCTTGTCGGTACTGGTGATGAGATTGGCTGCCAGCGTGGGGGCACTGACACCGGCCACGGCAGCGGCAGCTGCCACCGCGTTGGCCTTCATAAAGTCGCGTCGACTCAGCTTCATGGCATATCCTCACATTGCTTATCGCGTAATAGTTGTCGAATCTGTCGAACGGGAGCCAGCCATCAGCGGCAGAGGGCACGCCCGGCATCCCATCACTCTTTTCAGTGACCGCCCAGTTCATCGAACTGGTGGTAAATCAGGGCGGCAGAGAGCACACCCGGCATCGCCTGTATCGCATCAATGGCCGCCATGATCGGCCGCTGGCTCGGACCTTCCAGGGTCACGACCAGCTTGCCCTCGTCACTGACGGCGTGGATCTCGGCCCCTTCAAGGGCGCCAATCTGCTCGGCGAGCTGATGGCGCAAAGGGGGCTGGGTCAGCACCACCAGACTCGATACATGGAACTCCTGATCCATTGTGGCTTCTGTGTCACACGGCTTCTGACTCATTCTGACTCCTGCTTGAGGGTGGGCTGATTCGCACCACCGGATGGGGCGGCTCGCCCGTCGACCTTGATGCTGCCAACTGGACAATCCTGCACACAGGCGCCGCAGCCATTACAGCGATCCGGCTCGACCGTCGGGGTGGGCACACGCCCCAGCACCGGAATAAAACGAATGGCATTGGGCTCACAGCTGTCCTGACAGCGCTGGCAGAACACCTGACCATTGGCCAGACAGTTGGCCTCGACATGGGCCTTGTAGTGCCAGGGGGACTCGCTGGTCGGGCGAAACACAGGCGCCTTGCAGACCGTGGCGCACTCGGTGCAGAAGGTGCATTCGCCACGCTGGAAATCGACCACCGGAAAACCGCCCTCGCCATTCACCAGGATCTGCTCCGGACAGGCCGCCAGACACTCCCCGCAGCGGGTGCAGTCGGCGACAAATGCCGACCAGTTGACTGACCAGGGCAACTGCACCGGCGGTTCGGCAGTTCTCAGCCGCCCCCGGAACAGGCCGCGGCGGGCAAGATCGATCTCATCCGGCATGTTGACTCCTGTTCTGGTGAAAAAGGGGACAGTGCGAGTCCATGATTGGCATTCTTGATACCAATTATAAGAGTGGGTGTATATTGCGGCCCTGACAAGGTAAGGGATATACCACCAGGGAGATAAACAGGGGGGATTCTTGCGCCAGATCAAAGCCTTGCAGCGCAATAAAAAAGGAGGTATCGGTTAAAATACCTCCATGTGAGGATTGCTATTTAATCGTTGGCGATTTTTTGCGGTTATCCGCCGATCGAGGCGAGATGAGGGGTGATGCCGGCATTGCCCTCATGAAGACGATGGGTGGCACTCTTGCCCGCCAGTGCCGCGCGAATGCGCTGTTGCAGCTCATCAGATTGTGCATCTGCGCCGAGCAGATCCCGCAGGTCGATACCGTTGTCGCCAAACAGGCACAGATGCAGCTTCCCCAGCGAGGAGACCCGCAGCCGGTTGCAACCGGCACAGAAATCTTTGCTGTAGGGCATGATGAGCCCCACCCCACCTTGCGAATCGGGGTGCATAAAGACCTGCGCCGGACCGTCATCCGTGCCCCGCAACTGCTGCACCCAGCCACTCTCCAGCAAGCGCTGTTTGATCTGCTCCCCGCTGACATGGTGGTCACGAAACAGGGTATCCATCTCGCCGGTCTGCATCAGCTCGATAAAGCGCAGCTCGATGGGCTTGTGCCTGATCCAGCCCAGAAAGGCATCGAGCTGGTAGTCGTTGAGCCCCTTGAGCAGCACCGCATTGATCTTCACCGATTTGAAACCGGCGGCGAGCGCTGCTTCGATCCCCTCCATCACCTCGGCCAGCTTGTTCTCACCGGTGATCTGGTGAAACTGGCGCGGGTCGAGACTGTCGACACTGACATTCAGCGCGTTGAGTCCGGCATCAAACCACTCCTGAGCCCGCTCCTTGAGGCGATAGCCGTTGGTGGTCATGGCGACCTTCTCGATGCCTGGGGTGGTGGCAATCACCTTGACGATCTCGGTGAAATCGCGGCGCAGGGAGGGCTCGCCCCCCGTGATGCGCACCTTGCGGGTGCCCATGGCGGCAAAACCACTGACCACACGGCGGATCTCGTCAATCGAGAGAAAGGGTTGACGCCCCGCTTTGTGACCTTCCGGGGGGCGATAACCGTCAGGCAGGCAATAGGTGCAACGGAAATTGCACACATCGGTCACTGACAGACGCAAATAGTAAAAACGACGGGAAAAACCATCTTCAAGTGGCAACATAAACACCTTTCCAAATACGGGAGGCCAGGGCATTTCTTTCCTGACCCTTACAGCTCGAACGTCGGCTGACGGCTGGTTTCCCCCTATCGCTAGGACTTAGGCAAAACCGCTCGGAGTTCATCTAGTTTTTCGATGCTAACACAAGTTGGAGTACACTCCCACGCATCTTGCGGGGTCCTTATCACTATTCAGAGGTGCGCATCAGTATGGGAAAACGGTTCAGGGTCCATTCGGTCAGCAGTGCCATTGGCCGCGCCATGGTGTTGATCCTCTTCATGGCCAGCCTGATCGCGCTGGTCGCCATGGTCACCCTCTTCTACTCGGTGCCCGATGCCAAGGCGATCAACCTCTCCGGTTCGCTGCGGATGCAAGCCTACCGGATGGCCTACGAAATCGAGCGGGGCGACAGCGTGCTGGGGCGCCTCTCCCAGTTTGAAGAGACCCTGCATGCCGAAGAGCTGCAGGAGACCCAGCGCTGGATCACTCCTGCCTCCCTGCGTCGCACCTATGGCGAGGTGCTCGGCCAGTGGCAGGTGATGCGCCAGCACATCGAGGATCGCACCCCCAGACGGTACACCGATAACACCGAGCAGTTTGTGGCGGCCATCGACAATTTCGTCAATCAGATGCAGTACCACGTGGAATTCAAGGTGCGGATGCTGGCACTGGCGGAGGGGCTCGGCCTGCTGGCCATCATCACCATCGCCTGGTTCACGGTGCGCTTCACCCGCCAGCAGGTGGTCGCCCCCCTCAACCAGCTGGTCTACTGCGCCCGCCAGATCCAGCGGCAGGATTTCGATCTTAAGCTGCCCGCCCACGGCGAAAACGAGCTGGGGGAACTGTCGCGCGCCTTCGTCACCATGGCCGACGAGCTGGGCAAGCTCTATCGGGAGCTGGAAAACAAGGTGGAGGAGAAAACCGCCAAGCTGCAGCAGGCCAACGATACTCTCTCGTTTCTCTACTCGACCGCCCAGAAGCTGCACGCAGCTCCGCTCAGCACCCGTACCCTTATCAAACTGCTGGACCGTGCCGCCGCCCACCAGCATATCGACCACATCCGGCTAACCCGCTTCGAGCACAACGCCATGCCGGTCTACATCTCGGGGCGCACCGGCTGGCCCGGCGATCTCGATGCGGTCGCCAGCTTCTATCTGCAGATGGATGAGCAGGAGTTCGGCCGCCTCGACATCATCAGCCAGCACCCCATCGATGAGCGGTTGATTAAAAACTTCACCATGCTGCTGGCCCAAGTGCTGCACAAAGACCAGACCCTGCTGCAACAGCAGCGACTGCTGCTGATGGAGGAGCGGGCGGTGATCGCCCGGGAGCTGCACGACTCGCTGGCGCAGGCCCTCTCCTATCTCAAGATCCAGTCCACCCTGCTCAAGCGCTCTTACGCCAAGGGGCAACATGACAAGGCGCAGGAGGCGATGCAGCAGATCGACGAGGGGCTTAGCAATGCCTATACCCAGTTGCGCGAACTGCTCGGTACCTTCCGTCTCACCATTGGCGATGCCAATCTGGGGGAAGCGATCCGCGTCATGCTCGATCAGCTGCAACCCCAGACCCAGGCCGAAATCCGGTTCCATTACGGACTGGCCGACAACGACCTGGAGGCGGGCCAGCATATCCACATTTTGCAGTTGATCCGTGAGGCAGTGCTCAATGCCATCAAACATGCCAACGCGCAAGTGATTGATGTTAGCTGTGAGACCCTCGCCAGTGGTAACATTGAGGTTCAGATTTCAGATGACGGTGTCGGGATCGGACTCGCCAGCTCGGCGATCAACCATTACGGGTTGAGCATCATGAACGAGCGCGCCAGCAAACTGCACGGTCTGCTGACCATCAACGAGCAGCAACCACAAGGCACCTGCGTGCATCTGACCTTTCCCACCAGTCTAGCGAGAGACGCCTGATGGACGAGATGAAATACACAGTTCTGGTCGTAGATGACCATCCCCTCATGCGCAAAGGGATTGTGCAGTTGCTGGCTCTGGAAGAGAACATGGAGGTGACCGGTGAAGCCTCCAACGGCACAGATGCCGTGGCGCTGGCCAAAGAATCAGAGCCGGACCTGATCCTGCTCGACCTCAACATGAAGGGGCTCTCCGGCCTCGATACCCTCAAGGCGCTGCGGGCCGAAGAGATCACCTCCCGGGTGGTGATCCTCACCGTCTCCGATGCCCGTCAGGATGTGGTGGCTTTGCTCAAGGCCGGTGCCGACGGCTACCTGCTCAAGGATACCGAGCCTGATCTGCTGCTGGCACAGCTGGCCGACGTGATGACCGGCAAGCAGATCCTGAGCGAACCGCTGCGCCCCTATCTCGAAAACATCTACGAGCTGGATCACCTGCAGCAGAAGCTGGAAAGCTTAACGCGTCGCGAAATGCAAATCCTGCGCGAAATTGCAAAAGGCCTCTCCAACAAACAGGTCGCCTCGGTACTCCATATCTCCGAGGGAACGGTCAAGGTTCACGTGAAGAGCCTGCTGAAGAAACTCGAGGCGCAAAGCCGCGTGGAAGCGGCTGTCATGTATCTGGAGCAGCGCAACTAAGCGCCCTCAACCGCCCGAAAAGCCACCCTCCGGTGGCTTTTTTCATTCTCTGGCACAGTCGCTGCATTGTCATATTCAGCAACTACTCAATGGAGGATGGAACATGAAACTACAACCTTTGGCACTGTTCCCCTTGCCTTCCCACATACTGCCGGGCGGCAAGCTTCCTCTGCGTCTGTTCGAGCCACGCCACCTGCAGATGCTCAAGGAGTCATTCATCAACGATCAGGGCTTTGGCATCGTGATGGAAGAGTCGACCACCTCGGGACAATCCGGCCGCATTCTGCCGGTGGGCACCCGGGTCAAGGTGACCGACTTCTACACCCTCAATGATGGCCTGCTGGGTGTGACGGTGCTGGGACTGGAGCGCTTCTGCATCCACGAGATGGAAACAGACGAGATGGGCCTGCGCCGGGCCAAGGTGGAGATGCTGCCCAACTGGCCGAGCACCCACTCCGATTTCAACGACAAGCTGCTGGTCAATCGCCTGCGGGAAGTGTTCGAGCAGTATCCGGAGCTTGATGAGCTCTATCCGGACAAGCGCTTTGAAGATGCCGCCTGGCTCTGCCAGCGCTGGCTCGAGATATTACCGATGCCGATTTATGAAAAGCAGATGCTGATTGCCAAACAAAACAGCGAAGCGGCCCGTAAATTCCTGCATCGCCTGATTTCACAATGACAAAAACAGCGTTGCAAAATGCAATTATTCCAACAATGAAAATGTGAAATTCGCATTTTGCGACTAAGTAGGAACGCAAAACGCCATAACAAGAGAGAGCCGCTGCGCTAAACGGCCAAAATTGAACACAAAAGAGTCCCAAAAAAGTTGGCACAGATTTTTCATATAGATTGATACAACCCGATTTATCCCGTGCTCTCTTCAGTATTTGCTGAAGAACTGGTCAACCCACAAAGTTGACCATTTTTTTATCCGCGCGTCGGCAACCGCTGACCAAAGTGACGCTGCAAACACTCTCTCAGCCGTGACAAGGTGATAGGCTTGGCGAGAAAGTCATCCATCCCCTGCGCCAGACAGCACGCCTTGTCCTCCGCCATCGCATTAGCCGTCAGGGCGACGATAGGCATGGTGCATCCCAACTCCCGCAACCGGCGAGTCGCTTCCAGTCCGTCCATCAGGGGCATCCGCATATCCATCAGGATCAAATCCGGGAGCTGCTCATCCACCTGTGCCAGCGCCTCCAGGCCATTGGCAGCCAGCCGTACCTTACCCACCAGTTTTTGCAGCATCAGCGACACCACCAACTGGTTCACCGGGCTGTCTTCCACCACCAGCACATCCAGTGGCAGCAGTGCCGAAGCCCCCTCCTCCCGCTGGGGCTGACAATGGCAAGGCAACGCCATGCCGGGCAGTTCGAACCAGAAACAGCTTCCCTTACCCGGCTCGCTCTTCAGGTGGATCTCTCCCCCCATAAGCGTCACCAGACGCTTGCTGATGGCAAGACCGAGGCCGGTACCGGAAAAACGCCGGGTGGCCGAGTTGTCGACCTGGGAGAAGGGCTCAAACAGCAGCGCCTGATCCGCATCAGCGATCCCGATCCCGGTGTCGGAGACCGAGATCAGCAGCTTCTCATCCTGCCAACCCAGGTGCAGAGTCACCTGCCCCTGCTCGGTAAACTTGAGGGCGTTGTCCAGCAGATTGCCCATCACCTGTGACAAACGCATCGGATCCCCCTGCAACTCCCGGGGCACAGACTCATCGACCCGATAAACCAGCGCGATCCCCTTGGCGGCGGCACGGGTTTGCAGCGGCTCGACCAGGGATTGGCAAAGCTGGACTGGCTGCAAGGTTTCGCAGTGCAACACCAGGGTTTGCGACTCGATTTTCGAAAAATCGAGCACGTCGTCGATGATGGTTTGCAGCAATCTGGCCGAGTGGGTGGCATGACGCAGCAGGCTCTGTTGCTCCGGCGCCAGCTCGGCATGCTGCACCAGATCGAGCATCCCCAACACCGCATTCATGGGCGAACGGATCTCGTGGGTCATCATGGCCAGAAATTGGGACTTGGCACGGTTGGCCGCTTCGGCCTCATCCCGTGCCCGCGCCAGCTCCTCTTCCCTACGGATCTGGTTGCTGATATCCCGGGCAGTGCCGCGATAACCGATAAACAGGCCATCATGGTCAAAACAGGGCTCGGCGCTCACTTCCATCCAGCAGGGGCCGTGTTGCAGCGCAACCTGCATCCGCACCCCTCGCACCGGCTGGCGCAGCTCCAAAAGCTGCAGATATTTCTGGGCATCGCAGCTCTGCTTGTTGCAGACGTAGTCATAGAGGGTCGGCCGGGTCGCTTGCGGGGTCATCTCATCCAGATAACCCGGCTCTGAGGCATAACTGAGGCGATGCTCGGCATCTGTCTCCCAGAACCAGTCTGAAGCCATGGCGGCGAAGCTGCGAAAACGGCGTTCGCTGGCCTGTAACGCCTCGGTTTTTACCGCGACCTGCTCCTGCAAGCGGGCCCGATAGGTGATGTTGACCAGCGCCTGGGCGATAAGAGGACGGCAACGCTCCATTGCGGCCTTGCTGGTGAGATCGAAGGTGCCCGCCCGAGCGTGGCGGCAGATGAGGGTGGCGGTAAAACCGGGGGCCTGCAGCCCGGTCAGCATCACGCTGGCCCAGCCCGGCTCGCTCGCCAGCGGCGCAAGCTCAGGCAGCTGGGCGGGATCGTAAATCACCAAGGTTTCACCCGAGATGGCGCGGGCAAATGCCGGGGTCATGCGCCAGCTGCGGGCTGATAGCATTGGCTCGGTGCTGAGGTGGGTACTTCCCTGCTCCCCTTCCCAGGCCACCACATCCGCGTGCTCAAAGCCGATAAAGGGTTTGAGCACCTGGATAAGGCTCTCCAGCACCTGCTCCAGCGTCTTGGCATCGGCGAGGGTGGCAACCCCCCCCAGCAGAGTCTGGGACTCGTGACGATACTTGGCCTCGCGCTCGCGGCAACGCATAAGGTCGACCAGCGTGGTCTGCAATTTGTCGCCGAGGGCTTCCAGTTCACTGTTGCCAATCATCTTGTTGCCTGCTCTGTTATGTTCTGCCGACTCAACGGGTCAGGAAAATCACGCTCGATACCATCAGGTTGCCGTGGGCCAGCTCGCCATTGGGCAGCCGCCCCTGCTCGCCGAAGGTAAAGGGGGTGATAAAGGGGATCTTGCCGAGGCGAGCCTGGCTCTGCTCGACAAATTGGCACAACATATCACCTAGCGCCAAACGACAACCAGCACAAAAGATGATGAGCGCGCCGATGGGCTGCAATTCCACGTCGACCCCATACCCTGGCTCGATACGCATGGCATTGAGGCTGCGCTGCAGCAACCCTTCCTGACTGCTGTACATCAACAGCAGACGCTCTCCTTGCACCACATCGGTAAAGAGCCGCAGCCCGCCCTGTTCGGTCACAGCTTCAGGATGGGAAAGTTTGTAGTAAGGAATGCCATCCAGCGCTCCCACCTGACGGGCCAGCGGGGTGAGCGTGGTCTCGCGCAAAATCGCCCCCACCGGCCAGGGCTGTTCGCGCCCGCACCAGCGGGCATAGACCTCGGCGGCAGGCAGGTGATCGATGGTTAGTACCTCCCGCCCGTTGCAGGCGGTGATCTCACCGCTGAATTCGGCAGGCACATAGCCCGAATGAAACTGAAAAGCGAGCTGGCAATCAGGATAGAGCACCGCCAGACCGATGCCATCCTGAGCCACCGCCTCATCCCAGCAGAGCTGCCAGTCACCGCTGACGCTGCTATCAGCCGCGGATCCACCGACCACCGGCACCGAGGCACCGAGTTCGGCCTCGATACCGGCCAGCAGCCCCTCCTCCTTGCCGGGACTGGCATGAAACAGGATCAGCTGGGGCAGCTCGCCCGGCCGACCACAGTCGCTCATGGCTCGGCGCAGCAACTGCCGCACATCCACCGCGTCACCGCTGGCACCGGCTACCCCGAATGCCCCTTTCTCATCGTACAGAGCAGCAACGGCCAGCCCATATCCGTCTCGGGCGTGGTGTCCCATCTCGGTCATGACGCCACCGCAAGAGCTGCACCCAAGCAGGCGGGTCGTCGGGAACTGGCGTTTGAGCGCGTCGCGCAGTATCGCCCCGTCATGGGCTTGGGTAAAATAGAGTAACAGCAGGGAGGGGGCCTGATCGGCATGGTGGCGCAGCTGCGCGCAGATATCTTGGGCCGCCAGCGATGAATTCTGGGCGAGGGAGTGAACGGTCAGAAATTTCAACACCATCTCCTTGTTTTATCGAATGGCAGCCTCAAGCAAAAATCATACCTTTATCAAACAATTATCTCGCTTCGCTTGCTAACATAGCGGTCAACTGAGACCAATGACAGGACGCCCATATGTGGCAAAAAAACATCAATGACTTCGATCGGGTTGTTGCCATCGGTGGTGGCCACGGCATGGGACGAGTGCTTTCGTCCCTCTCGTTTCTCGGTCAACGGCTCACCGGCATCGTCACCACCACAGATGATGGCGGCTCGACCGGACGCCTGCGCAAGAGTCAGGAGTGCATCGCCTGGGGCGATCTGCGCAACTGCCTGAACCAGCTGGTGACCGATCCCAGCATCGGCAGCCTGTTGTTCGAATACCGCTTCGCCGGCAAAGGCGAGCTGGCGGGTCACAACCTTGGCAACCTGATGCTGCTGGCGCTCGATAATCTCTGTGTCCGTCCTCTTGATGCTATCAAGCTGATCAGTGACATGCTCAAAATCGAGTCACAATTGCTACCCATGTCTGAATTTCCCACCGATCTCTGCGCCCATATGGAGTGTGGCACCCAGATCCTGGGAGAGGTATCCATCGATCAACTGGCAACACCGCCCCTCTCCCTCGGCCTGATGCCGGAGGTGCAAGCGACTCGGGAAGCGGTGCTGGCACTGCAGCAGGCGGACATGATCATTCTTGGGCCGGGCAGTTTTCTCACCTCCATCATGCCACCACTGCTGCTGGCCGAGATCGCCCAGGCCATCAACGAGAGCAGCGCCATGCTGGTTTTCGTCTGCAATCTGGTGGCGGAAAACGGCCCTGCCAGTCAGCTGGATCTGATGAGTCAGTGTCGCTGGCTGGAATCCCGGGTCGGTCAGGGTCGGCTGGATGCCATCCTGGCCCCACAGGGCGCGAGTGATGCGGGGGACTGGCAAGGGCGTGTGATCGAAGCCGAGCTGGGCGAGCTTGAGCTGCCCCATCGGCACGATCGATTGAAGCTGAAACTGGCGCTGGACCGGATCATCCAGCAACTGCTCAACCAGCGTTAGGCAACGGTCACGGCGCCCCGGCATCCCTGCATGGCGCCGTTACTGATAATCGGCAAGAAACGCGAGCACCTGAGGCAAGGAGACCTCCAGCAGTTGCAACTGGCGCTCTGCCTCGGCCACATCGGCCTGCTTGCTGGCCATCTCCAGCGCCATCACCTGCTGATAGCTCGGCATGGCGCCATAGCTGCCACAGGATGATTTCATGCTGTGCGCCACCCGAGCCAGCGCCTCCCACTCTCCCTGTTCATAGAGGGGTCTGAGCTGACTCAGCTGCTCACCCACCTCTTCAATAAAGACTGCGATGACCACGGGCAGCATATCCGGACCGATATCCTCTGCCAGCTGCTGCAACACCTTGCGATCCACCCACTCCATGCGAGGCTCCTCCAGAACGGTATTCAAACAGACCATACTATAGATAGTTTTCGATGTCGTGGCTCATGACCAGGCAATGATGAAGCACCCGATTGGATGGCTCAGGGAATAGAGTGGCAAAAAATGTGATCAGTATCGAAATAGCGATGCTGAAACGCCCCTCAAGACAACAACTTGATTGCCAAAAATTAACAATTGATCAACACTCAATACCGTCAGAGTGATGATGCTCAGCAACACCTCTCATCCCTTTTGCCTTTTATGGCTGCTGCGAAGAACCAGGGTAGGTATCTACCCTGGTATTTTTTTATCTTGCTCAAGCACGACCTGGTTGGTCGCCACCCGCTCCCCCATGCGAAACAGATTGAATTCGCCGGGCGCCATTTTGACCCAATTCTCATTGCCGGTCAGCGGACGGGTGGTGATCAGGGTGACCACATCGTTGGGGGTGGTCTCCCTTTGAAAGTCGATCACCACCTCCTCATCCAGCAGGCTCGCCTCGCCAAAGGGCGCACAGCGGGTCAGCCAGTGCAGGTTGTTGCTGCAGTAGCTCATCACATACTCCCCATCCGAGAGCAGCATGTTGAACACTCCGAACGCTCTGAGCTCGTCACACAGGGTAGCGAGATAGCGAAACATGGCGGGAAAGTTGGCCGGACGCTTGGGATATTTTTGCTCCAGCCGATCGAGCAGCCAGCAGAAGGCGTGCTCGCTGTCGGTATCCCCCACCGGACGGTGGCGGCCGGTTGGCAGCTTCTTGTAGCCGGTGAGCTGACCGTTGTGGGCGAAGGTCCAGTAACGACCCCACAGCTCACGGGTAAAGGGGTGGGTATTTTCCAGCGACACGCAGCCACGGTTGGCCTGCCGAATGTGGCTGACCACGGCGCAGCTTTTGATGGGCAGCGCCTGTACCAGTCTGGCGATGGGAGATTGGGCGCTGGGCTCGGGATCCTTGAAGGTGCGAAAGCCCTTCCCCTCGTAGAAGGTGATCCCCCAGCCATCCTTGTGGGGCCCGGTCTTGCCGCCGCGCAGCATCAACCCGGTAAAGCTGAAGCAGATATCGGTCGGCACATTGGCACTCATGCCGAGCAGTTCGCACATATCCGGCAGACTCCTTTCATGATTTGGCTTGTGTCATGTTCGACCAGCACGCTGGTTCGACAGACAGCAGGAGAAGGCGCAATCCCTTCCCCTGTGACTGGCAACAACCGGCAGATGGCGAACCATGCTACCGGCGCAGCCCTTATCTGGTAGTTATGGCCTGATTACTTGGCCATCTCTTTTTCGACCAGCTGGATCAGGATGTGGATCACCTTGATGTGCACTTCCTGAATACGGTCGGCATAGCCAAAGTGCGGCACGCGGATCTCGACATCCGCCAGGCCTGCCATCTTGCCGCCATCCTTGCCGGTCAGGGCGATCACTTTCATCCCTTTGGCGCGGGCAGCCTCGATGGCTTTCAGGATATTGCCGGAGTTGCCGCTGGTGGAGATGCCGAGCAGCACGTCGCCACGGCGGCCGACCGCTTCCACATAGCGGGAGAAGACATAGTCATAGCCAAAGTCGTTGGAGACGCAGGAGAGGTGGCTCGGATCTGAGATGGCGATACCGGCATAACCCGGGCGGTTCTCGCGGTAACGACCGGTCAGCTCTTCGGCAAAGTGCATGGCATCACAGTGGGAGCCACCGTTGCCACAGGAGAGCACCTTGCCCTCTTCCTTGAAAGAGTCAGCCAGCAGTTTGGCGGCCGCTTCGATGTTTTTCAGGTTCTGCTCATCAGCCAGGAAGGCCTGCAGCACGCTGGCAGCTTCGGTCAGTTCATTGCGGATCAATTCTTGGTACATGATGTCTCTTCCACTGTTTTTAGTGTGCGTGTAGATCGCGGCTATTCTCGCACAAGCGAATCGCACAGTCGCCCCCTGCGAGCCACAGCGCTGGCGGCGCGTGAGCGTTATGGGGATCACAGAGAGAAGGTAATGAAGATGTAAACAGCTTGATAATTTTGTGCGTATGAATTACAACAGTGGCCATATCCAACAGGTCAGACCTCTGGATCAGTTACGCCACGTTGGCAACCTAACCACGCAAGGAGCAAGCAATGACGACGACCCTCACTCTGCTCGGGGTGATCCTGGTTATCGGAGCCCTGGCCTATCGCCGGGCATCCCTGTTCATCTCCACCCTGGTCACCGGCGCCGCCCTGGTACTTGGCACCATCTATGGTCATGTGCCCTTGCTGGTATGGGCGCTGTTCGCGGTGATCGCCATCCCGCTCAATCTGGTGGAATTTCGCCGCAATCAAATAACCAAGCCGCTGTTCAAGATCTACAAATCGATCATGCCGGAGATGTCCCGCACCGAGAAAGAGGCTATCGAAGCGGGCACCACCTGGTGGGAAGCCGATCTGTTCGCGGGCAACCCGGACTGGAAAAAGCTGCACGCCATTCCGGTCAGCACCCTCTCTGCCGAAGAGCAGGCCTTTATGGATGGTCCGGTCGAGGAAGTGTGCCGCATGGTGAGCGACTGGGAAGTGACCCACGAGCGCGCGGACCTCTCCCCCGAGGTGTGGCAATACCTGAAGGACAACAAGTTCTTCGCCATGATCATCAAGAAGAAATATGGCGGTCTGGAGTTCTCGGCCTACGCCCAGTCCTGTGTCCTGCAAAAGCTGTGCGGTGCCAGCGCCGTGCTCGCCTCCACCGTTGGCGTACCCAACTCGCTGGGCCCGGGCGAACTGCTGCAACACTATGGCACTGACGAGCAGAAGGATTACTACCTGCCCCGCCTGGCGGTAGGTAAAGAGATCCCCTGCTTCGCCCTGACCAGCCCGGAAGCGGGTTCTGACGCAGGTTCCATCCCCGACTTCGGTATCGTCTGCAAAGGCGAGTGGGAAGGGAAAGAGGTGCTAGGTATGCGCCTCACCTGGAACAAGCGTTATATCACGCTCGCCCCCATTGCTACCGTGCTGGGTCTGGCCTTCAAACTGCGTGATCCGGAACACCTGTTGGGGGACGAGGAAGAGCTTGGTATCACCTGCGCGCTGATCCCCACTCACATCAAGGGTGTCGGCATTGGACGTCGCCACTTCCCGCTCAACGTGCCGTTCCAGAACGGCCCGACCCGGGGCAAGGATGTGTTCGTCCCGCTCGATTTCATCATCGGTGGCCCAGCCATGGCTGGTCAGGGCTGGCGCATGCTGGTCGAGTGTCTGTCAGTCGGTCGCGGCATCACCTTACCCTCCAACAGCACAGGTGGCGTCAAGATGCTGGCCCTGGCGAGCGGCGCCTATAGCCGCATCCGTCGCCAGTTCAAGCTGCCCATCGGCAAGATGGAAGGGATTGAAGAACCGCTGGCCCGCATCGGTGGCAACGCCTACATCATGGGCGCCGCAGCCAACCTGACCGTGACCGGCATCGACCTTGGCGAGAAGCCCTCGGTCATCTCCGCCATCGTCAAATACCACCTCACCGACCGTGCCCAGAAGTGCATCATCGATGCCATGGACATCCACGGCGGCAAAGCCATTTGCATGGGCCCCAACAACTATCTGGCCCGTGGCTATCAGGGTGCCCCCATCGCCGTTACGGTAGAAGGGGCCAACATCCTGACCCGCAGCATGATCATCTACGGTCAGGGCGCTATCCGCTGCCACCCGTA
This sequence comes from Aeromonas sp. R9-2, assembly GCF_040908025.1. Taxonomy (NCBI): domain Bacteria; kingdom Pseudomonadati; phylum Pseudomonadota; class Gammaproteobacteria; order Aeromonadales; family Aeromonadaceae; genus Aeromonas; species Aeromonas sp. R9-2. The sequence goes on from NZ_JBFOCX010000025.1 coordinate 396,599, forward strand.
TGTACTGCCGGAGATGCTGGCTGCCAGCCACCCGGATAAAGAGCAGGCGCTGAAAGATTTCGACAAGGCGGTATTCAGCCACGTCGGCTTTGCCATCAGCAACCTGGTGCGCAGCTTCTGGCTCGGTATCACCGGCGCCCGCTTTGCCGCGGCCCCTTACAAGGATCAGACCAAGGGCTACTACCAGCAACTCTCCCGCCTCTCGGCCAACCTGGCGTTCCTGTCAGACATGGCGATGGGCACCCTGGGTGGCGAGCTCAAGCGCAAGGAGCGGGTCTCCGCCCGTCTTGGCGACGTGCTGAGCCAGCTTTATCTGGCCTCCAGCGCCCTCAAGCGCTATCAGGACGAGGGACGCCAGCAGGCCGACCAGCCACTGCTGCACTGGGCACTGCAAGATGCCATGTTCAAGGCACAAGAGGCGATCGACGAGCTGCTGCGCAACTTCCCGAACCGCTGGATTGGCCTTGCCCTGCGCGCCGTGGTGCTGCCGCTGGGCCGTGACCTGAACCGTCCGTGCGACAAGCTGGACCAGCAAGTTGCCCGTCTGCTGCAAACCCCGAGCGAGACCCGCAGCCGCCTGGCCAAGGGGCAATACCTGACTCGCGAAGAGGGCAACCCCTTCGGTCTGCTGGAGCAGGCGCTCGATGACGTGCTGGCCGCCGAGCCGCTGTTCGAGAAAGTCTGCAAGAGCGATGGTATCAAGCGTCCCTTCATGGCGCTGGACAAGGTGGCCGACATCGGCCTGGCCGCTGGCGTACTGACCCAGAGCGAAGCCGAGCTGCTGCGCCGCGCCGAAGTGAGTCGCCTGCGCACCATCAACGTCGATGATTTTGACCCCATCGATCTGGTGGCCAACAAGAAGCTGTTTGAAGCCTCCGCTTACCATCACGCGGCCTGATAACCTGCTATCGACAACGCCTCCCTTGTGGAGGCGTTTTTTTATGGGCGCTCACCACTATTCACGGCCCTCACAGACATCACTCGCACGCACAGCTCCCCCGACCAGCTGCAGGCCCCGTGTGGTCAGCCGGGAAAAAAGGCACAATAGTCGACAAATCGAATCACCAAGGAAGCCAAGATGACCCTTGAGCACCTGATCCTGTGGCGCCGCGACCTGCACCGCCTGCCGGAAGCCGCCTGGAAAGAGTTTCGCACCACCAGCCTGATTGCCCACCACCTGAGCGAGCTCGGTTATCGCATTGTGCTTGGCGACAAACTGCTGGCCAGCAATCTGATGATGGGCCGTGATGTGGATGTGGCGGCCGAGAAGGCTCGCGCCCGTCGTCAGGGAGCCCATCCCGACTGGCTGGAGCGGATCGGCGATGTCACTGGCCTGATGGGAGAGCTGGATACCGGCCGTCCCGGCCCGACCCTGGCCTTTCGCTTCGACATCGATGCGGTGGAGGTGGAAGAGTCCGACGCCGAACAGCACCAGCCGCAGCAGGAGGGTTTTGCCTCCCACAACAAGGGATGGATGCATGCCTGCGCCCACGATGGCCACACCGCCATCGGCATGGGGCTGGCCAGCCAGCTGATGGCGATGAAGGAGCAGCTGTGCGGCCGCATCAAGCTCTTCTTCCAGCCCGCCGAAGAGGGGTGCCGCGGTGGCAAGGCGCTGGCTGCCGGTGGCGCACTCGATGACGTGGATGCCCTGCTCTCGCTACATATCGGTATTCACGCTGGCAGCGGCGAGCTGGTGATCAATCCCACCGAATTTCTCTGCTCCACCAAGTTCGACGTCCACTTTATGGGCACCGCCGCTCACGCGGGGCTCGAACCCAATGCCGGCAGCAATGCGCTGGCAGCCGCCTGCATGGCCACCACCGCCATGCTCGGCATTCCCCGCCACCGCGACGGCATGACCCGCATCAACGTCGGCCAGCTTCACGCTGGCAGCGGCCGCAACGTCATCCCCGATCATGCAGAGCTACGCGGTGAAACCCGCGGCGCCGATAGCACGCTCAACGACTACATGTTCAGTCAGGTACAGCGCATCGTCGAAGGTACCGCCCTCGCCCACGGCGTCACCTACCGCATCATCAAACAGGGCGAGGCCATTGCCCTCGACAACAGCCCGGCGCTGCAGGCCGAGCTGGCGGCGCTGGCCCGCAAGCAAGGGCTTGCCACCATCCAGACTCGCCGCTTTGGCGCCAGCGAAGATGCCGGTTTTCTGATGGAGCGGGTGCAAAAGCAGGGGGGCGAAGCGGCTTACCTCATCCTGGGGGCCGATCTGGCGGCGCCGCACCATCACAACGAATTCGATTTCGATGAGCGGGTGATGCAAAGCGGGGTAGAGCTACTGGCCGCTTGGGCCCGCGCCCGGCTGGGTGTGATAGAAGCAGCCCTCTCTTGATATCCCCTCGGCAAGCTCACCGGCTAACGGGATCAAAAAAAGGCGCCTTGGCGCCTTTTTTCTGCACGAAAAACCTGAGCACTACTCGCGGAGCTTGCGATGTACATCGGGGCGGCCACCGGTCACGCTATCGGCTCTCCCCTCCTCTTTGGCCTTCTCGGCCCGCTTTTTGCGCATCTCGCGGGGATCGGCGATGAGCGGGCGGTAGATCTCGATACGATCCCCGTCGTGCAGCGGCTCGCTCCCTTTCACTGGGCGGCTGTAGATGCCGAACTTGTTGACCGACAAGTCAATCTCGGGGTGCTTTTGCACGATGCCGGACTGCTCGATGGCCGCCAGCACGCAGGTCTCGGGCGCCACCCGCAGGGCAATCACCGTCTGCTGCTGCGGCAAGGCATAGACAACCTCGATATTGAGCTGGTCAGACACCGTAGACCTCCTTCGCCCGGTTGGAGAAGGCGGAGACCATGGAGCTCACCAGATCGCGGAATACCTGACCAAAGGCCACCTCGATAAGCTTGGAGGTAAACTCGAAATCGAGATCAAACTCCACCTTGCAGGCGTCGACATCGAGCGGGGTAAAGGTCCACCAGCCCGCCAGCTTGCGGAACGGGCCATCCACCAGCTCCATCCTGATCTGACGGTTCACATCCAGCTGATTGCGGGTGGTAAAGGTCTTGGCAATCCCCGCCTTGGCCACATCGACCGACGCCATCATGTAGTCATCGCCAGCCTCGTGGACACGGCTGCCGACACAGCCGGGCAAAAACTGCGGATAGGCATCCACATCGTTAACCAACTTGAACATCTGTTCTGCACTGAACATCACCAGGGCACTGCGCGTAATTCGGGGCATGGCTTTTCCTCATCCAATCGGCGCGATTTTATCACCATGTTTGGGGTTGTGGAGGTAAAACCTCAGCCAAACCGCTCAGAAAGCCACCACTTGACCTGCTGCGCGTTTTACAGCCGCCCCTGCCTACGTATAATACGAGCCTCCTAGTCATTGCCGGAAATCGCCCGTCATGAGCAAAAAAAACAGTAAAAACAAAGCCGGGTCCAGCACCATTGCACTCAACAGAACCGCGCGCCACGAATACTTCATCGAAGAGAAGATCGAAGCGGGTCTGTCCCTGCAAGGGTGGGAAGTCAAATCCCTGCGGGCGGGCAAGGCCAACATCAGCGAAGCCTATGTCATCTTCCGCGATGGCGAGGCCTATCTGTTCGGCTCCAGCTTCCTGCCACTGCAAGCGGCCTCCAGCCACGTGGTATGTGACCCGACCCGCACCCGCAAACTGCTGCTGAGCCGTCGTGAACTCGACAAGCTCGAAAGCCTGATTGCCCGTCAGGGCTACACCATAGTTCCCCTCGCCCTCTACTGGAAACAGTGCTGGGTCAAGGTCGAGATCGGCCTGGTGAAGGGCAAGAAAGAGCACGACAAGCGCGAAGATACCAAGGCCCGCGAATGGGATCGGGAAAAAGCTCGCATCATGAAGAACAAGCATCGCGGCTAACCTGCGACTGGCAGGATCAGAACGCCAGTTCACCTTCCCCCGGCGCAGCTGGCTCTTCAGGCTCAGCTGCGTACAATAAATCGGCAAACAGACTGGCTGCCAGAGGGAATGGGTATCAACGCCTTGCTATGACAGCATTTTTGCGTACAATCGCAATTAACAACTTGGGGCTGATTCTGGATTCGACAAGATTCACGAAACCCAAGGTGCATGCCGAGGTGCGGTAGGCCTCGTTAATAAACCGCAAAAAAATAGTCGCAAACGACGAAAACTACGCACTAGCAGCTTAATAACCTGCATAGAGCCCTTCTACCCTAGCTTGCCTGTGTCCTAGGGAATCGGAAGGTCATCCTTCACAGGATCGTGTGGAAGTCCTGCTCGGGGCGGAAGCATTAAAACCAATCGAGCTAGTCAATGCGTGGCGTGTCTCTCCGCAGCGGGTTGGCGAATGTAAAGAGTGACTAAGCATGTAGTGCCAAGGATGTAGTAATTTTGGACGGGGGTTCAAATCCCCCCAGCTCCACCAAACGTTTGGAAAGGGCCACCTCGCAAGAGGTGGCCCTTTTTGTTTGTCCATGTTGTTTATCGATATCAAACTGGTTGGTTTTTTCCAATATCCCCCTTGAACTGGCCTTTGGCAAAAAATCAGGCGCATCACCGCGCAGGCTTTATCATCAGATTGCCATCCCGGTACTAGCCAGACTCACAGCCGCACAATCGGCATGTCGTGGCCCAATATTGAGTAAATTGATGTTGGCCGCTGCATTTTAATGCACTTACAATATGCGCCCAATTCTGTTGGATTCCTTCTGATGCTCCGCCAATGTGATCGTCTATTCCTGTTTCTCCTGCTACTGCTCTGGGGCGTGGCGGCGCACGCCATTACCAGTCTGAATGAAGACGAGTTTGATCTGTCTGAGCGCGCCTGGCTGTCATCACACCAGGAGCTGGTCATCGGCATGCCGATGATGGGTGACCCTCCATACAGCTATAAGGATGCAGATCAACGCTTTACCGGCCCAGTCCCCGACATTGCGCAGCAGATTGCCAGAACGCTCGGGTTGACCCTGCGCTACAAGGTTTACCCCTCCTACGTGGATGCGCTGACCGGACTTGACCACGGCGCAATCGACATACTGGTGAACGACCAGCCAAGCGAACAATGGCGATCCAATATTGTCTCCCTCCCGTTTTTGCTCTCCATGCCGCGCGGCGTGCTGCTCAACAATGGCAAAACGAAGTTATCACGACAGGATGCCCATGGTTTGCACTGGGTCTGTGTCACGGGAGTCAATGCTTGCAGTGAATTGAAAAAACTGGGATTTCTCCGTGTGACCGAGGCAGAGAGTCGCAGTGAAGCAGCCTTTATGCTCAAAAAGCGCATGGCTGACGCCTATCTTGCCGACATGCCGTCACTGGTGATGGTGAGAGATCAGCATCCCAAGGCTGGCTTCACCATTGCCACTCCGGAATGGGTAAGCGGCACGTCTCTCTCCATCAATATGCACAAGAGCGACCCGGCACTAGTCAGCCTGGTGAGCAAGGCATTCAACGAGATACCGGTTGAAGATCGTCGTCACATGCTGGCCGCCACTACGACTAGCCAACATGCGGACTCAGGAGCGGTGAAGTCTGTGCAGTTTACCCCTGAGGAGCAGGAGTGGCTCAACCAGCATCCTGAGCTGACTTACGGCGTCTCTCCGGACTGGACCTCCATGAGCGAATTCAATTACCGGGGCAGGCTGGTCGGTTATGTGGCGGACCTGATGGCGCTGATGCAGCAAGTCTCCGGGCTGAAGTTCTCTCTGGTTCGCACCAATAGCTGGGGTGAAACCCAGAATATGCTGAAGCTGCGGCAGATCGATTTTATTCCGGCCATCTCCCCCAACCACGACCGCGGCCAGTTTGCGCTGTTCACCCCCGGCTATCTGTTTGTCGATCGGGTCGTTATTGCCCCCAAAGGCAGTACCGATATCACCGATCTCTCACTGCTGCGAGGGAAACGGGTCGGCATGGTGCATGGCTCGCTGGATAAAGATCTACTGACCCACATCGGCGCCCATCCGGTAGAGGTCAACAATGACAACCGCTTGCTGGAGCTGCTGGACACGGGCGATGCCGACTACGTGATGGTCACCCTGCCATCCATCAACAAGCGGGTGAGCGAACGCTATCAGGTGGTCTATGCCGGCAAAGACTTGCGCCTGCCGGTCGCCATGGCTACGCGCAAAGATCCCATGCTGCAGCGGATCCTCACCAAGGTGCTCTATTCGATACCGCCGGAGGAGCTCAATAAAGTGGAGAGACGCTGGCTCTCCATGAGCGTGCAGACCGGCATCAATAGCGAAACAGTGCTGTTCTGGTTCGCAATGGGCGGCGCGGCAGCCACCCTGCTGTTTGCCCTGTTCTGGGCCTGGAACCGCACCCTGAAACGGGAGATCGTGCAGCGACAACGGGCCGAGAAGACACTCAATGAGCAGTTGGTGTTCGTCCAGACCCTGCTCGACTCCCTGCCCAATATGGTGGCATTGCGGGATCACGAGCATCGCCTGACCCTCTGCAACCGGGCATACCGCGAGCTGTTTATCGGTGACGGATCCGCAGGAGATGGCTGGGGTTATATGACCGAGGACGAGCGGCAACAGATGCTATGCGAGGAGCGTGCGGTCTGGGAAACCGGCGAGAGCTTCCAAGGATCGGGTTATACCCAGCGCGAGGGGGATATTCCCCTTCACGTGGTCTACGTCAAGTTGCCCTATCGCGCAGCAGACGGCGCGATTCAGGGGGTGCTGACGGTATTGACCGATGTCAGTGCCCTCAAGGCCGCCGAAAACAAGGTGCGAGAAGTGGAGGGCAGGCTGCGGGACATCACCGACAGCATGCCGGGTCTGGTTTATCAATATCTCTGGCAAGGGGCCGGCAAGGGGAAATTCCTCTATCTGTCCCAAGGAGCCAGCGACATTCTCGGGATGACCCATCAAGAGTTGATGGCAGCCGAGTCTGGCGGCGTGATCCTCGGCTTGAACGACGAGGCTCTGGCAGCCTTTATCGATAAGGTGGCCAAACATGCGCGAACCCTTGAGCCGCTCGATATGGAGGTGCTGGTGCCCTCTGTTCAGGGGGAGCGATATATCCAGATCCGCGGTAACTTTGTGGCGCAACAGGGCAATGATTGCCTGCTCAACGGCGTGGTGCAGGACATCACCGCCATCAAGCAACAGGAGCATGAACTGCGCGAGGCGCGCGCCGCAGCCGAGCAGGCGATGCAGGCTCGCAGCCGTTTTCTGGCCACCATGAGCCATGAGCTGAGAACCCCCATCTCGGGCATGCACGGCATGCTGGAGCTGCTGCGCATGAGTGAGCTCAATGATGACCAGCGCTATCTGCTGCGCAATGTGGAGAGCTCGGCCAACCACCTGCTCTATCTGGTCAACGATATCCTCGACTTTTCCAAAATCGAGGCGGGTCAGCTGCACCTCAATCGCCAATCCTGCCGTCTGCAACCTGTGGTGTGCGATGTGATCCGCGGCCATGCCGCACTGGCCTACAGCAAGGGGCTGAAGGTCACGCTCCAGTGGGAGGATCAACTCCCCGACCTGGCCGATATCGATCCGGTCAGAGTGGGCCAGGTGATTTCCAATCTGCTCAACAACGCGGTGAAGTTCACCGAGCAGGGCGTCATTTCGATCCAGGCCAGCTATCACGACCAGCAGCTGGTTATCGCGGTGACGGATACCGGCATCGGCATCGCCGAAGAGAAGCAAGCGCTGCTCTTTACCCCGTTCGAGCAGGTGGAATCCGATATCAATCGCCGCTTTGGTGGCACCGGTCTGGGCCTAGCCATCTGTGATCAGCTGGTGAAGAAGATGGGCGGCACCCTGACGGTCAAGAGCCAGCTCGGTGAAGGAGCCTGTTTCCGCTTCAGCATCCCGCTGCTCAATGTCCTGTGGGAACCACCCGCACTGGCGGGCAGCGAATGGTGGTGGCTGGGTAGCGATGCCGCCTTGCAGGCCACCATGGCACGGCTCGGCGCCCGGTTGAGCCCCCTCGAGATCCACCAGCTCACCGCCGATCTCGACGGCCTGCTGTTGGCGGAAGAGGCCGCGCTGGAGTCCAGCATGGGGAGCGAATGGCACACCTTGCTACAGTCCGGCACTCTCAAGGGGGTCATCCTCTCCCCCCGCGAAGCGTTGCGGGGACGCATGGGCTCGGAGAACTGGTGGCGCCTCGGCCAATCCCCCCTCTATCCGGATCTGTTGCTCGAAAGCTGCCGCGAACTGATCACCGGGCGAGCCGTGACCACCCATGCCGCCAGCATCGAAAAACTGGGCGGGCGGGTGCTGGTCGCCGATGATCATCTGGTTAATCGCGCCCTGCTGACCCGTCAACTGGCGATTCTGGGAGTGGAGTGCGAGGTAGTGGAAGATGGCGAGAAGGCGTTGCGCGCCTGGCAAACCCGGAATTTCGCCCTGCTGATCACCGACTGCCACATGCCGCACATGGATGGTTACACCCTGACCCGCCACCTGCGGGAACAAGGGGAGCAGGCCCCCATCATCGGCGTCACCGCCGATACCTCGGAGGAGGCGGCAGCCAATATGACGGCAGCCGGCATGAACGGCATGCTGTGCAAACCCTATTCGCTGGAGTCACTGCGCCAGATGCTGCTGCGGTGGTTGCCCGCGACTACGATCACAGAGAGAGTGCCCGCACGACAGGCCATCAATCTCGACATGATCGGTCGCTGGCAAGATCTGTTTGGCGATGAAGATATTGCCAAAAGCATGGCAAGGGAGTATCTGGCCTCCAACCGGAAAGATTGCCACGCTATGATGAGCGCGCTCTCCTCCGATGATAGCCAGGAGCTGGTGGAGATCGCCCACCGCATCAAAGGGGCAGCCAGAATGGTCGGGGAGATCTCCCTGGCCGAGCAGGCGGCGCAACTGGAATCGGCGGCCCGCCTCAAACAGTTGAGCGAGCTCGCGCTGCTGACACAGAGAGTGGAAGAACAGATGAACAATATTGAACGTGAAATGGGATTGTGGCTCGATGAGTAGAACGGCAGACGAGTTGGTCATCATGGTGGTCGAGGATCACGGGTTTCAACGCAAGACCCTGATGCACCAGATCCGGGCGCTCGGTTATCAGCAACTGCTGGAGGCCGCAGACGGCATCGAAGCCCTGGCGCTGTGCCAGAGCCACACTGTCGACATCCTGTTCTGCGATCTGCGGATGCCCGGCATGGATGGCATGGCGCTGCTGCGCCGCCTCTCGCTGGGTGGCTTTCGGGGCGGCATCATCCTCTCCAGCGCGCTGGAAGATGACGTGGTGGAGGCCGTGCTGCGCATGAGCGCGGCCTATGGTCTCCATGTGCTGGGTCGCATCGAGAAACCCTCCAGCCCGCAGCGGCTGCGCCAGTTGATCGACTCCTGGACACCCAAGTCGGCCCCCTCGGGCAAGGACGATGGCCTCGTCCTCTCGGTGGACGAGCTCAAACGCGCCCTCGACAACGACCAGTTGCTGCCCTGGTATCAACCCAAGGTCGGCTTTGCATCCGGCCAGTGGGTGGGGATGGAGGCGCTGGCCCGCTGGCAGCATCCGGAATATGGGCTGATCTCCCCCGGCATGTTTATCCCGCTGGCGGAAAACAACGGCCTTATCGACCAGCTGACCGATGTCATCATCAACAAGTCGCTGCAGGATTGCCATCTGTGGGGCCAGACCGGCCTCTCCCTCAATCTATCGATGAACCTCTCAACCACCTCGCTGATTGAGGGAGATCTCTGCCACTTCCTGATCAACCAGTGCCAGCGCTGGGGTGTCAATCCCGAGCTGATCACCCTGGAGGTGACCGAAAGCTCGTTTGTCGAGGATATCGGCAAGGCACTGGAGGTGCTGACTCGGCTGCGGATGCACGGCTTTGGCCTCTCCATCGATGACTTCGGTACCGGCTACTCCTCGATGCAGCAGCTGGCGCTGCTGCCGTTTACCGAGCTCAAACTTGATCGATCTTTTGTCGATCGCTGCTATGCCGACCCCTCCCGTCTGGCCATCATCGAATCGAGCATCGAGCTGGCACGCAAGCTGGGGCTGAAATCAGTCGCCGAAGGGGTGGAAGATGTGCAGACCTGGCAACTGCTGGCCAAGCTGGGGTGCGATATCTGTCAGGGCTTCTTCACCGCCCGCCCTATGCCCCGCAGCGAACTGCAGCACTGGCACCAGATCTGGCAAGCCCGGCTGCCCACCCTGATATCCGGCTGATCTTCCGCAACCAACCCTTTGGGCCAACAGCGCGCCGATCGGCAACGTGAATGGCCACCTTGGAAAAGGTGGCCATTTTCTTTATCTAGGACTCGCCACTCACGCATGCCCGCCCCCTCTCCAGCAACTGTCTATCCAGCCGAGT